>CAKQJZ010000014.1 GCA_934247875.1 uncultured Spirochaetales bacterium
AAAGACACTTTTAATAAGTTAGGCGTTTCTTTGGCCTAAAAGTCTATACAACACTTTTTGGGAGTTTAATTTAATTACTAGGGCTGTGGCTGCAGCAGATAATGCACCAATTGAGATACAAAACAAAAAGAAGCCAGGAGTGTAAATCTCGCCGATCATCAAAAGGATTGCAATGATAAGCCATATGAAGGTCATATATTTTTCCCCCGCCTATAGTTCAAATATATCATAAATAATTTTCTGTATAAAGAAAAAGGCTCAAAAGCTTTGTACATCAACGCTTTCTAGAGCTTATTGTTGGTTTATATAGTTCATAAAGCCTTGAAAACATTTATAGAAAATGCACCATCCCGGTGCATTTTCTTTTGCGTCTTATAATGTTTCTCCGCGTCTGATGCGCTCAATATTCACATCAAATGGTGGTCTTATAATACCTTTTTCAGTGATGATTCCAGTAATGTTCTGGTGAGGTGTCACATCAAAGCATGGATTATATACATCCATTTCTTCAGGTGCTACTAGAACTCCGCCTGGACGCTTTACTTCGTCTTTATCTCTCTCTTCAATAGGGATATCTGAACCCTTCTTCATATTGAAGTCGATTGTAGTTGTAGGTGCTACAGAGTAGAAAGGAACTCCATAAGCTTTAGCAATTATAGAGAGTGCGAATGTTCCAAGCTTATTTGCAACGTCACCTTCAGCTGTGATTCTATCTGCTCCGAGGATTACGCAATCAATCTTTCCATCTCTTATGAGAGTTGCTGCTGCGCTATCTGGAATAAGCTTTGATGGAATCTTTGCTCTGACAAGCTCCCACGCTGTAAGTCTTGCACCCTGGAATCTTGGTCTTGTCTCATCTGCATATACAAAGATGTTCTTGCCGCTGTAATGTGCGCTCTTGATAACTCCAAGTGCTGTACCCCAGCCGCATGTTGCAAGTGCGCCAGTGTTGCAATGAGTGAGGATAGTAGCATTAGGTCTGACAACACTCTCTCCGATTCTGCTGATCTGGAGATTCATCTCGATGTCTTCCTTTACAATAGCATCTGCTTCCCCTTTAAGCACATCAAGATCCATATTGCATTCAGCTGCTTTTCTCTTCATCCTGTCAACTGCCCACATCAGGTTTACAGCAGTAGGGCGAGAAGTCTTGATTCTCTCGCACTTCTCATCAAATAGTGCTTTGTCGCCTTTAGCTTCTTTAGCTGCAAAGTAGACGCCGTATCCAGCAGTGCCGCCAATAGCAGGTGCACCTCTGACGATCATGTCTTTGATTGAGAATGCAATGTCTTCACTTGTTTTAGCACTGTAATATGTAAGAGTGCCAGGAAGCACACGCTGATCAATCAAAACAAGCTCATCATTCTTGAATTCAAGTGCTTTGAAATCTTCCATCATACTAGAAAGTCCTCGCGCTCTGGTGTGAAGATATCTAATAGCTCGCCTTTTTCAAGACATACTAGACCATGAAGTGCATTAGAAGGAACAAATACAGAATCTCCTGCTTTAATGAGAGTATTATCACCTTCAAGGTTGAACTCGAAACTGCCAGAAAGAATATATACACACTGTGTGTGAGGATGTCTATGAGCCTCTCCAACAGCGCCTGTCTCAAAGTACAGATGGCATACCATCATCTCTTTTCCGTGTGCAAGAACCTTTCTTGCTGATTTGTCATTGATTGAATTCTTAGTGATGTCGCGATCGAAAAAATAACCACTCATTTTATTTATCTCCTTAAAATATTTTCCCATTGTCTTTTTGTATTATACTTTATTTCTTCTTCATCAAGCTTAGTCAATTCACCTTTTTCAAGAACTGCTTCGCCCTTTGAGAATACATAATCTATATTAGCCCTATCTGCTGAGAAAACAATGCCAGAATATGGGTCGTTGAAAGGTGTTGTATTCACATCATCGATATTGAAGAGTGTGATATCTGCCTCTTTGCCAACTTCTATAGTGCCTATCTTGTCATCAAGGCCCAGCGCATGCGCAGCATTGATAGTGCCCAGTGCGAGGATGTCATATGGAGGCACTGCGCTTGGACTCATATTCGAAACAGTTGCAAGAAGTGCTGCGATATTGGCTTCTTTCAGCATATTAAGATTGTTGTTGGAGCTTGCACCATCTGTTCCAAGTGCTACATTGATTCCAGAGTCGATATAGTGATGTATGTTTGCTATTCCGGAAGCAAGCTTGCAATTGGATGATGGGTTATGGACTATGCTTGCATTATGACGCTTGATTATCTCAAGTTCGCTATCGCTAAGCCATACGCCATGTGCAAGGTATGTCTTTCCATCGATAAAGACTCCAAGCTTCTCAAGATACTCAGCAGGTCTAACTCCATGTGCTTTCAAACAGCCATCAAGCTCTGTCTTAGTCTCAGCTAAGTGAGTGTTCATAAATCCGCCAATCTCAAGTGCCCACTCATATGCGCGTTTATATGTCTCAGCTGAGCATGTGTATATAGAGTGTACTGCAGCGTCTACTCTGAATCTATCGTCTCCTGCAATTTCATCTCTTACTCTTGGATAAAGCTCTTTGATTCTCTTCTCAGTGTCATCAAGCTCTCCGAAGAAAGTCTGCCCGATAATGCCTCTGATACCTGCTTCTTTGGTTGCTTTTACTGTTTTCCAGGCTTTGAAGTACATGTCTGCATAGCAAGTGCAGCCGCTCTTGATAAGCTCAGCGCAGCCCAGTTTAGATGCTTCATAGATATCATCTTCATTGAGTTTGTCTTCAATAGGGAATATCTCAGAGAGCCAGCTCATAAGATCTGGAGCAGTGTCTTTATAGTTTCTCATCAAAACCATTGAGAGGTGAGTGTGAGCATTTATAAAGGATGGGAGTGCAACATGATTGTAGCCATCAATCACTCTGTCGCTCTCTTTCTTCTCAGCTTTGACACCGACTTCCTTTATCTTTCCATCTTCAATGACGATATCGCCATTGATAATCTTTCCTCTCTCATTCATAGGGAGAATCAAGAGGTCTTTGATAATAGTTCTCATACCTTTAAATATAAACCGAAAACAGCTCTCAGAATAGTAATGACAATGAAAAAGAAATCTAGAATTCGCTGTGTTATTATATGGAATTATGTTGATAATTCAATACTCTTGTATTAAGCTTTTCTTATGATTCCTAATGAAACCAAGCTATTTGGTCTTGTTGGTAAAGAAATTCAATTTGCTGATAATAGCAAAATTAGGGCTAATGTTATTAATGATAGAGAAGTGCGTTTTGAAGGAAAACAATGGAAGTTATCACCACTTACACGTGAGCTATATACCAGGATGGGTAAAGTTAATGCTTCTGGTGCAAATAAAGGTGCATTGTATTGGACATATAACGGTGTGAGATTGACAGATATCAACAAGGAACAAGAATGAACTTAATTGATTTAACAGATTCCAATATTCAGCAGGTTTTACCTCAGTTGCTAATGGATAAGACTTCTAAGAAGAATATACTTTGGGCAACTGATTATTATAGTTATCCTGCTGAATCTGAAATACAGATAGAGCAATTAGCTGGAAACATTATTGAGCCACGTGTTCAGAAAGCAATAGAAGCTCAAAGCGATAGAACTAAATCTTTTGCAGAAGTATTTACACCATCTTGGATTTGCAACCAGATGAATAACTATGCAGATGAAAGCTGGTTTGAGAGAAAAGATGTATTCAATATAGAACAAGATCAAACGTGGACTTCAACTGAGAATAAGATAGAGTTCTCTGAAAACAAACCATGGACTGAGTATGTATATTCAAGACGCTTAGAGATTACTTGCGGCGAGGCTCCATTTATCGTATCACGATATGATGCTGCATCAGGAGATATAATCCCTATCAAAAATAGAATAGGCATTCTTGATCGCAAACTTAGAGTTGTAAACGAAAATACAGAGAGTGAAGAAGATTGGTTACTTTGGACAACTAGAGCATTTCAATCTGTTTATGGTTATGAGTTTCAAGGTGACAATCTCTTAATAGCTCGCATAAATCTCTTAATGACATTTATTGAATACCTTCAAGATAGGTGGCAGAGAAATCCATCTGCGTCAGAGCTAAAAACTATAACAAATATAATTGTATGGAATATTTGGCAAATGGATGGCTTTACTAACACCATACCATTTAGCAAAGCCACAGAAGAACAACTAGATTTATTCAGCTTTGAAGAAGAACAAGTTGATAATGATTGTTTGATTTATGATTGGAGAGGTGCTAACCGCTCAGTAAAGTATAGATATTTAGGGGAGAATAAATAACATGAAATTTGATTTTGCAATAGGAAATCCACCATATCAGCAAACATCCGAAAATACATCAGACAAGCCTGTTTATAACTTGTTTATGGATGCAACTTATAAAGCTGCAGAAAAGGTTGAATTGATTACTCCGGCAAGATTTTTATTTAATGCGGGAAAAACTCCTAGAGAATGGAACGAAAAGATGTTAAATGATGAACATTTTAAAGTGTTATCATATAAACAAACCAGCAAAGAGGTATTTCCAGGAACAGATATTAAGGGAGGTGTAGCCATAACTTATAGGGATGGAGAGAATAATTTTGGACCTATTAAAGTGTTTACACATATTGAAGAGCTCCGATCTATAAAAGATAAAGTTATTTCCAAAAGTAAAACTTTTCTTGATAGATTGGTTTATGCCCCTGAAAGTTACCGCTTTTCTTCTCTTATGCATGTTGATCATCCTGAAATTAAGTATGTTGACAGCAAGCATGGTATATTAAGTAAAGGACATGATTTTGACTTAACAACTAATATTTTTGATAAATTATCTGAAATTATTTTTTTCGATAAAGAACCTAATGATGGTCTTGAATATATCAGAATTATAGGAAGAAAAAATAATGCACGTAAATTCATGTTTATAAGAAAAAACTATGTAGACAATCACGAGAATTTAGAAAAATGGAAAATTATACTTCCAAAATCGAATGGTTCTGGAGCATTAGGAGAAGTATTATCAACACCCCTAATCGGGGAACCCCTAATCGGGGAACCCCTAATCGGGCATACACAATCTTTCATTAGTATAGGAGCATTTGATAGTAAGTTTGAAGCTAACGCTTTGTTAAAGTATCTAAAAACAAAGTTTGCAAGGACTATGTTGGGTGTATTAAAAATAACTCAAGACAATAAAAAAGGGGTTTGGGCGTTTGTACCTCTTCAGGACTTTACTTCTAATTCAGATATCAACTGGAATGTTTCAGTTAAGGAAATCGATAAACAGCTTTACAAGAAATATGGTTTAAGTCCTGAAGAGGTAGAGTTTATTGAGAAAAATGTTAAGGAGATGAGCTGATGAAAACTCCTGAAATAAATACAAGTAAAAACATTATCCCGATGTGTTATGCATATACTACACCTGGGGTTACATATAATGAAGGCTGGATTAAGATTGGCTATACAGAAGCGCAGAAGGTTGAAGATAGAATCAAAGAGCAGACCCATACTGCACATGTTATAGGCCAAGAAGAATGGCGAGGTTCTGCGATTTATGACGATGGGTCTGGAGAATCTTTTACAGATCATGATTTTCATGCATTCCTTACTAAGAATGAAATAGAGCGGTATCCTAAGACTGAATGGTTTAAGACCACTCCCGAAATTTCTAAAAGATTGTTTGATAGCTTTAGAGCTAAACGATTTAGTGCCATTAAGTCGGATTCTGTTAGTTCGTATTACCTCAGAGATGAGCAAGCAGAAGCAGTTAGCATGGCTATTGAGCACTACAAGAATGATGATAATGATGAAGTTTTATGGAACTGTAAACCTCGTTTTGGTAAGACTCTTTCAACTTATGATCTCATTAGAAGTGTAGATGCAAAGAATATTTTGATTGTTACTAATCGCCCAGCAATAGCTAATAGCTGGTATGATGATTACAACAAGTTTGTAGGCACTATCAATGATTATTACTTTGTCAGTACTACTGATTCTGTAAAAGATAGAAAACTTGTTAAAGATTACAATACTTTCAAACAAGAGAAACTTCATAACCCAAATGCAAAATTGATTTATTTCCTAAGTCTTCAAGACTTGAAAGGTTCTCTTCACTTTGGTGGTAAGTATAATAAACTTGCTGAAATCAAGGATATTAAGTGGGATATTCTTGTAATCGATGAAGCTCATGAAGGTGTTGATACCTTAAAAACAGATGTTGCTTTCGATCATGTTGATAGAAAGTTTACTCTGCACTTGTCTGGTACTCCTTTTAAAGCGCTTGCTAATGATAAGTTCCGAGAAACATGTATCTATAACTGGACATATGCTGATGAGCAAAAGAAGAAAAGAGAATGGAAAGGAGAAGGCAATAATCCTTATGAATCACTTCCTCAGCTCAATATGTATACTTATCAGATGTCTGAAATTGTCAAAGGACAGCTTGAAGATGGTATTGAGATTAATGGAGAAACTGAAGAGTATGCCTTTGACTTGAATCTTTTCTTTGAAACCAATGGAAATGGTTCATTTAAACATCCAGAAGCTGTTGATGATTTTCTAAATGCATTAACAAAGAATGAGAAGTATCCATTTTCAACTCCAGAACTTCGAAAAGAGCTAAAACATACATTTTGGATTCTGAATCGTGTTGATTCTGCTAAAGCTTTGGCGAAAAAGCTTAAAGAACATCCAGTATTTGAGAACTATGAAGTTGTCTTGGCTGCTGGTGATGGAAAGATTGATGATAATGCAGAAGAAACTATGAAGGCTCTTGATAAAGTCCGAAAGGCTATCAGAGAAAATGATAAAACAATCACATTATCTGTTGGTCAGTTAACTACTGGTGTCACTATTCCTGAATGGACAGCTGTTTTAATGCTTTCAAATATGAAGAGTCCATCTCTTTATATGCAAGCTGCATTTAGGGCTCAAAATCCATGGAAATACAGTGTAGCAGGGAAGTGGTATCGCAAAGAAAATGCTTATCTCTTTGACTTTGACCCTGCAAGAACACTTACAATCTTTGAAGAGTTTGCTAATGACCTTTCAACTGAAACCTCTGATGGCAGAGGTGATATGGCAACAAGAAAGGAAAATGTTAGAGAGCTTTTGAACTTCTTCCCAGTTATTGGTGAAGATGATGATGGTGAGATGGTTCTTCTTGATGCTGAAAAGGTTCTTTCTATTCCTAGAAAGATACATTCTCAGGAAGTTGTTAGGAGAGGTTTTATGTCAGACTTCCTGTTTCAGAATATCAGTAGTGTATTCCGTGCCCCTAAATGTGTATTGGACATTATTGGTAAATTTGAGGCAGTAAAAGAACCTAAGAAAGAATTGAATATCGAAGAGAATACCGCTGATGATTTATGCATAGATGAGAACGGTAATGTTAATCCTTCTGATGAATTCATCAATAACAAAGCAAAAGATCTTTTTGGCGATGCAATATATGGAGATAAAGCTGAAATTGAAGATAAGCTTAATGATGCAGTAGAGAATGCTGGTCTTGATCTTTCTTCAATAGAGGATCCGTATAAAGAAATTAAAGAAAGATTCCATTCTGATGTAATAGATCCTTTAATCAATATCGCTAGTAATGAGTATAGGGAGAAATTTTCTGCTTCTAATATGAAAAGATTGGAAAGAAGATTAAAAAGCCAAGGTGATATTCTCGTTAATAAGGTTACAGGAGATTATGAGATAAAGCTAAAAGAAGCTAAAGCAGAGCATCATGAGCTACTAAGTAATGCTAGTACACAAGCGCAGGTCAATGCTGCTAATGAATGGTTCAAAACAACGACTGAAGATGCGAAGACTGAATTGACAGAAAATCTTAATAATCTTGTAAATGAATATTCTGAAAGTTCGAAAGCAGAGATTGTTAGAACTTTAGAGACTCAAAGGATGGAAGATTCTAAGGCTGAAGCAGAGACTAGGATTAAAGATCGTTTAAGAGGATTCTCTAGAACTATTCCTTCGTTCCTTATGGCTTATGGAGATGATAAGACAACTCTTAAAACTTTCGATACTATTGTGTCAGATAAAGTATTTGAGGAAGTAACAAGTATCTCTCTTGATCAATTCAGATTCCTTCGAGATGGCGGAAAGTACACCGATGAGAAAACAGGTGAAGAGAAAGAATTTGCAGGTAATATCTTCAACCCTGTTACTTTCGATGATTCAGTAAAAGAGTTCCTTAGACTTAAAAAGGAGCTTTCAGATTACTTTGAAGAGTCTAGCAATCTTGATATCTTTGACTACATTCCACCTCAGAAAACCAACCAGATTTTTACACCAAAGAAAACTGTTAAAGAGATGGTTGATCTGTTAGAGAAAGAGAATCCAGGTTGCTTTGACGATCAGAATAATACTTTTATCGATATGTATATGAAGTCTGGCCTATATATCACAGAGATTGTTAAGAGACTGTTCAGAAGTGAGAAGCTGAAAAAACTTTATCCAGATAAAGAGATGAGGCTAAAGCATATATTTGCTAAGCAGGTGTATGGATTAGCTCCTACAGAGATTATCTACAATATTTCAAAGAACTATATTCTAGGATTCTCGGATGATATTGAGATTTCAGAGCATAACTTGAGGCAAGCTGATGCCTTGAAGCTTATCGAAGATGGAAAACTAGATGATTATCTGAATAAAGAATTTGGAGGAGTACAATAATATGCCTAGAGAAAGAAAAGATAGCAGACCTTTCAATATTAATCTTGCTACTCCTCTTTGGGACAAAGTAAATGAATACAATGCTCATACAGGTATTCCAAAGACTGTGATAGTGGAAAAGGCACTTGAAGAGTATTTTTCAAAACGAGAAAAAGAAGATTTAAATAAATAGAGGCCAAAGTTTATTTAGCCTCTAGTATAGTTATCAATGAAAAAGGCTCCTAGATATCTAAGAGCCGGTGCGTTATGCCTTAACTGTTCTGCGTTTGATTTTCTGAGTTGTTGTGACTTCCATTGCTTCGTCTAAGATAGTGATCTTCTCGATCTTCTTGTAGCCAACAAGGTTCTTGTTGACTTCACTTACTATCTCATTGATGTGCTTCTCAATTGCAGATTTGTCTTTGCCTTTTGAGTACTCAGCAGATGGATGTATTACAGCTTCAATGGACTCTGATGGTACGTTTGGCTTGAGCTGGAAGCCGCGGATCAGTATCTGGTCGATATCACTATAGAGCTGGAACATATCTTCAATCTCTTCAGGGTATACATTCTTGCCACCTTCTGTAACGATCAGGTTCTTCTTTCTTCCTTTGAGAAATAGGTAGTTCTCATCATCAAGGTATCCAAGGTCTCCTGTGCATAGATATCCATTCTCATCAAATAGCTCATCAGTGTGCTCTTTGTCTTTTAAGTATCCTAGGCAGATGTTGTCGCCTTTGACTCTGATCTCACCAACACCATCACTATCTTTATCTGCGATTATCATATCGACAAATGGGAATACTTTACCAACAGAGTCTGTCTTGAAGTGCTCTGGTGGGTTGAGTGTGAGAATAGGGGATGTCTCTGTAAGTCCATAGCCTTGCAAGAAGTTCAGACCAAGTGCCTGGTACTTCTTGAACACTTCTCCAGCAAGTGGACCTGCGCCGCAGATCAAGAGCTTTGCGTGGTCTAAGCCTAACTTTGCAAGTATGTTCTTGTTGAAGAAATTCTTCATAGGTGTTTTTCCAAAATGAACTTTGCACCAGAGGTTATAGTTCATAAGCGCATTGACCATGCCAAATGTGAATGCGCCTTTAGCTTTGAGCTGCTTCTCAATGCCTGCTAGGAGCTTGTTGTAAAGCAGTGGGATGCCCATGAAGACTGTTACACCACCATTCTTCATATCATTGATCATCCTCGATACTACAATGCCATGTCCAAATAGACATTCAGCACCATGAAGTACAGATTCAATCAATACAGCTGTGCAGCAATAGCTATGGTGGAGTGGAAGGAGTGCATAAAGCACGTCTTTCTCATCAACGCCCATTCCATCAGCTGCCTGGTATGCGTCGCTTGTAATATTGGCATGCGTCAGTACTGCGCCTTTTTCGTTTCCTGTAGTTCCGCTAGTGAATAGTATAGCAGCTACATCATTCTCATTTAAATGAACCATTTCTTTTAGTGGTTCATTATCAAGTTTATAGATTTTGCTGTATTTGTCTGTTTTGGCTTTCAGCGCTGTCTTTCCTTTGATGCTCTTGAACCAGGCATTATCAAGCTCTTCGAGTTTATCTAGTACATCTTCATCTGCAAATACGTACTTGACTTCAGCAAATTCACCAAGCTCTGCAACTCTTTCGATTTTCATCTGATTATCTATAGGAGTTACAATGCATCCAGCATATGATGTAGCAAAATATGCAGTTGCCCACTCTCTGCTGTTTTTTCCATTGATCATTACTACATCGCCTTTCTTTAGGCCTGCAGCATGCAAGAGAAATGCAGCTTTCTTGATTTCTTCGTATTCTTCTTTGTATGTATAGGTCTCTTTGCTGCTTTCAATGACTGTGAAGCTGTTGTTATTAGGAAAACGTCTGACTGCGATTTCAAATAGAGCAGGAATAGTTGGCCATTTACCTTCAACTAAGTCAGGATAGCTTTTGAGAATATCCCATTTATGAGCCATAGTAGTTAATCTCCATATATCAGCTATTTTGACACTTGAAAGGGGAATGTAAAAATAGTGATATGAAATAATTTATTGGAGATGATGAGTTTAATCAAGTAGTAGTGACTATTAACTATAGTAGTTAATGGCTAGTTATTGTACTTTTTGGCCCTTTTGTGGAAAAAGGACAGGATCTTTAAGCATGTCGATAAGCTCTGGATATATTACGTTAGAGAGCTTCTGAAGCGCTTCTTTGTCGCCAGAGCCTGTCAAGAGTGCGACGCTATATCCGACTTTGCCATTCTTTGCGAATTCCATATCGATTATAGTGTCTCCAACAACAGCAACTTCATCTTCTGATATCTCATACTCTTCGCAGAACTGTCTTATTGCTTCTGCGTTAGGCTTCTTCTTGCAGTCTGAGTCGCCGCATCTGATGTATGAGATGAGGTCTTCAACACCCATGCGCTCGATAAATAGCTTAGTAGAGCTTGTAATGTCATTAGTTACGATACCAATGATCATTCCTCTGTTTTTGCATGCTCTGAATACAGATTTGACGTTAGAGAAGTTCATCTGCTTTATCTTCTCATCAATGCCATAGTCACTTCGCTTCATCAGATTCAGGAATGCTTTTGTGACTTTATATATATTGAGGCGGTATTTTATGCTAGTTGCTACTAATCTGATTATTGCTGATGGAATATTGTTATGTCTGAAGAGAATGCCTTCTGGATAGTTGTTGCCATCCTTATCTACACCAATAACAACTTCAAAGGAATGAAGACATCGCTCTTTCTCCTCATCTGTCAGTTTATTCATAGGTATAGTTGTTCTGAGCATATTATCGATAACGCTTCCCCAGACTTCTCCATAATTGAAGAGAGTTCCGTCTTTATCGAATAGTATTCCCCTTATTCTCTTTTCCATAGATATTAAGCATATGCAAAATAGCTAACTTTGACTACACTTTATGTTAGTGTGGTGCTAAATGATTGTTAATGCATATTCAAAGATAAATGTAGGCCTTGCTGTTAAAGGCAAAAGAGAAGATGGTTTTCATGAAATTGATTCATATTTTGTACGTACTTCTCTCTCTGATATCCTCGAAATAGATATTAAGCCATCAGATGAGCTAGTGATAGAAATCAGAAGCAATGTAGAGTACCTTGATGGCTCAAAGCCTGATCTGATGGAAAAGGCTGCGAAGCTATATGCTGCAAAAAGCGGAAAGGCTTTCTCTATCAAAATCAGAGTTGATAAGCTTATCCCATCTAAAGCGGGGCTTGGCGGTGGAAGCAGTGATGCTGCGTCTGTGCTTTTAGCGCTCAACAAAGAATTCGGCGCTTTTTCTTTTGCTGAAATCCAAGATTTAGCACTCTCTATTGGCTCTGATGTGCCATTCTTTACTTCTTCTCTTTCTCTCGCGCGTGTCAAAGGCCGCGGCGAGATAATAGAGAAAGCAGAAGGGCTTCTTAGCTACTTAGGCCTTATTATATTCATGCCTCTAGAGGGTGTTTCAACAGGAAATGCTTATTCATATCTTGATTCTATAGAAAGGGTGTATGTTACTCTTCCTCCTCTCTCTCAATCTATTTCAAAGAAAGATTATCCTAATGACTTTGAAAGAGCTGATGATGCTTTAGTGAAGAAAATAGAGAAAGCTTTTCCTTCTCACTTTGTCTCTCTATCTGGGTCTGGAAGCGCTGTATATATGCTAGTAAAGAAGGGCAGTGACTATGAGAAACTCTATCTGAAGGCTGTCGCTTTAGCGCGAAAAGAGCATTTGGAGCTGTTTCCTGCGCGTTTTATCTAGATAATCTTTAAAAAAATTGAAGAAAAAAGCCGCTCTTGCTGTTAATATGGAAAAGTATAATACAAGGAGGCGGATATTATGAAAAAAGCGATATCCATAGTACTGGTGCTATTATGTGCCATCTCTCTATTCGCTAATGGAGCTAAAGAGTCTTCATCAAGCGATCAGATCAAAGCAGTGCTTCTTACAGACTCAACAGGCATAGATGATAAATCATTCAACGCTGCAGCTTGGCGTGGAATGCTTCAGTTCTATGGTGATGAGGGGAAAGGCAAGGGCACTCTTTATCAGAATATTACAGCTCAGACAACAGATGAGTATATTCCTAACCTCAAGAACGCAGCTGAAGGGGATTGGAACCTGATTATCACAACTGGCTTTACATGGAGTGATGCAATCAATGAAGTTGTTGGCCTCTATCCAGATCAGAAGTTCATCATCGTTGACGTTGACTGGTGCCTAGACAGCGACAATCTGATTCAGTACATCTATGAGGAAGAGCAGGGCTCATACATGGTTGGTGTTGCAGCTGCTATGCAGGCAAAGAAAGACGGAATCGAAAATCCTAAGTTTGGATTCATCGGCGGTATTCCAGGCGCAACAATCACAAAGTTCGAGATTGGTTACTTTGAAGGTATCAAGAGCATCTATCCTAATGCAGAGCTCGTAGATTACTATGCTAACTCATGGGCTGCTCCAGAGCTTGCTAAGACTGTAGCTAAGAGCTGGTACGACAATGGCGTATACTGCATCTTCTCAGCAGCAGGTGGTACAGGCAACGGTACAATTGCACAGGCTAAAGAGTATAGAATGGCTGGCAAGAACGTATGGGCTATCGGCGTAGACTCTGACCAGTATGAAGATGGCATATATGATGGAAAGAACTCAGCAGTTCTTACATCAATGCTTAAAGTCGTAGAGAACTCTACAATCGACGCACTTGAGAAAACAGCTAATGGCACATGGAAGGGCGGCGTTGTAGTTCAGAACCTGAAGAATGGCGGCGTAGGCTACTCAAAGGCTAACCCAGCACTTTCTAAGGAAGCTATTGAAGCTGCAGACAAAGTTGCAGATCAGATTCTCTCTGGTTCAATCACTATTGATAAGACTTATGCTTCAGCACTCGCTGCAGGCAAGGTTCCAGCAGGACTTTCAGCTATCGACGACTGATTGATATTTTTACGGGCACGCAGCTTTTGCGTGCCTATATGTTTTTCAAGGTAAAATATGAGCAAATACGCTATTGAGATGAGGGGCATTACCAAGACATTCCCTGGCATTATCGCAAATGATAATGTCAATCTTGCTGTAAAAGAGAATGAAGTTCATGCAATTCTTGGCGAGAATGGTGCTGGAAAGAGCACTCTGATGTCTGTCTTATTTGGTGCCTATGCAGCAGATAGTGGAGAGATCTACATCAAAGGCAATAAAGTAGATATCAAGAATCCTAATGTTGCAACTGAACTTGGCATTGGAATGGTCCATCAGCATTTCAAGCTTGTTCATAACTATACAGTTACAGAGAACATCGTGCTTGGCAGAGAGCCAAAAAACAAATTCGGAATTCTTTCTCTTAAAGCTGCTGAAGAGAAAGTCAAAGAGCTTTCTGAGCGCTATGGGCTATTTGTAGACCCAAAGGCAAAGATCGATGACATCACAGTTGGCCAGCAGCAGCGTGTCGAGATTCTCAAGACGCTCTACTCTGATTCAGATATCATCATCCTCGATGAGCCTACTGCTGTTCTGACACCGCAGGAGATCGATGAGCTTATTGAGATAATCAGAACGCTCAAAAAAGAGGGTAAGACTATTGTGCTTATCACTCATAAGCTAAAGGAAATCAAAGCTGTTGCAGATAGATGCTCTGTGCTTCGTCGCGGACGCTATATTGGCACAGTAGATATCACAGAAAATACTAGTGAGCAGGAGCTTGCAACAATGATGGTTGGCCGTCCTGTTCGCTTTGATATAGAAAAGAGTCCATGTAAGCCTGGTGAAGTTGCGCTTTCAATTGAGAATCTTTCCGTGAAGGACTCAATTGGGACAATGAAGGTAAAGGATCTCTCTCTTGATGTAAGGAAGGGCGAGATAGTCGGCATTGCAGGTGTCGACGGAAATGGACAGACAGAGCTCTTCTACGCTCTATCGGGCCTTACTAAAGCTGAGAGTGGCTCCATTATATTAGATGGTGAAGATATTACATCTCTTACAATCCGTGAGCGTATTGAAAGAGGCATTGGCCATATTCCAGAAGATAGGCAGAAGCATGGAATAATTGCTGGCATGACTATTGCTGAGAATATGGTGCTTAAAGATTATTACGAGGATAAGTACACGAAGAAGTTCGGCGTGCTTGATTACAAGAAGATAAGAGAGAATGCCGATGAGCTTATAAAAGAGTTTGATGTAAGGTCTGGAGAGGGCGGCAACACTCCAGCTGGTTCTCTCTCTGGCGGCAACCAGCAGAAAGTCATCGTTGCGCGTGAGATCTCACTATCTCCTAATGTGCTTTTAGTTGCGCAGCCTACAAGAGGCTTAGACGTTGGTGCTATTGAGTACATAAGAGCCAGATTGATAAATGAGCGCGATAAAGGCAGAGCTGTGCTATTAGTATCATTTGAGCTTGATGAGATCATGAATCTTTGTGATAGGATCGCAACTATTTCAAAGGGTTCTATCGTCGGTATCTACAACGAAGGCGAAGTAACCCAGGAAGAGATTGGTCTTATGATGACAGGCATCAAAAAGGAGGAGAAATGAAAAAGAGAGAAAAACAGAACTTCATAGATTGGTTCCTCTCAAGTGATGCTGCAACCTCTGTGCTTGTTGTAATACTTGGCTTCTTAGTTGCTACAATACTTGTTCTCTTAGTTGGAAGGAATCCTTCTGGTCTTTTCAAATCCATCTTCCAATCAATCATAGGCAAAGCCAATAAGAATGGCACCTGGAACTTCAGAAATGTCGGAGAGACTCTGGCTTATTCGATTCCTTATGTGCTCTGTGGCCTTTCAATGGGATTCGCAGCACGTGTAGGCCTATTTAATATCGGAGCTGAAGGCCAGTACGCTATGGGAATGATTGCTGCTCAGGCTATAGCTGTCTGCATCCCATCATTCAGAGGCCAGTGGCTCTTATGCCTCTTTGTCTCTGTTATTGCTGGTGCTCTCTGGGGCGGTATCGTTGGCATTCTGAAAGCTAAGTTCAAAGTCAGCGAAGTCGTTGCGACTATCATGCTGAACTATATAGCGCTGTACCTTTCGCGTCTTATCGCTTTCCAGATGCCTGCAGGAACTATCAACAAGACATATCAGACTGCACCTATCCAGGCTAGTGCTTTTCTGCATAAGTTCCTGATTTCAAATTCAAACCTCAATATTGGCTTCTTCTTCATGATTGCAGCATGTCTTATCTATTCATTCATAATGGAGAAGACAAAGCTTGGTTTTGGACTGAGAGCTACAGGATACAATAAAGACGCAGCAAGATGCTCAGGAATCAATGACACTAGAGCGATTTCGCTTTCAATGGCTATATCTGGCGCATTTGCAGGCTTAGCAGGCGCATGCGTGCTCCTTGGCGGCGCATACACTACAGGCAGAATCATCCAGGGGCAGGATAACTATGGCTTTATGGGAATCGCAGTTGCGCTTGTTGGAAACAGCAAAGCACTTGGCATATTCCTCGCAGGTCTCTTATTCGGAGTCCTGAAGCAGGCACAGTCAATTATGCAAGGCATGGATATTCCTAAAGAGATCACATTCATTATCCAGGGCCTCATTGTAATATTCATTGCTCTCAGAAGCGGTCTTGCTCTAGTTCGTGAATATAGAGCTAAGAAGTTAGTCAGAAGGGAAGAGGAGGTAGCAAAATGCTGATTTTGAACAACATACCAACAATCATGATGATTGTAGCTCCTATCCTTATTACAGCGATCGGCGGCATGATCTGCGAAAAGAGCGGAGTAGTAAATGTTGCACTTGAAGGCCTCATGAGCATCGGAGCTTGTACAGCTGCGTGTGTCCATTACCTCTTGGAAGCAAATGGATTTGGACGTTCTTCTATAGCTATAGCGCTTCTCTCTGCTGCTGTTGTCTCAGGTCTCTTCTCATTGATCCATGGACTTGCTTCAATCGATCTGAAAGCAGAGCAGACGATATCTGGAACAGGTATCAACCTCCTTGCAGATGGCGTTACTATATTTGCATGCCAGATTCTCTTCAAGGCAGATAGATCAAAGATGTTCAAAGCTGGAATGCTTCCTGACCGTTTAGGATTCTACCCAACATTCTATATCGCTATAGTCGTAGTGCTCCTTTCATGGTTCATGCTCTATAAGACTCCATTTGGAATGCATCTAAGAGCATGTGGTGAGCATCCTGCAGCTGCAGACAGCGTAGGCATCAATGTAAGAAGAACAAGATATATTGGAGTATTGATCTCAGGACTTCTTGGCGGTCTCGCAGGTGGCTGCGTTGTGCTTACTCAGACTATCCAGTTCACTTCGAACCTGATCAATGGCAGAGGCTTCATCGCACTTGCAGCAGTTGCATTTGGGCGCTGGAATCCATGGGGCGTAACAGGTGCTGCGCTTCTCTTTGGAGCTGCTCAGGCACTCTCTGTACTATCTATCAATTTTTCAGCATTGGCTTCATTCCCATCTGAAGTATTCAATATCCTGCCTTACCTTGTAACGCTTATTGCGCTTGTCGTCTTCTCAGGACGCGACTATGCGCCACAAGCTTCTGGTAAGCCATATAATAAGAGTTCATCATGACACCACATAACAGAGCAGAAAATAATCAGATTGCAAAGAATGTGCTCCTTCCAGGAGATCCGCTTAGAGCTAAGTTCGCAGCAGAGCGCTTTCTGGACGGAGCTGAGCTTGTTACAGATGTAAGAAATGTACTTGGCTACACTGGAACATATAAAGGTGTTCCTGTAACAGTAATGGCATCAGGCATGGGTGGCCCTAGTGCAGGCATCTACTCATATGAGCTATATAAGTTCTATGACGTTGATAGAATCATAAGAATAGGCACATCTGGAGGCCTTCAGAGGGAACTTGAAGTAGGGGAGCTTATATTTGCGCTCACTAGCAGCACAGATACTGGCTGGGCGCATCAATATGATCTGAAGGGAACGCTATCTCCAGCTCCTGACTTTGAGACACTTGAAGCAGCACTTGATAGCGTTAAAGCACTTGGCTATGAATATACTGCTGGCATGATTTTCTCTTCTGATTGCTTCTCATCTTACAATGCACTTGGAAGTGACTCATGGAAGAAGTGGGCGTCCCTCGGTGCGCTTGCGCAAGATATGGAGACTTATGCACTATACTCTACTGCGCAATACCTCAAAAAGAAGGCGCTCTCTATTCTCACTATGACAGATAACTGTGTTACTGGAGAATCTTTCAAAGATGAAGAGAGAATGGAAGGAAATGGAAAAATGATCAAAGTCGCTTTAGAGACTATATGGAGATTGAATGACAAAGACAATTGAATTCTTGACTCATCGCTTTGCTTGCAAGCACTATTTGAATAGGCAGGTAGAAGAAGAGAAGCTTAAAGTCATTCTTGAAGCAGGGCGTCTATCCCCTTCCTCTTTTGGCCTTGAGCCATGGTGCTTTCATATAACAAAATCTAGTGACATTCTCTCTGAGTGCTACTACCAAGAGAGCATGAAAAGCGCGCCAATTACTATTGTAATAACTGTAAAGAAAGAAAAGAGCTTTGACCCTTATTCTTCTTTTGTCAAAGAGAGAGCATCTCGCTTTCCAGATCCTCTTGAAGTATTCATAGATGATTACAAAGGCTACTATGAAATGCTCAAAAGAGAAGGCAGAGTCGATATGTGGTCAAGAAGCCAGAGCTATATAGCTGCTGCTAATATGATGACTGCTGCAGCAGAGCTCGGCATCGAGAGCTGCGCTATTGAAGGCTACGATAACGATAGGCTTATAAGTGCGCTTGGCCTTGATAACGCTGAAGACGAAGTTGGAATAGTCATAGCATTTGGCTACAGCGCAGAAGAAGAGAGGCCAAAGATCAGAGAGACGCTTGAATCAATTACAATAGATCATAGGTGAAATATGGAAATAATAATTCTAGATGTAGACACAGGCGAAGATGATGCTATAGCTATTGAGCTTGCTCGTGGGCTTAGTGACAAGATAAAAGTTGAAGCTCTGATAGCAACTGCTGGAAACGTTGCGCTTCGTCATACGCTTCCAAATACGCTGAATATCAGAGACGCTGTCAAGTTTGATGCACCTGTTTATAGAGGCAGCGAGAGACCTTTGAAGCGAGATGTAGTCGATGCAAGCTCATTCCATGGCGAAAATGGACTTGCTGGTCCTGTATTTCCTCCTCGAAAAGAAGAGAAAATAGAGGATGCAATCGATAACGCAATAAAAATCATAATGTCTAATCCGGGTGAAATCACATTTGTCTCTGTTGGGCCATATACAGACCTTGCGAGAATGATGATGAGAGAGCCTAAGATCAAGAAAGCACTGAAGCGCATTGTAGTTATGGGAGGTTCACTCTCTGGCGGCAACGCATCAGAGTGGGCTGAGTTCAATATTTTCGGAGACCCAGAAGCTGCAGATATCGTATTCTCTTCTGGAGTAGAAGTTGTGATGATGGCTCTCGATATCACACAGCGTGTTATTCTAAGCGAGGATATTTACGAGAGAATCAAAGCACTGAGAGAGTCTGCATTTAAACGCCTTATTCTCTCTCAGCTTTCTTTCTATATACCTGCGAATATAAAGAGCAATGGCACTATGCCTCTGGTGCATGATCCATGCACTATTCTCTACCTTTATGACAACTCAATCTTCACTTTCGAGAGGAAGTCTATAAGAGTAGAACTTGAAGATGAAGAGAAGTATGGAATGACATATGAGTCTGATGGAGAGAAAAACGTTTTATTTGCAACAGGAGTAGATTTAGATAAATTCTGGCATTATTGCTTCAAATCATTCGAAAAGTTGGCTGATGTTATGGACGAGAATCTCTATTTCTGCTAACTTCAATATTGCTTTGGGAAGTAGCCAAGTGGTTAAGGCACGGGTTTTTGATACCTGCACTCGGAGGTTCGAGTCCTCCCTTCCCAGATTCCTTTATAGCTATTGCTAAAAATCATCATAATCTATATTATTTGACACTGTGCCTTCTGGCACTCAATGGTAGCTGGTTATCCAGCGAGAGTATAAGGAGAAGAAAATGGCAGAGAACAAGACACTCAGCGCAGTTAAGAGAACTGAAGATTTCGGTTCAGCAGGTTCAAGAAGACTTACAAGAAACGGTAAGATTCCAGCAGTTATCTACGGCAAGATGGAGCCAGAGCATGTAGTACTCAATGCTAGAGAGTTCAACTTGAAGAAGAACACTTTCAGTGAGTCTACTCTTATCGCTCTAACAGTTGAAGGTGACAAGGATCCACATAGAGTATTCGTTAAGACATATCAGGAAGACCTCCTAAAGGGTATCGTAAAGCATGTTGACTTCTATGAAGTTACAGCTGGCCACGTTGTTAGAACTCACGTTAGAATTGAGCTCGAGGGCAACCCAGAGGCATGCAAGTCTGGTGCAGTTCTTGATCAGGTTACTCATGAAGTTGAAATCGAATGTCTTCCAAAGGATCTTCCAGAGCTTATCAAGGCAGACGTATCAGCTCTTGGCGTAAACGAGTCTCTCAGAGTAGATCAGCTTGTTGTTCCAGCTTCTATCAAGATTCTTACAGATCCAGAGGCTACAGTTGCTTCTGTTAAGTATGTTAAGGAAGAAGCTCCAGCTGAGACAGCAGACGATGCAGCAGCTCCAGCAGATGCAGCAGCAGCTCCAGCAGCAGACGCAGAGACAAAATAACATGATTGTTTTTGGACTTGGAAACCCAGGTGCAGAATATGAAGGAACCAGACACAATGTCGGTTTCAAAACAATTGAGAAGGTAGCAGCGCAGAAGCTCTTGAAGCTTAGGAAGCGCTGCTTCCGTCTTTATAAGCGCGCAGATGGCAAAAATTTCACTCTTATAGAGCCTTTGACTTATATGAATAACAGTGGTGAGATTTTTCCAGAGCTTGTCAAAGATGGAGAAGAAGTTGTTGTCGTTGTAGATCAGATGGATCTCCCTCCTGGAAAGTTGAGAATCAAAAGAGGCGGCGGCAGCGCAGGACACAACGGACTGAAGTCTATAATCGCAAACTATGGAGAGAACTTCATAAGAATCTATATAGGAATAGGAAGACCTGAGGAGGGTGTATCTGTTCCTGATTATGTTCTCTCTCGTCCAAGCGCAGAAGACAGTGCATTGATTGAAGCATCAACAGATAGAGCGCGTGATGCTATAATCAGCTTAATAGAAGGAGAAGAGTTTGCAAAACTCGTTCAAAGCGTCAATTCTTTCAAGGCTTGATATACCAGAAGGAAAGCTATTAGTTGCTTTCTCTGGTGGCTCTGATTCGCTTGCACTTCTATATATTCTCTCCCTTTTAGCTAAAGATAGAACTACAGCGCTATATGTAAACCATAATATCAGAAGAAGTGATGAGCTTGATGAAGAAATAAAGCTCAATAAGAAAAATGCAAAATCACTTGGTATTCCGCTTGACGTGATAACACTAGAAAAAGGCCTTGTCGATAAAGTCGCTAAAGAGAGCAAATGCGGCATAGAAGCAGCTGCAAGAAGACTCAGATATTCAGCTCTTGAAGAATATAGAGAGAAATATGACTTTTCATATATCCTTACAGCACATCACAGAGAAGACCAAGTTGAGAGCTTTATAATGCGATCTCTAGACGCAGCGCCGCTCTATTCGCTCTCTGGCATTCAAAGGTCTGATGGCTATTTATATCGTCCACTGTTATCTCTATCGAAAAAAGATATACTCTCTATTCTTTCTTCTGCATCTCTCTCTTGGTCTGAAGATTCAACTAATAGCGATGATGAATACAGAAGAAATAGAATCAGACACAATATTCTCCCTTTGATTAGAGAGCATGAGAGAGAACTGATCAGTTCTATCTCTGAGAATATCCAATCATTCAGAAATAAATACAATAACTTAATTAATGCCCATTTTGGCTTTTATGTGTCTATAGATAAAGCATCATTCGTCCATGCTCCACGCTGGTGTCAGGATGATATCATATATAGGATCAATAGCTATTTTGGCAATAAAGAAAGAGTATCACGTGCATTCATAGATGAGATCATTTCTGCATCTAATAAACAAAGCAGCAAGATAATCAAAAAAGATATGACTGTTTATGTGTTAAAAGACTCTATCCGTTTCTATCCTTCACTATGGGACTTTGTAGTGCCTTTCAATAGCCATAAAGCGGGGCCATTTGAAGTAGTGAAAGAAAAAGAAGACGATAAAACACTCATAGTCGATACATCTTCTATATCACAATACGCAATCTTCCGCTCAAGCAGACCTCTTGATGAGATAGAACTAAAAGAAGGCAAAAAGAAAGTCTCTGAACTAGAGAAAGAATACAAAGTCCCTTCATCTATCATTCTTGAAGACAGAGGCACTATCATAGCACTCTTTGCACGCATCTACGGCGGAAAAGACAGACTCAGCAAAGCTTTCTTAGGTAGAGAAGGTGAGTACATAGCACTGAAATATAGCTAAAAGCTCAAGAACCTCCTATCTGATTGGCAAATACAATGTTATGCTGAACGAAAGAGGAAGGATAATAGATGAGAGGATATGTACAGTTGATCATTGTCTTTTTGCTTCTGTTAATAGCAATAGGAATAGGGTATCTCTGCTATAGCAGCTATAAAGACAATAAGATACAGCCATATACTCCACCTTATAGCGTTCTTATCCTGTACTCAGATAGTGAAGACTTAGCTTATTCTGATTCCACTCAAGTCGATTATGCTCTCTCATATGGTGGAGAAATACATATAAATATCCTGAATACTGACGTAGTTAATAAAAGCTTTGGCTCTGACTCTTGGCAGCGCTTTGGTGCTTTAGCTAATGATGATTCATTTCACGTGCGTGGTGCAGTCCTGAATTATGTTGCTAGCTACAACTGGAAGTTAGTACAAGTTACTTCTAATGAATACTATTTTGTGAGATAACACAACAATAACTTCATTTAATTCAAAAAACGATGGTAGTAAGACCCTGATAGGCAACAATTAATTGCCATTTGCTCTACTTGTTGGTTTTTGCATTTATAGCTATGATTATAAAGATTAATCAATCAGATAAAGGAATCCTTGATGGACGATAAAGAAGATATCAAAAAAGAAGATGAGGTCTTTGAAGCTGAGGCTGTAGAGGATAGCAAAAAAGAGGAAGCTCCTGAGAAAGAGAGTCCTAAAGCTGAAGAGCCAAAGCATGAAGAGCCTAAGAAAGATGAGCAGAAGAAGAGGAACATGTATGATGAATACAAGTACTGGGGCTCAAATCCAAACAATAACAAGGGCGGATTCAAGGGTGGCAAGCGCAATAGACTTGCATTTGTAGCAGTGCTTATACTTCTCTTTTCATTCTTTGCTATTTTCTTCTCAAATAACAATGTAAAGAGCTTGGAATCTACATATTCAGAGTTTATTTCATATGTTGATCAGAATAAGGTTAAGACTGTAAGCATTGTTGGCAACAGTCAGATTAAGTATACGCTTTCAGATGGTATAGAGCGCAGTGCTAGAATCCCTTATTCAGATCCTAAGCTTATGGAAAGACTTCTTGCAACTGATGCTGTTATAAAGGGTGCTGTAGAGTCTACTCCTATTTGGTATGTGATAATCCAGCTTGTTCCATGGATCATTTTCTGCTTCATAATGTACATAATGATGCGTCAGTCTGGTGCATTTGGTGGCGGCAAGATGATGGGTGGACTTGGTAAATCACTTGCTAAAGAGTACACAAAGAAAGACAACAACGTAACATTTGCCGATGTTGCTGGACAGAAAGAAGCTAAATATGAGCTGCAGGAAGTTGTAGATTTTCTAAAGAATCCTAAGAAGTTCGTAGAAATCGGCGCAAAGATTCCTAAAGGCGTTCTTTTAGTAGGCCCTCCAGGAACTGGTAAGACTCTTCTTGCTCGTGCTGTAGCAGGCGAAGCTGGTGTTACATTCTTGCATACTTCTGGTTCAGACTTTGTTGAGATGTTTGTCGGTATGGGCGCTGCTCGTGTCAGAGACCTCTTTGAACAAGCTAGAAAGAGTGCGCCATGTATTATCTTCATCGATGAGCTTGATGCTGTTGGTAGAGCAAGAGGCTCAGGACTTGGCGGTGGCCATGATGAGAGAGAGCAGACTCTTAACCAGATGCTGGTAGAGATGGATGGTTTCTCTGCTGAGCCTGGCGTAATCGTAATCGCAGCTACTAACAGACCAGACGTACTTGACCCAGCTCTATTGAGACCTGGACGTTTTGATAGACAGGTTACTGTTGCGCTTCCTGATGTACAGGAGAGACTCGATATTCTCAGAATACATTGTAAGCGTGTACACCTTACAAGCGATGTTGAGCTTGATAGAATCGCTAGAGCTACTCCTGGCACAAGCGGTGCAGACCTTGCTAACCTTGTTAATGAAGCTGCGCTATTTGCTGCTAGAAAAGATAGAAAAGAAGTCTCAATGGATGACTTTGAAGAGGCTAGAGATAAGATTCTCCTCGGTGTTGCTAGAGCAAGCGTATTCATGACAGAAGAAGAAAAGCGTGCAACTGCTTATCATGAGGCAGGACACACTATCCTTCATTATTATCTAAAGCATGTAGATCCGCTTCATAAAGTAACTATCATCCCTCATGGCAGAGCTCTTGGTCTTACTATGAGCCTTCCTGAGAAAGAGAACTACACACTTACCAGATCCTATCTTGAAGATAGAATCAAAGTATGCATGGGAGGTTATGTAGCTGAAGATATCGTCTATGGTGAGACAACTACAGGTACAAGCAACGATATTAAGCAAGCAACTGAGCTTGCTCATCGTATGGTTACTGAGTTTGGTATGTCAGCGCTTGGCTTTATCTCACTTGCAAGTGATGATGAGCCTCTATTCCTCGGCCGTGAGATTGCTCAGCACAAGGACTATAGCGAAGAAACAGCTAAGAAGATTGACTCAGAGGTACATAAGATACTTGATAAGTGCATGAATGATACCAGAGATATCATAACTCTTCACCGCGATCAGCTTGATGCTCTTACAAATGCGCTTGTTGAGAAAGAGACACTATCAGATGCTGAAATCAGAGAGCTCTTTGGTCTTCCAAAGGCTAAGCATATTACGGATTTGAAATAGATGGATATAAAGCACAAGAGAAACTTTTGCATTATTGCACATATTGACCATGGTAAATCTACTCTTGCAGATAGATTCATTGAGAAAGCTAAGCTTGTTACATCACGTGGCCCTCAGCAGAATCAGATGCTTGATAACATGGATATCGAGAGAGAGCGTGGCATTACAATCAAGAGCCAGGCTGTAACTATTCCATATGTCGCTAAGAATGGAGAGGAGTATGAACTCAACCTTGTTGATACTCCCGGGCACGTAGACTTTACATATGAAGTATCAAGAGCTATCTCTTCATGCGAGGGTGCGCTTTTATTGATTGATGCGTCTCAGGGCGTTGAAGCTCAGACGCTTGCCAATCTATACCTTGCAATGGAACATAATCTTGAAGTTATTCCTGTAATCAATAAGATTGACCTTCCTAGTGCAGATATTCCTTCATGTCTTCATCAGATCGATCATGACCTTGGCCTAGATTCTGATATGACACAGCTAGTCAGTGCAAAGACTGGCGTTGGAGTTGATGACCTCTTTGAGGCTATTGTCAACTATATCCCAGCTCCTCCTGAGAGCTATGATGAGCCACTTCAGGCACTTATATTCGACTCGCACTATGACCCATATAGAGGTGTAATAGTACATGCTCGTATTTTTGCTGGTTCTGTTAAGAAGGGTGACACTATTGTCTTTATGCACTCAAATGCTGAATACCAGATAGAGGACCTTGGAATATTCCAGCTTACGCTTGTATCTAAGCCTTCGCTATCTGCTGGAGACGTTGGTTACTTCATTGCTGGAATCAAGAACATAAGTGATATTCGTGTTGGAGACACTGTAACAGCGAAAGCAAATCCTGCTAAAGAGCCGCTTCCAGGCTTTAAAGAGGTTAAGCCTGTAGTATTCTCATCAATCTATCCAGTTGATTCAAATGACTATGAGGAACTGCAGGAAGCTATTGAGCGTCTGAAACTCAATGATGCGTCTTTGATTTATGAGAAAGACAACTCTGCAGCTCTTGGCTTTGGCTTCAGATGTGGCTTTCTTGGAATGCTTCACCTTGAGGTAATACAAGAGAGAATCGAGAGAGAGTTCGATCTCTCAATTGTATTCACTTCTCCTTCTGTTAGATATATCGTTCATATGAAGAATGGTGAGACTCTATATATCGATAATCCTCTTGAATATCCAGATCCAATGAGAATCGATAGTACAGAGGAGCCATATATCAGCGCATCGATTATCACTCCAACTCAGTTCGTTGGCCCAATAATCACGCTATGCTTGGAAAAGCGTGGTGTGCAGACTGCTATGAACTACCTAGACGAGAAGCGTGTTGAGCTGATTTATGAGATGCCGCTTGCTGAAGTGCTATTTGATTTCTATGACCGTTTGAAGTCTATTTCACGTGGTTATGCTTCTTTTGATTACAGCGTAAATGGCTATAAGACAACAGAGCTTGTAAGAATGGATATTCTTGTAAACGGAGATCCTGTTGATGCGCTTTCTCAGCTTGTTTTCAAAGGCAATGCGCAGACTCGTGGACGTCAGGTCGTAGAGCGCTTAAAAGGTGAGATTCCACGTCAGCAATTCAAGATTGCTATACAGGCTGCTATTGGTGGCAATATAATATCTCGAGAGACTGTATCTGCTTTCAGAAAGGATGTAACTGCCAAGTGTTACGGTGGTGATATCTCAAGAAAGAGAAAGCTGCTTGAGAAGCAGAAGGAAGGTAAGAAGAGGATGAAGATGGTTGGTAACGTCGAGATTCCACAATCTGCATTCCTTGCAGTTCTTAAGACTGGCGAAGATAGAGAATAGGGGAGAGTAATGGTTAGGCTCATTGGTATTTCAGGTGGATCTGGTTCGGGTAAGAGCACTGTTGTAAAGCGCATTAAGGAGCGTCATCCTGATTCTGTTTTGATAGAGCAGGATAACTATTATAAGAGTGCTCCGTATATAAACAACAACAATATTACTGCTTTCAACTTCGATCATCCTGATGCTTTTGACATGGACCTGATGCTCTCTAACCTCGATGACCTTAAAAATGGCAAGGCTTGCCAGATGCCTCAATATGATTTTGTCCATCATAGAAGAATGGATGAATACATTACAGTTGAGCCTGAGAAGATAATCATAGTCGATGGTCTTATGATCTTCTATGACCAGAGAATCAGAGATCTTCTTGATTTGAAGCTCTATGTTGATACTCCTGCAGATATCCGCTTCATACGCCGTCTCCAGAGAGATATCAAGGAAAGGGGTAGAACAGCTGAATCTGTTATTGAGCAATATACCAAAGTAGTACGCCCTGGCCACTATAACTTCATTGAGCCATGTAAGGAATACGCAGATCTGATTATTCCTGAAGGTGGCTACAATGATAAAGCTATGAATGTTCTATTCTCATTCATAAGCGTCATATGCGATGAGGAAGATTAATTCGGTTTGACTTCCTTATCGAAATTCTTAGGCTTGCGTCTAGCTTGGAATTCTCTCTTTACACCAAGAAATGACCATACATCAGGCACGGTATCTGGACCTCCGAAGAATTTTGCGCGGCACCTTAGTATGCGTGCTGTTCCGCTTATAGTGCCTTTAATTATGCCAAACTTCGAAACAGACTCTACAAAGTATGCTGAGCAAGTTGGTGTGTATCTGCATGATGGTGGTGTGAATGGAGATATGCAATACCTATATATGTAGACAGGTATAAGATATATTCTCCTCAAAAGCTTCATGAGTGGATTCTAGCTTATTAATAGTAATTTTTATAGTAGCTATCTCTCTTTTAAAATTTGCTGAAAAGTTATATTTTCTCACTGTATGAATAAAGACTTAACTGTAGGAAACGAGAGAAGCGTCATAATCAGATTCACACTTCCGCTTCTGGGCTCAATGCTATTTCAGCAGCTATATAATATTGCAGACTCTTTTGTAGCTGGCAAGTTCATCTCTTCAAGTGCGCTTGCTGCAGTTGGAAACAGCTACGAGATAACTTTGATCTTCCTTGCCTTCGCAACTGGGCTAAACATGGGAGCTAGCGTAATCATAAGCCAGTACTATGGTGCAAAACGCTTAGACGCTGTTAAGAGTGCTATAACTACTACTTTCATATTCACGCTTATAATAGTTGCGCTTCTGACTTTATTTGGTGTTATATTCACTCGTCCTTTGCTTCTTTTGATAAATACACCAGAGGAGACATTTAGTAGCAGTGCACTGTATCTTGATATCTACATATATGGTTTGGTCTTCATGTTCCTATATAACATAGCAACTGGTGTTTTCACTGCTATGGGAGATAGCAAGACTCCATTCATATTCCTTGCATTCTCTTCAACAGCTAACATTGCAGTTGATGTTCTATTTGTTAAAGCATTCGATATGGGAGTAGCAGGAGTTGCTTGGGCTACATTCTTATGCCAAGGCGTATCTGCTCTCTTGTCGCTGATAGCTTTGAAGCATAGGCTTAAAGGCATAACTAGCGGAATCAAAGCTCCAATATTCTCATTGAGCATCCTTAAGAAGATTGTTGCTATTGCAGTTCCTTCTATTCTGCAGCAATCATTCATAAGCGTTGGCAATATCATAGTGCAATCAATCATCAATAGCTTTGGTGCTGTTGTAATGGCTGGCTACGCAGCAGCTATAAAGCTCAACAACCTCGTAATCACATCTTTGACTACAATTGGTAACGGTGTCTCTTCATTCACAGCACAGAACCTTGGTGCTGAGAAGGTTGATAGAGTAGTTAAGGGTAGACGTGGTGCACTCTTGATGGCCGAGATTTTTGCTCTCGCAGCTGCATGCATCTACATATTTGCAGGAAGAACTGCAATGCGCTTTTTTGTAAATAGCGTAGACTTGAAAGTAATAGATGTCGGTCTCTCTTTCTTCAGAGTTGTTACTCCTTTCTATATCATAGTAACACTCAAGATCATTACAGATGGAGTACTTAGAGGCAGCGGGGCAATGAAGGCTTTCATGATTGCTACTTTCTCAGATCTTATTCTCAGAGCATCTCTGTCTTATGTTTTCTCAAGATTCCTGCCACTGATTATCCCAGGCTTTGATGGAGTAATCGGAATCTGGCTTAGCTGGCCTGTTGGCTGGTCAATCGGAACTGTTCTTTCTCTCATCTTCTATCAGAAGGGAGTATGGAGAAGGGCGTTCATAAAAGAAGCCTAATCTTAACCAAGGGTATACGATTTCAAAGAAGCTAGATTTATTCTGATAATAGATTTTCAGTTATTGATTTGAAGAAATCTTTACTCCATACATTTAGAGAAGATGGATTTCTAATGAAAGGCAGCACATCCTCTTTTGCTTGTGAGTAGTCAATGCTGTCAAATCTTTTAAATAGAATCTGTTTGATTTCATTTAAAGACAAATTTTCTCTAGCCCCTTCAAATCCCGAATCAATTAGTCTTGCATTTAGATGCTTTAAATTTACATGTGTTCCATTTGCAATATAAAAGACATAATCGTACAGATCTCTACCCTTAATTCTGCTTTTCCATGCACGACATATAACTGCATGTATCTTTCCAGCAAAGAGAGAAGGCATGTCATATAGATTAATCGCATATGGCATAGGAAGTAGTCTGTATTGGTGCTCATATCCTGCAAAAGGAGGTGGCATGGTGTCAACTTCAAATTTAACTTTGATTAGCTCTGTGCCTATGATTCTTTTCGCAAGTGTTTCATCTGCATAACAAAGTAGAATATGTTCTCGTGTATTTCCCTTCACAAAGGCAGATTGAACATCAGAATCTATGTTCTTAGTTTTTACTTCAGCTTTGAAATGTAGCCCATATGAATTGAGTTCTTTCTCTAGCACCGGTAAATAATGATCAAGATGAAAATTTGCATCAGGAGACATTAAAGAAAAATCTAAATCTTCAGAAAACCGATCAAGGCCATGAAAAATACGCAATGCAGTACCACCATAGAATGCTGCTGTTTTGAAAAAGTCCGCTCTAGAGAGAGCACAAAGAATTATCTCCTGTACAATTTCTTTTATGCTGTTTTTCTTGTCGCTAAGTGTTACTGTTCCATGCTGAGCAATCATTTGTTCGATAATATTATTCATATTCTCTTTATCTCCTTTATTATAGAAGTTAGTAGACGATGATTTGCAGTGTGGTATAGTTCTGCGAGTTCCTTCATAGATGCTAAGTCTGTATTGCAGAATGCATTTTCATCGATTCTGAGATCCTCAAATAGTAGAGCTCTTAGCTCTTTCTTATTAGAGCAAGGTTGGCATGTATATAATTGATCGCATATAGCTTTTTCTGCGGAAGCAATCACATAGCCATATCCATTGTCCTCATAAAGCTTTGTCCCATATGCGAACACATTGGCTGGTACATCTCTATAAGTAAATAGTCCAAAGGGTGTTTTATATTCTTTCTTTTTCTTCTTAAGACAAGTTGCTGATGTGTATGTGTAAACAGCTTCAGGTATTAAGTTGTGCCAAGCTAGCGCAAATTCAAAAGAGAGATAAGATGGACCATATATTATTCGTGCTAGACAATATCCTGGAATTGTATGGTCTGTTTCATACAGCCCTCTGATAATAGGAATCAGATTTCCATTATTAACTTGTCTTTTTATTTTCATCATTGGATTGGAATATGAACTGTAATCATTTAATAATATTGGGGTTGTTTTTATCATATTCTCTCCAGTAACTACATTTTAACTGTATTTACTGGAGGAAATCAAGGAATCTCTTGAATGTAATCAATAATGTGAAATTGCTTTATTCTCAAATAAAGGCTTTATCAAAGGCTGATTATTTCATATAAAGGTTATTGCTATGAACATGATAGAGATGAGTGCTAAGGCACGAGAGGGAGCCAAAATTACTAAAAGGGAACAGATATCACTGGTCCTATCTCTATCTATTCCTGCTATTCTTGAGCAGCTTGTTGGCACTGCTATGAGCTATATCGATACTGCGATGGTTGGCTCTATAGGCTATAAAGCTACAGCATCAATCGGAGTAGTTGCTTCATCTACATGGCTTGTTGGCGGAATAACATCAAGTGTTGCGCTGGGCTTTGCTGTCCAAGTTGCACAGCATTTAGGCGCTGGGAGAGAAGAAGATGCAAGATCTGTTGTCAAAGAGAGCATAATCTTCACATTCTTATTTGGCTTTGCTCTTTCTTTGCTTTGCTATATCATTGGCTTTTTCTTGCCTTCGTGGCTTGGTGCTGAAGAAGATATCAAGAGGGATGCTATGCTCTATTTCCAGGTGCGTGCGCTCTTCATTCCGCTATCTCTTCTATCTGTTGTCTTCTCATCTCATCTGAGGTGTTCTGGCAATGTGCTTCTGCCAAGTTTGATGAATATAGGCATGTGCGTGCTTGATGTTCTATTCAACTTCATTTGTATCTATCCGGCGCGTTACATTGGTAGTGTGAAAGTGTATGGCTTAGGGCTTGGTGTCACTGGTGCAGCTCTTGGTACAGGACTTGCTGAAGGGACTATTGGTATTCTGTTGTTCTTATTCACTATAAAAGGCAAAGGCCAGCTCAGGCTCAGAGAGAAGGGTGGCTGGCGTCTTACAAAGAACTGCATCAAGAAGATGGTCTTCCTTGGAGCTCCATCTGCTCTTGAGCGCGTAACTATTTCACTTGCCCAGATATTGATGACTGCTGTTGTTGCTGCTATGGGCGCTGTCAGCGTTGCAGCTAACTACGTTGCAGTGCAGACAGAGGGCATCTGCTACTTGCCTGCATATGGAATATCATCAGCAGCTACTGCAATGGTTGGACAGTCTATTGGCGCTGGAAGCAAGGATCTTGCAAAGCGCTTTGCAGCGATTGCTATAGTATTTGGAGTTATGATAGTTCTCCTCCTTGCTGTTCTATTGTTTATCTATGCGCCATTCTTAGCTTCTCTCCTTACAAGCGAAAGCGAAGTAATCGAGCTTGCTGCTACAGTTCTCAGAATAGTTGCATTCTCAGAGCCTCTATTTGCGCTTGCTATTGTTGTTTCAGGTGCACTCAGAGGTGCTGGAGACAGCAAAGGACCTTTCATTCTCTCAAGTTCTACTATGTGGGGAATAAGAGTTCTGTCTGTCCTTGTATATACTAAGCGTTTTGGCGTTATCGGCGTCTGGATCAGTATGGCTATAGAACTTGCTACGCGTGGCACTGTGCTGTTTATAAGATTTCTCCGCGGTCGCTGGCTGGAAAGTGGTGTCAAGGTAGTCATTACGCATGAATCTTGAAAAAGCCTATTTCAAAGAGGGCAAAACTTTGATTCAAGCGTTGTAGAGGCGATT
>CAKQJZ010000015.1 GCA_934247875.1 uncultured Spirochaetales bacterium
AGGTTCTTTTTCTCTTTTACTTTAAAACCATGGAAATCTATGAACTCCGAAAATGAGAGTGGGAGCATTTTTATCTCTACACATCTTCCTGATAGATATGTCGCATATTCAGAAGAGAGCATATATGCATTGGAACCTGTTATGTATATGTCAGCGTCAAAATCTACTCTGAATGAATTTATTGCTGTTTCCCACTTTGTGACATGCTGCACTTCGTCGAAGAATAGATACATTCTTTTGCTTGGTATGATCCTCTCTTTAACATAGTTATAGAAAGAATCATTATCCATGCTGCTATAAGCATATGACTCGAAATTCATTTCTATTATCTGATCATCTCTTATGCCGCTTTCTTTTAAATGCTGCACCATCAGTTTCAACAAGCTAGATTTTCCACATCGTCTGATTCCTGTTATTACTTTGACTGGTTCTGTATCCTGGAATCCAATTAATTTGTCCAGATATAAATCTCTTTGTTTCAGCTGTGTATTTTTCAAATGTAATTCCTCAAAAATAGTATTACACAAATAATTATAATTAACAACTTTTTGCTACCATGAGCAAAAACTCTAAAAAAAATAAAAGTTTTTGCATTTGAGTGCAAAAAGTATTAAGTAGAAGGTTTGTCGTTAACTTGTTCTTTTTAGTGTTTGCATCTATATATGAAGAAGAGGGTGACAAAGTGATTTTCAGTAAAAGAGTGTTATTAAAGGATGGCCGCGAGTGCGTAATCAGAAGCGGAGAGGCTAGGGATGGAGAAGCTGCTCTGGACCTTTTTAAGCAATGTCATAGTGAGAGCTCTTATCTTCTCTCTTATCCAGATGAAATAACATACACAGTGAAAGATGAGTCTGAATATCTAGAAGCGAAGAAGAACAATGCTAGAGAGGTTGCTTTATTGGCCTTTTTAGATGGAAAAGTTGTAGGAAGTGCATCATTTGACTCTATTTCATCTCTCTATAAGCTGCGTCATAGAGCTGACTTCGGCATCTCAATAATAAAAGATTATACTCATTTAGGTCTTGGCCGAATCATGTCTGAGTTATTGATCGAGCTTGCTAAAGATGCTGGCTATACATCTTTGGATTTGGAAGTCTTTGCTTCTAATGAGAATGCAATTAAGCTTTATAAGAGCTTAGGGTTTAATGAATACGGCAGGCATAAACGAGGATTCAGAAGCAAAGAAAATGGCTATGAAGAGATGATTCTGATGAGTCTAGATTTAGCATAACTAGAACACATATTGGCAAAAATGTATTAAATTTGCCGATATGTGCTCTTATGAATGCTATTTTTGATTTTGAATAATAAAGAAATCGGGCCACTTTTAAAGTAGCCCGATAATTGACTGTTCGTTTACTCTTATTTCTTCTTGAGGTATTTAACAGAGTCGAGAGCAACTGCTGCGATGATGATTACACCCTTGAATACGAACTGAAGGTTAGTATCGATACCTAAGAATGTCAGTGCGTATGTCATGCCCTGGAATATCAGAACACCCATAACTGCGCCGCCTATCTTTCCTATACCACCGTTAAATGAGATGCCACCTACTACACAGGCCGCAATAGCATCAAGTTCGAAGCCTTGTCCTGTTCCAGCTGATGTATTGGCTCTGAATGCTTCTAAGAATGAGCCACAGCCATAGAATACGCCAGCCATTACGAAGATAAGCATTGTTACTTTAAATACAGATATGCCAGATACTGCTGCTGCTTCTGCGTTGCCGCCAACTGCATACATGTTCTTTCCGAATGTTGTCTTATTCCAGATGAACCATGCAATTATGATTGCTATGACAGCAGGAATAATCAGCTTAGGGAATGTAATGAGATCACGTCCAATGTATCCAAGCTCCCATCTGCCACCTAGAAGGTCCTTGATGTCTCTATCAATAGAGCCTGTTGGTGTTCCTGATGTTCCGAAGAACAGAAGGCCATAGATGATAAGCTGTGTTGATAGTGTTGTGATGAATGGATGAATCTTAAGCTTCGCCGTGAAGAATCCAGCAAATACTGAGAATGCAACACAGAGTGTGATTGATAGAATAAGCGCAATCAATACTCTGAGAGCCATTGGGATTGCTTCAAAGTTCCATGGACCCATTCCAAAGAATGTTACGATGTTAGTTCCTTTATGAAGCAGGAGTGAAGTCGTAACAGAACCAAGTGCTACCATTCGTCCAACGCTGAGGTCAGTACCAGCAAGCAGAATCAAGCCTGCAACACCGAGTGCGTAGAACATTCTTGTTGAAGACTGCTCTAGGATTGTAAGGATATTAGGAAGTGTAAAGAGGTTAGCCTGTACTTTAATTGGTGCCAAGATAATGCAGATTACAAAGAAGATGAAGATAGCAATATATAGGCCATTAGCTAAGAAGAACTTAGAAGGGGAGAATGAAGAAGCATAGTTCTTAGCTTTAAGCTTCTGGTTCTCCATGAAGTTGGTCTTACCACCTCTTATGACTCTGTTTTCCTGTACGTGGTTGATATATATCTGGCTCTTGAAAGCTTTAGATTGAGAGATTGCGCTCTTCATTGAGTTCTTAGCTTCAACTAAGTATGAGTTCTCTTCATACTTTGCAATAGCAATCTCTTCCTTTTCTTTGGCTTTGTCGTGCTGAGCGCTCTTGATTTTCTCGATTCTTGCGCTGCTCTTCTGCTTTATCTCAGCCTGATCTGCTTTGAATTGTGCTTTAGCTTTCAGAATCTTCTCTTTCTCTTCAGCTACGATAACTTTCTCATAAGCATTATAAAGCTCATTTGAGTGCAGAACAGCTGCCTTTGAAAGCTCTTTGATTTTAGCTCTATTATTGAGTTCTACTTCTCTTGCTTTTGCTTCTTCAGCTCTCAAAGCAGAAATCATACTCTCTTTCTCTTCTTTTGAAAGAGCTTTATTGCGCTTGATAGCTGCTACCTCTTCTTTGATAGCGCTGAGTTTCTCTTCTCCATTTTCTCTTAGTGCTCTGAGCTCTGTCTCAAAAGCAATGAGTTTATCATCTCTATCGGTTATATTACTCATCCTTATTTCTCCTTATAGATATTTAGCAGATAGTCTCAATAGCTCTTCCTGGTTAGTCTTCTTTGTCTCAACTATTCCAGAAAGCCTGTGGTTAGACATAACAGCGATTCTGTTAGTGATGCCTAAGATTTCAGGCATCTCTGAAGAAACAACTATTACAGTCTTTCCTTCTTTGGCCATTCTAATGATCAGCTGATAGATTTCGTACTTAGCGCCAACGTCGATACCTCTAGTTGGCTCATCCATCAAGAAGACATCAGGTCTTCTCTCCATCCACTTACCGATGATTACCTTCTGCTGGTTTCCACCAGAGAGGGCAGTGATAAGCTCTGTTGTGGAGACGCACTTGGTCTTCATCTGCTCTATCTGCCTCTTTGTAGCGTCATACATCTTCCTGTTTGATACTATGCCATTGGCTTTATAGGCCTTCATGTTTGTAATACAGGTATTGAACTCGAGGTTGCCTTTGCCAAACATGCCATTGACTTTACGCTCTTCAGTTACAAGTGCAAAGTTATTGTCCATAGCATCCTTAGAGGAGTTGAATGTAAGTCTCTTTCCATTTACAAGGATATCTCCAGATGCGATAGTTCTGACGCCGAATAGTGACTCAAGCAGCTCGCTTCTGCCAGCTCCAACAAGTCCATATAGGCCAAAGATCTCGCCCTTTTTGACTGTAAATGATATATCTTCAAGAACCGGATTGAACTTGGTTCTGAGATTTCTGATTTCAAGGTAGTCCTCTCCTGGTGTGTTATCGACATCAGGGAATCTCTTATCAAGAGAACGGCCAACCATCTCTGATACAAGCTCAGCCATATTAGTTGACTTGACTTCCTTGCAAGAGATCATCTTACCATCTCTCAATACTGCAACGTCATCGCAGATTTCAAAGATCTCATCCATCTTATGTGAAATGTAGATAAATGATACTCCTTTCTGCTTAAGCTCTCTGATTATAGAGAACAGCTTCTGTACTTCACGCTCAGTAAGTGATGATGTAGGTTCGTCTAATACTATGATCTTCGCATCATATGATACAGCTTTCGCAATCTCTACCATCTGACGCTGGGAAACAGACATTGTTCTCATGATTACATGAGGATCTACTGTCATCTTCAATGAGCCAAAGATTCTATTGGCTTCTCTTTCCATCTTTGCTTCGTCTACGACGCCATAGCGGGTAGGGTAGCGGCCTAAAAAGAGGTTATCGATAACGCTTCTATCCAGGCATTGGTTAAGCTCCTGGTGTACCATTGCAACACCGCTTTCAAGAGCTTCTTTAGGGCTTTTGAAGTCTACAGGAAGACCGCAGAGGAAGAAGTCGCCTTGGTCCTTTGCATATATTCCGAATAGACATTTCATCATTGTTGATTTTCCAGCGCCATTTTCGCCCATAAGGCCTAGTACATGGCCTTCTTTGACGCTTAAATTGATTCCGTCTAGTACTTTGTTCTTACTGAAAGACTTAGATAAATTCTTTATCTCTAGTACAGTATTCTCCATTTTAGCTCCCCTTTTTTCTATAAAAGCATGCCAGCTAGGCTAGCATGCTTATAACTAAATCCGACTAAAATAGATTTATCAGTACTTTAGCTTGTCGAGATAGTCTGGAGCTGAGTTAGTCTTAACAAGGTTGATTGCATATGCATCGAAGTTGTTAAGGTTAGTGAACTTATCAAGACATGTAGCTTCGCTCTGTCCATCGCCCTGTACAACAGTAAGATCGATGTTTAGAAGTGGAGCATAGTAGTTGAGTGCTGGGAGGTATGAAGATGAGAGGAAGTTATCGCCTGCATTGTAGATAGTCAGGAGAACTTTCTTCTTAGGACCAGATACCTGCTTGATGCCTGCATCTCTGTTACCTGCTGTGTACTGCTGCCAGTTGCTAGCGTTAACGCCTGAGTTAGCAGCCATTACAGCTTTCTGATCGTCCCAGTAAGCTACTGGAGCTGAGATCTTGTTACCATACTGGTCTTTCTCTGTGATGCCCTTCTGGTAAACGTCTGCACCCTTTAGTCCATCAAGAAGGTTTCTGAGAACCTGAAGAGTAGCTGTAGCCTGAGCATCTACGTTCTGTGATACTGTGCCTGTGAGCTTTCCAGCGCCGATTGCCTCAATAGCGTCTGCGTTAGCGTCGTAACCGAAGATAGGAACGCCAGCTGGGTAGTTAGAAGCCTGTAGACAACCCATTGCCATACCGTCGTTGTTTGATACTACCATATCAATCTGCTTGTCATACTTTGTTGCCCAGCCGCCCATAGCCTCTGTAGCAGCGTTAGCGTTCCAAGTAGATCCATCTGTACCTGTCATTGCTTTGCCTTCGAGCTCAACAACCTTGAATGTCTTTCCTCCAACAGTTACCTGACCTTCCTTTACTTTTCCAGGATCTGTTGAGCCATTCCATGTGCCGAGAGCTTCTCTGATGCCCTGTGTTCTAGCCTTACTATCGTTGTGTCCTACGTCTCCGATGCAAAGAACATAACCGATAACGCCGTCGCCGTTTCTATCAATAATAGCTGGGTCTGCGCTAGCAAGGAAATCTGTGATAAGCTTGCCCTGAACTGCTCCACCAGCAGCAGCATCGAAACCAACATAGTATGTTGACTCGTTCCAGTTCATGCTTGCCATATCAAGAGCACCTGTTGTTGGGTCAGAAGGCTGTCTGTTGAAGAATACCAAAGGCTTATTCTTGTTAGCTACAACATTAGCGTTCTCAGCGCTACCCTGTGCGAATACTAGTGATGTTGCTAGTAATGCGAGAGTAAGAAATACTAAAAGTTTTTTCATACGACAATTTCTCCTTTTGTGTCTATTTGAAATTGTAGGGTATTAAAATGGTTTAGTACAACAAGAAATATTTTCGGTCTTCTTTTACTTAAGGCATTTGACATAAAGAAAAATACCGTTTTTGATGTATATGTCAATTTGAAAGCGATAAAAATATATATAATTAAAAAAGATGCCTCAAATAGCATTTAAACTTAAATTGAAAATTTTTGACGTAAAAATGAAATATGTCAGAAAGGAAAACTGAAACACTGAAAGCAAGTTAAAAATACATCAAATTTTTTCAAAATGTCTGTAAAAAGCTCTCAACTAGCAGTAGTTTCTCAAAACTCAACTAACAGTATGTAGCAATCTGAGAGCTACGAAACTAGAATGAAGAGAAAGGATAGCGCTATGGATTCATTAAAAATAGGACAGTTCATTTCTGGACGAAGAAGAGCAAAAGGATTAACCCAAGCAGAACTTGCTGAAAAGCTTGGAATAACAGACAGAGCAGTTTCGAAATGGGAGTGTGGCAAATCACTACCAGATGCTTCGATAATGCTAGAGCTATGTGCTCTTCTTCAGATAACAGTCAATGATCTGCTCTCTGGTGAGGTAGTATCGATGGAAAACTATGATGAAGAAATGGAGAAGAATCTCCTGAATGCTATAAAAGAAAAAGAAGCTGCAGATAAACGACTATTAAGCGTCGAAGTCGCATTAGTAGCAATCTCTATATTGTTCTTGCTGCTGACAGTCCTTGTAGCTTCATATGCAGAAATGAGTGTGTTATGCCGTACATTATTGATAGTGCTAGGCATAGTTGTATTCATTCCTGGTGTATTTTTAGCAATCAGGATTGAACAGATTGCTGGCTACTATGAGTGTCCAAGCTGTCACTATAGATATGTACCAGATTTCAAAAGTGTCTTTTTTGCATCTCATATGGGCAGAACACGCCATATGAAATGCCCTAAGTGCGGTTCAAAGAGCTGGCAAAAGAAGGTATTATCCAAGTGAATATCAAAGTTCTAGCGTAAAAAAGAATGACTATAAGAAATGCAACAATAGAAGATTTAGACGAAATAGCAAGTGTCGAAGTTGAATGCTTCTCGCCGCTTGAAGCTGCAACGAAAGAAGAGCTTTATGAAAGGCTATGTGCGTATAGCAACCATTTCTGGCTGCTTTTCAATGGTGATAAGCTGATTTCTTTTGTCGATGGCTTTGTAACAGATGAAGAGAATTTGAGAGACGAAATGTATGCAGATGCATCGCTTCATAATGAAAACGGTGCCTGGCAAATGATATTCGGCGTTAACACGATTCCTTCATATAGACACTCAGGCTATGCATCTATGGTTATGAGAAGAGTGATTGAAGACGCAAGAAAAAGTGGCAGAAAAGGGCTAGTTCTAACGTGTAAAGATAGTCTTATAATGTTCTATGAAGCTTTAGGCTTTGTCTTAGAAGGAGCATCTGAGTCTACTCATGGAAATGTGAAATGGTTCCAGATGCGGCTGACCTTCTAGAGGAGACATTATGATTCTTTATTATTCAGGAACAGGCAATAGCAAACATATAGCAGCTAAATTAAGTGAAGCACTTAATGATGAGCTGATATCACTTAATGATAAGATCAAGCTTAATGATACGTCCTCTGTTGATATCAATGGCAGAGTCATAATTGTCACTCCAACTTATGGTTGGCGTATTCCTCTCATTGTCGAAGATTGGATTAATAAAACAGAGCTTAAAGGTGCAGACAAAGTCTGGTTTGTCATGGATGCTGGAGACTCTATGGGCAATGCGTCAAAATACAATAAAGCACTCTCACTTAAGAAGCAGCTTAAGTATATGGGGACATTTGAGCTGAAGATGCCTGAGAACTACATCGCTCTATTCAAGTCTCCTTCAAATGATAAAGCAAAGCGTATAATAAATGTTGCTGATAGCAGAATAAATAGAGCAGCTTCCTTAATTGTTGATGATAAAGAATTCCCTTTAAAGAAGGTTTCACTCTTAGACAGATTCTTCAGCAGTGCTGTGAACCCAATCTTCTATAAACTTATAATCAAAGCAAAGAAATTCAGAGCAAATGATGATTGCATTAGCTGTAGCTTATGCGTGAAGAAGTGTCCTCTTAATAATATCGTTCTTGAAAATGGCAGACCTAAGTGGGGAGATGAGTGCACGCATTGCATGGCATGCATATGCTATTGCCCTAAAGAGGCTATTGAGTACGGAAAGAAAAGCGTCGGAAAGAACAAATACGCATTTGAAAAGCTTGGTTTGTAGTTTTTAATGTATCTTTTTTGTAGAATGTCGCTATGAAAGAGAAGAATAAGTATCTTACGCTTTTCTTATCTACGCTTAAAATCAGTTCATTCACGTTTGGTGGCGGCTTTGTAATAATACCACTTCTCAAGAACAAGTTCGTAGATGAGCTTAAGTGGATAGATGAAGATGAGATAATGGACTTAACAGCTATAAGCCAATCAACTCCAGGCTCTATAGCTATCAACGCATCTGTAATCATAGGCTATAGAGTAGGTGGCTTCTTAGGCGCTGTCGTTGCAGCAATCGGTACAGTGTTGCCTCCGCTTGTCATCATCTCGATAATCACGCTTTTCTATAAAGCATTCAGAAACAACTACTATGTATCTATTGCGATGAAAGCACTCCTTGCAGGAGTTGCTGCAGTAATAGCAGATGTAGTTGTATCTATGTTCATATCGATAACGAAGCTTAAGAAGTTCCTTCCATACCTGATAATGGTATTCTCTTTCGTAGCAATAAGGTTCTTGTCTCTTAATATCATTTTGATAATAGTCATTGCAGGAGCTTTAGGTGCATTCAGCATTATGAGGGAGGATAAAACAAAATGACTCTCTTAAGACTATTCATAGCATTCTTTCAGATAGGATTATTCAGCATAGGCGGCGGCTATGCAGCTATGCCGCTTATACAGCATCAGACTATAGACGTCTATTCGTGGCTGACTATGTCAGAGTTTGCAGATATCATGACAATAGCTGAAATGACACCAGGCCCGATAGCTATAAACTCAGCAACATTTGTAGGCATACAAGTTGCAGGCATTCCTGGCGCACTAGTTGCAACTTTTGGCTGTGTACTACCTTCATTTTGCATCGTTTTAGCACTTGCGAAGGTCTATTATAAGTATAAGAACCTTAAAATCATGCAAGGCATATTATATGGCTTGAAACCATGCGTACTTGCAATGGTTGCATCTGCAGGACTATCTCTATTGCTGCTATCTATAACAGGGTCACAGCACATAACTAAAGGAAGCGAAATAAATATAGACTATATAGCACTAGCTCTAGCACTTGGAGCTTTTGCACTTCTCAGAATAAAGAAAACAAGCCCTATAGCTACTATGCTAATAGCAGGTGCTGTTGGCTTTGTGCTTTATCTGATTTTCTAACTTCAAAGTCCAAAACTCTCTATTTTTACAAAGTTTCTGACTTCAAAGTCGGAAACTCTTGAATTATCCGCAAACTTAGCTAAAATAAGGATAAGAAAGAGAGGTGTTAGATGTCAGAGTTGATAAATCGACCATATTATTTAAATCAGCTTATTCAGAACAAAGATGTCGATTTGGTTAAGATTGTCACTGGCATCCGTCGCTCTGGAAAGTCTTCACTCCTAGAATTGTTTCATGAGTATTTATCTGCCAATGGAGTTCCAGAGATAAATATAGTACACATGAATCTAGAATCTTTGCGATATAGAGACTTATGTGACTATCTTTCATTTTATGATTATGTAAGCAAACAAATTCCAAAAGAAGGAAAGACTTATCTGATCTTCGATGAATTGCAAGCTGTTGAGCATTGGGAAAAGGCAATAGAATCATTCAGATTGGATTTCAATGTAGATATATACATAACAGGATCAAATGCATACTTGCTATCTACAGAGTTCGCAACATTGCTTTCTGGTAGATATGTAGAGATACGAATGCTGCCACTATCATTTAAAGAGTTTTTGGACTTTTATGAATTTGATCAAAACGTATCGATCGATGAAAAGTTCCAGAAATACCTTCAGTTTGGAGGCATGCCTATCCTTAGAGAGTACAGATTCAATGAGAAAGGAATCAATCAAGCTCTAGAAGGGATATATTCAACGGTTGTTATCCGCGATATCATGCAACGAAACAGTGGCTCGGACTTAGTAATGCTTCATAAAATCATGCTGTTTCTTTGCTCTAATATAGGTAGCATTAATTCTCCTAATAGCATCAGTGGCATTTTGTCTAATAGCCAAACCGGAAAACAAAAGAACATCGCAGGAAAGACTGTTGAGAAATATATAGCGATGCTTAATTGTGCTTATATCTTCTTCTCTGTCAATCGCTATGATGTGAAGGGCAAACAGCTGCTTAAAACACTTGGAAAGAACTATATAGTCGACATTGGATTCAGAAATATGCTCTTAGGGTACCGCGATGCAGATAGAGGTCATATACTTGAGAATATAGTATTCCTTGAATTAATCCGTCGTGACTACAAAGTATATATTGGCAAAGTAGGCGAGGCTGAAGTTGATTTTGTTGCAGAGAAACCAAATGACAAGATATACATCCAAGTCACTGAAAGCATGCAGGCTCCAGAGACTCGTGAGCGTGAACTTCGACCGCTGAGCATGATATCTGATAACTATGAGAAAGTCGTACTATCAATGGATCGAAGCTATATAAGCTCCTATGACGGCATCAAGTCTCTAAATCTGATTGACTGGCTTCTTGGTAATTGAGTTTTAGCTATAAACTTGTTTGGATTAAGTATTAAATATTATTGAATTAAGAGCAAAAAACACTTCAGAAAATCATATTTTCTTATTGTTTATTTACGATTTTCACTAAATCGTAATTTTATAAACACTTAACTCCTTGTATTATAATAAATAATAACTACACAACTTGGCTCAATACACCATATTTCATGTTGAATTGATTTATTGTTACTTTTTTGCTAAGTAATACGAGGTTTTTTGGGAAATTAATACAAGAGGTCGGCTAATAGCTATGAAAAGAACAATAACAATATTAACACTCTTAACACTATTAACAGGAGCGCTATTTGCAGCAGATCCATATCTTCCAGGTGGAGATACAATTAAGTTGAATGCTACTGTTGCACAGGTCCCACCAACATTTGAATTCTGGGGTGGTTTGAACGGTGATTTTTCTGATGAAATTAAAGGTGGTCCAACCGCGATTATTGATACAAATAGAGATTTGACTGTTGGTAGCCCTGTTACGAAAGTAAGTGTTACAGCTTACTTTAGGCTAAAACAGACAATTTTATCTCGATACTCAGGTGATTTAAAAGTAACATTTAAAGCAACTCAGTTTAGTGCAAATGTAGGTAGTGCTACATATAGTACTAAGAAAATTTCTTGGCAAACCAACGGAGGAAATCAAGATTATAGTGCTGATGGAGTATTGGTTGTAGAGGCACCTCTTGGTGAACATGGCACTGGTGGTGTAGGTGATACCTATGAATGTACTCTTAAGTATGGGAAGAATGCTCCTGTGCCAGAAAACACAGAGATAATCCAGATTGCTTTTCAGTGGGATAAAGAAGAGTCTTTACCTGCCGCTAATTATACAGCTACTGTATCTGTTACAATCGCACCAACAACATAATCTGTTAGCTTTTGATATATCCAGGCTTGTCTTTGTTGGCAGGCCTTTTTGTCTACAAAATAAGGAAAGGGGGTAATGATATGAAAAGATGTGCTTTGTTTGTTCTAGCTATAGCTGTTCTTTTGTCTGGTCTTTGTGCTGTTGATGATAATAGTGTGCAGATGACGATGACATTTAATACTGTAGATCTTATTCGTCCTGAATACATAGTTGGATTTACAACATCTAGCATTACTTCTAATACGTTTGAAAACAGTGATAAAGCTGAGTTTAAGGCTGATTATAGTACTCAAAAGTTTGAGCCTTTAAATTTATTTCTCTCATATTATTTACGTGATAATGCTGCAGTTGCTATTTATTTAGATCTAAATAGTAACTTAACAAGTGATGATGGATCATCGCTTGCTTATATAGTAACTTTCAATGATGGTCATTCAGTTTCTTCTAATGGCGCAAATAAATCTTTGAAGATTGCATCTGTTCCTGCAGCTACTAGTGTAGGGCAGTTTACTATGGGTAGCTTACCTTTTACTATTTATGTTGACTCTTTTGCTTCACTTCCGAGTACTACTTTGACTTCTACTATGACTGTTAGAGTTCAGTCTGAAGTTTAAGAAAAACAAAACAATCAGTGTTTTTTGTTACACTATAGTAAAATTTTCATATTTCTCCGAAACAAATTTATATTTTGGTGATATATTATGTTTCGGAGAGTGGAAAATGGCTATTGTAGCTTTGTTGCTTTTATTGGTGACTATGCAGGTTGGTTTATTTGCCGAATCAACAGAAGTATTTTCATCTGCGATTACTCTTCATGCAACTGTTGCTGAAACTCATCCTGATTTCCAGATATATGGATGCACTGATGATAGCTTCTCATCTCTTGATACTGCAGAAGGTGGCGGTAGTCTAACGCTTTCAGATCCTTCTTCATCAGACGTTGTTGCATACTTCAAGCTGACTCAGACTAATACTACTCGTTATAAAGGCGACTTAAGCGTTACATTTACTCCTACTGCTTTATCTACATCTATCGATGGAAGAGAATACAGTACTGCACTTCCTAGCACAATCACTGGAAGCAGTGCAGATATTGCAGAGATAGTATCTGTTGCTCCAGGAGTAGTTGGTGAGAATAATGCATATAGCGCTAATGTTAGCTATCTGAGAGCTGATACTGTAGCTGCTGGTACAGATATCATAGTCATTGGGTATAAGTGGGATAAGGATCCTTCACTCAATGCTGGCTCTTATAGAGGCTCTGTTTCTGTCTCTGTTGTATCACTCGATTAATATCTGTAGTATTGAGGCATGAGTCTTCCTAAACTGATTTGCTCTGATGTAGATGGCACACTTCTTCGTGATGACAAAAGCTTCAGCGAGCGCAATAAAGAAACAATCAAACGTGTTATAAATGAACGTGGCATAAAGTTCATGATTGTCACAGGCAGAATGTATTCAGCTATCGCTGAGTTCTATAGTGAACTTGGAGTTGATGGTATTGCATCGTGCCTCAATGGTGCGCTGCTATATGATAATGGGAAGATAATCATAAGCCACAAGATCGATAGAGACATAGCACTTGGTGTTTATAAGCTTTCTAAGCAATTTGGCTTAGATATGCTTTCAATAAACGATGATGTTTGGTACTCAGAGAAGCACTCTGGCTTTCTATATGACACTAAGCGTCCTATATACAGAAAAGATAGCATTCTCTCTGATTTTGATAGCTTATTGAAGTCAGTAGACATGAATAAGCTATTGTTCATGACTGAAGACAAAGAAAAGCTAGAGGCTCTGCGCACTTCTTTAATGGAGCGCTATAAAGACGCAACATACTACTATAGTGATGACTTTCTTGAGATTATGCCTCCATGTGTCAATAAAGGCAGTGCTATTGACGATATCTCACGATATCTCAATATCGATAAGAGTGAAATCATGGCTATTGGCGATGATTACAATGATAAAGAGATGCTTGAGAAAGCAGGCTTCTCATTTGCTATGGGAAATGCTCCAGACGTTATAAAAAATAGTGCCAGATTCATCACTGACACTAATGAAAACGACGGAGTTGCTAAAGCTATTGAGCGTGTAATCTTCAGTTGATCTTCTCTGCTTTCTCAGCAAATACCAAGAATACAAAGCCTAGTGCGAAGAATACTGCGAGGCATGATACTGCAACGTTGATTGTGCCTCCTGCAAGCTTAACAGCTGCTATTACAACTGAGCCTAAGAAAGATGCTCCCTTTGCGAAGATATCATAGATGCCGAAGTACTCGCCTGAGTTCTCTGCAGGGATTATCTTTGAGTAATAAGATCTTGATAGTGACTGGATAGAGCCCTGGAAGCAGCCAACTCCGAATGCAAGGATTGCGAAGTGTATAAGCGTCTTGAGTGTCAATGCATATAAGCATACACAGAAGTAGCCTGTAATACAGATTAGAATCAGTGATGATGTCTTATATTTCTTTGAAAGCTTCGCAAATACAAGAGATCCTGCAAATGCAACTATCTGAGTTGCAAGCAAGAATACTACTTGTCCAACTGTATTTAGGTTCAGATCTGTTCCGATGTTTATGCAGTTGTCGATGATTGTTCCAACACCATCGATATATAAGAAGAATGCTATCAAAAACAGAAGTACTTTCTTATCTTTGACTATGATTGTCTTAAGTGTCTTGAAGATCTTTCCAAATGCTTTTGGCACTGTATCATGCTTGCCATCTGAGTAGTTCTTCTGCTTATAGCACTTAAGAAGCGGAAGTGTTACTAAGAGCCACCAAAGTGCTGTTACTAAGAACCCAACACCTTTTGATACGAAATTTGATACTACAGATAGCATATCAGGACCAAGAACGTAGAAGATAAGCGCTACAACAAAAGGTATGCATGAGCCGATGTAGCCCCAAGCATAGCCATATGATGATACTTCATCCATTCGCTCTTCTGTTGTTACATCACCAAGCATTGAGTCATATATTGAAAGAGAAGCCTGATAGAATACCTTTGTAAGTACAAAGATTATCAAGAAGAGCAGCCAGCTTGTTGCAAAGCCTGTCGCGATACATCCTGCGATGCCTAGTGCGACTACAGATGTAAATAGCAGCTTCTTCTTGTCTTTTCTATCGGCAAGAACTCCAACGATAGGTCCGATCAAAGCAACAGCAACAGTAGCGATTGCGATTGCGATTGAGTAATAAGCTGTTGCTTTATCGCTTGTTATTTGGCCTTTGTTTGTACCGATTGCAATTGATTTGAACCAGATTGGAATGAGTGAGCAAGCAAGCATTGTGTATGCTGAGTTGCCAACATCATATAGTACCCAAGATAGCTCATCATCAGAGAGAGTTCTGAATGCCTTTCTTTTATGTACGAATTCAAATAACTTGTTCAATTTCTTCCCTTGTATCTTTTAAAGTTTCAATTACTTCTATGTTAGCATAGAAACATTAAATATGTGTTAATAACAATGATTGGCAGTGTAAAGATTACCTTGTTGCACTGTATAAATCATAAACTACGAGCTCTTTCTTGAACTCTTCGATATCTACATCATCATATCCATTGAATATGATGTTGCGCTCAGCTGTTGGACGCACAGCAAATAGATTGTCAGAGAATACTCCGTTTATTCGTCCAGAGCTCAAAGCTACGCGGAATGCAGGGTGCGTAGAAGTCAGAAGTATATTGAGTTTCTTTGCAGAGAGCTTAGTCACAGTTACTTTGAGCTCAGGATCCTCAAGATGAGCAAGCTTTGGAGAAGTCAATATAATCGTTCTTTCCTTTATCGTCTTCTTAGTTGAAAGACGCGCATATGCAAATACATTCTTCACATCAATCTTCGAAAGCGGGAACTCTTCGATCTTTGTCGCTTTCTTAGGCTCAAGTGAAATAGAGTAGAGCTTCGCTTCTTTCTTCTTTCCGCTATATGTGCGGAACTTTATCTGCACTTCTCCTTCTTCTCTCTTATCTGTGTCATTGATTACATATAGATAGAGTCTGTTGTCTTTGATGAATAAGAGCGGAGTTATCGGAGAATAGAAGCGGCGTGCTGAGTACTGTAGCAGCTTCCACTTTCCAGAGTATTCAATGCTTGATGGTGCTATTGAAGGCCATGGCTCATTTAGAGACATGAATATAGTGCCCATGCAATATGGCATCAATGAGCGGTAATAGCTTACAGCTCTTTCAGTCGCAAGTGCCTGCAGTGCTTCAGAGAGATACATGATGTTCTCGATCTTTGATGGGAACCTGAAGTCTCTTGCGATGTTTCTGACTATTCTTGCATTTCCTTCTTCATCTCTGTTATGAGCTTCGAATTCTGCACTTGTAATGTTCCACTTATCCACATCATCAAAAGACTGAGCTTCCAAAGGAGAGGGAAGAGAGAAGTAGCCAAATTCAGAGACGAAGCGTGGTCTGATTTCTGTGTACGCTGAAATGTCTTTATCTTCATTCCAGATAGAAGAGATGTGTATGTCACCATTCTCGCATTCAGATGGAGATAGAGTATCTGGAGTTATAGATGGAGTTGAATATAGTACTGTTCTCTCATCTTCGCTCTTGATAGCGCTTTCGATAGCAGATGCAAGCTTATTGTAGCTGATTATGTATCTATCGCGGTTTATCAGAGTACGCTTATGCATATCGAGTTCAGTAAAGCACTCATTATCTGTTGCCCAAAGAGCAATAGAAGGGTGGCCTTTTAACCTGAATACGTTCTGCTTAATCTCTTCATATACGCTTTTTAGAAACTCATCATCTGCTCTATAAGCAGAAGAAGAGAACATCATATCATGCCATACAAGAAGTCCAAGTCTATCGCATTCGCTATAGAACTCATCGTTTTCATAGTATGAGCTGCCGTGGACGCGGATCAGGTTCATGTTTGCAAGCGCAGCGCTTTCAAGTGCACGCTCATAGCCTCGTCTCTCGCATCTTGTTCTGATTGCATCAAGCCCAGTCCATACAGCACCTTTGATGAATATATCTTCGCCGTTAACGCATATAGCAAGCTCTCTGCCGCCCATTGTTATATTGCGCTTCACCTCAATTGTTCTGAATGCGCATTTCTTATTGAACTCATAGCTGCCAGCTGTCAGATAAGCGTTATATACATGCTGGCGCCCATATCCATTAGGGTACCAGAGCTCAACGCTGTCTTTCTCAGCATCTAGTGTGATTGAGTATCTATTTAAGCCTGGAGCGAGTGTTATAGTCTTCTTCACATCTCGCTGCTGGAAGCTTAGTGAGATTTCTATCTCTTCTTCTCTATAAGCATAGATGTTGAACTCTGCTTTGAGGCGCCACTTATCGTCAACTAATGATACAGTAAGTGCAGTGCCTTCTGCATAGTAGTTGTCTATTAAAACTAAAGACAACTCTTTATAGATTCCAAGAGTAATGAGCGGAGGAGAAGTGAGAGTGCCAAAAGAAGCTGATGACTTTCTTATGAGGTTTCCACCTTTGATCTTTCCTTTGTACTCATGCTCAGGAAGTGAGAATGGCAAGCTAGATTCTATCTCTTTGATAGCGCTTATAGGGCTTTTGAATGAGAATGAGATCTCATTCTCACCTTCTTCAACGTAGTCAGTAACATCAATAGTGTGTGATAAGAACTCATTATCAAAAGACTTAACTTCTTTTTTGTTGATATATAGCGTTGCTATAGTATCGATAGAAGAGAGAGAAAGAAGCGCTCTTCCTTTCTTCTCGCTTAAAGTGAAGTGCTTAGAAATCTCCCATTCACCTCTTCCGATAAAAGAGAGAGAGTCGATATTATCCTTAAAGTAAGGCTCAGGTATTACGCATAAGCGTGATAGCGCATCATGCACTTCAAAAGGCAATGAGACTTCAAATGAGTCATTTTCTTTAATATATTGGTTTTGCTCTATCTTTTTAGCACAAAGCTGCCACTTATCATTGAGTGATATTTTTTCCATGGCCAAATTATAACATAAGAGAGTGGAATTCTATTACTATCTTTCATAGAAAAAGCAGGAGCGGCGCCCCTGCTTGATACTAATACTGAAGTCTGCCTTCAACGAGCATCTTATCAAAGAGCTCTCTGGCTTTATCGATTGGAAGATCCATTAAAGGATCCATCAAGAATGCTTCAAAGAGCTTCTCATCGTCTCCTTCCCAGATTGCGTCCAGAGCTATCTGCTGCTCATCAGAGATGCGCTTTACAAGCTCCTGGATAGCTAGTGGAGGGTCAGAAGAAAGGATAGGAGTTACAGAGTCATTGTCGATAAGACCTAAGCTTTCTACGATTCTTCCCTTTGGAAGGTATGAGATCTGACCTTCGTTTGGTCTATTCATATTAGTCTTCAGTGGCTTACCTCCAAGAAGTGCCATCATGATATCTACGCCTTCTTCTCCGCTAGGCTTTGCAACAAGCTCTTCATCTGTGAAGGTTTTAGCTCTCTTCTCAGCTGCATTCTTTAGTCTCCAGGAATATGGAGTTCTTACAACTCCTAGAGAGTTCAGGTATCTCTCTTCTTTCAAGAACCATGGAACGAACTCTGCAAGGTGTCTGTCTCCAGCAGCGCCTAGAACGCCGAAGCGCTTCAAGAATTCAAACGCTACAAGCTGGTCGCAATCGAACCACTTCTCATTCTTTTCTCTCTCTTTAGCAATAGCAGTGTGGTCTGAGAATGTAGCAGGGTCGTTAGCAATGCGCTTGACAATAGGCATCAGATCATGGCCTTCCCACCATGCGCCAGTCATGAATGTGAAGTGGTTGACACCTGTGATATCTACTCTTAAGTCTCTTCTGTTAGGAAGTGGAACATTGAACTCTTTCTCTACTATGCGGCATAGAGCATCCTCTGTGTGGAATACTTCATGACAGCAGCCAAAAGCCTTGATCTCTGGGAATGCTTTGTATAGCGCAGCTGTACATAGTGTCATAGGGTTTGTATAGTTGATTACCCAAGCATCTGGGCATACTTTCTTGATTGCACGTGCAAAATCAAAGAAGAGTGGGAGAGCACGACGCGCTCTGATAAGACCACCAGGACCAGTTGTATCACCAACAGTCTCAAGAATGCCATATTGCTCTGGAAGTACAAGATCTGCGTATCTGCACTCAGTTTTGCCAGGTTCGATTACTATAAGAACAAGGTCTGAGCCTTCTAGTGCTGGCTCTAGCTCATCAATAGCTACAAAGCTGAATCTATCCTCATTGTTATTGATCTTGAGCATCCTTTTTCCAACTTCGACATTGTTTCTTGAAGCTTCTTTATCGATATCATAGAGAACGACAGTACCTGCGGCTTCTTTATTGAGAGCAAGATCCTTCATGAAGTTTATTGCCCAAAGTCTGCTGCCTCCACCAATGATGCATATCTTGGTATTTTTCATAACTCCTCCTAGTTTGTTACCTAATTTTACACCTACTTTTCACTTTACCCCATAGTCATGGTTTTTTGACATGACTTAATCATAATTTGACATATTTCTTTCATGGATAACATCCATGAACTGATTTATAATATAAACATGTACAGTATTGTAGTAATAGACGACGAAAGCGAGCATTTGCATGGTATTGCTGATTTCTTCCCATTCGAAGAAGAAGGCTTCTTCATAAAAGGAATGTATGAAGATGGCAAAGAAGGCCTTAAGGCTATAAAAGAGCTTATGCCAGACGTTGTCTTTACAGATATCATGATGCCTGAAATCACAGGCCTTGATATCGCAAAAGAGCTTGCAAAAGAACCAAACCCGCCAGTAGTGTGCATAATCAGCGCATATGACGACTTTGAATACGCGCGTGAGGCTCTGAGAGCTGGAGTTACTGAATACCTCACAAAACCAACTTCCTTTGATGATATCCGCGCAATACTCAGGAAGATCAAACTCAAGCTTGATGGAAAGATGGTAGTCAGTGATGAGAGTGCATCTCTTATCGATAAAGCACTACACATCATGGAAAATGACCTTAGAAACGCATCTCTAAAGAGCGTTGCAGATGAACTTAAAATCAACATCTCATATCTTTCACGGCTCTTTAAGGAAAAGACAGGTGAGAACTTCCAGAATAAGCTGCTTTCAATAAAGATAGAGAAAGCCAAAGAGCTATTATCTGGGTATGAGCGCTACACAAATGATGCGATTGCGCGGGCGTTAGGGTATCAGGATACGCAGAACTTCTGCCGCACATTCAAGCGCATTGTTGGCGTAAGTCCTCAAAGTTTCAGGAAAGACATAGCAAATGAAGAGAACTAACAGATTCCTTCGCTTATATCTCTCATATTTCCTTCCTATCCTCTTTGTCATCGTCTTCTTAGGGGGCGGTGCAACTTTGATAAGCCGCATAATCATCAACTCAAAAGTTGAAGAGAATGCGAAAGGGCAGCTTAACCAGATTACGACTTACTATGAGACAGTATTGCAGGAAATGGACTCACTTACGCTGCAGTTCTCATCAAATAGCGAGATCTCAAGAAGATTCAGAGAAATCACAGACGGACCAGATGTAAACTACAATGAGTATAGAGAGAGCAAGATTATCGGTGGCCTCATCAATGCAGTCATGAATGCGCATCAATACATCTATGACATCTCAATATACATAAGCAACTCTAAAGGCCTTATTCTCACAGCTCAGAATGGATTCTCTGACTTAGCAGCATCAAGCAATAAGCTGTGGATAGATGAGTATATGACGACTACTCATCCAGATAGGAACATGACAAATAGAGTTGGCTCATTTCTGCGTATTTCCCGTCCTATTACAAACTCTGTCGGAAGGCAGATCGGAGTAATAGTCCTAGATCTCAAAAAGGATGTCTTTTCAGATAACATCACACCATTAGACAATGCTTTCTTGAAGATTTATTCAGAAAATGGAGAGCTGCTTTTCAAGCGGGGCGAAGAGAAGGGCAGAAGCATAGAGTTCACATTTACAGGTGCATCATCAAGATGGAAATACTCTCTCTCATATCCAAAGAAAGATCTCTATTACATAAGCAATACACTTCTTTTATATACAATCCTATTAACAGCAGTAGCAGTTCTCATTGCATTTGTGCTTACGCAGAATAGCCATAAGAAAGAGATAGCATTCCTGAAGTCTATGATGGCCAAATTCAATCAGAACCCAGACTCTGAAGAGCTTGAGAGCTATACAGATGTATATAGCTATGTAAACGATAAGATTCTTCAGACCTTTATGGAAGGTGAGTATATGAGGCTTCAGAAAGAGACAGCAGAGCGCAGAGCACTGCAGCTGCAGCTGAACCCTCATTTTCTGTATAACACTTTAGACACAATATATTGGAAAGCTATAAGACTCTCAGGCGGAGACAATGATGTTTCAAGAATGATTGAACAGCTTAGCAAGCTCCTGCATTATTCACTCACTTCTGGTCTTGATGGAATAGAGCTTGATAAAGAACTTGAACAGACAAGACGCTATATCATGATACAGGAATACAGATTCCCATCCAGATTCAAATACACAGAAGATATTGATGAAGGAATAGGAGATGTCAAAGTACCATGTCTATTCTTAGAGCCGCTCCTTGAGAATGTCTTCAAACACGCATTTTACAGCAAGAATGTCGTCAATGTGCTTCTTGAAATCAAAAAGAGCGATGACAGAATAAATGTGCGCATATTCAATGATGGCAAAACGCTTACAGAAGAAGAACTCTACACACTCAATCAAGATGATGATGCTCTTGAGAAGAAGAAGTCTATGGGAATATCAAACACACGTAAACGCTTAGAGCTCTTCTACAAAGGCAAAGCTTCTATGACTATCACTAACGCAGGTGGACTCGGCGTAGAAGTATTGATTACTCTTCCACTTTGACAAATATGTCAAACTCACTTTGACAAATTCGGAAAACAGATATTTGCAATTTCTGGATATAGCTAGATAATCACATTATGAAAAGACTACTTGAGAGCAAACTAAAAGAGAGACTTAACTGTTCCAAAGCTGTATGCATTGAAGGTCCTAGAGCAGCTGGAAAGACTACTCTTGCTTCTAATGCGTCAAAAAGCAAGATTTTGCTCAGAGAAGATAGTGCTCAAAAAAGACTTGCTACTCTGGATAACTCATTTGCACTTAAATGTGACAAACCACACCTTATAGATGAGTGGCAAGAGATTCCATCTCTTTGGGATGCTGTTAGGTTCGAAGTAGATAAAACAAGCGATAATGGCCAATATATCTTAACAGGTTCTTCTACACCTGCCAGGAAAGGCATAATGCATTCAGGTACTGGACGCATTTCACTTTTAAATATGAGGACTATGTCTCTTTATGAGTCTGGCGAATCTACAGGTGAGATATCGCTATCAGGGCTCTTTAAAGAAAACATCAAAGAACCTATTGCTGCAGATAATCCAGGGCTTGAAACTCTTGCATATTACATCATCAGAGGAGGGTGGCCTTCTTCTATCGATCTTCCAAAAGAAGAAGCTTCTTTGTTTGCAACTGGTTATGTTAATGGACTTCTGCAAGAAGACATTCCAAGAGTTGCAGCATCAATAGATATAACGAAGATGCATCAGTTCATGCGCTCTCTAGCGAGAAATGAGAGCACAACAGCATCTAAGCGTGTGATTATGAAAGACATGAATGGTGAAATCAGTGATGCGACAATAAATTCATATACTGATATATTAACTAGGCTCTTTCTTCTCTCTCCACAGCTTCCATTCAGTCCTTCTGTACGATCATCGTTAAGAGTGAAGCAGATGGAGAAAAGACATTTCACAGATCCATCTATTGCAGCGGCGTTAATGGGACTGAGAGTAGAGTCATTGATGAAAGACTTAAAAACATTTGGCTTCTTATTTGAGTCTCTTGTTGAACGTGATTTGGCTATTTATGCATCAGCAACAGGATCTAGGTTGATGCATTACCAAGATTATAAGGATAACGAAATCGATGCTATTATTGAGGCTCCAGATGGCTCTTGGGGAGCAATTGAGATAAAGCTAGGCGCAGGTGAAATCGATGCAGGCGCTAAATCACTGCTACGTGTCAATAAGACAATAAAAGAGAACTCAAATGGCAATGGAGCTTCATTTCTTGCTGTCATTTGCGGACTCACATCTTATGGCTACAGAAGGGAAGATGGCGTCAATGTAATCCCTATTACAGCACTTGGCATTTAGAGAAAGAAATAGGGCGCAAGCTGCGCCCTAAACTCTCAGTATTAACAATTACTAGTTCTTCATACCTGTTGTTGCAATACCTTCTACGAAGTACTTCTGTGCTGCGAAGAAGAGGATTACAGGAGGAGCAATAGCTACAAGAGACATTGCCATTATCTGGTTCCAATCGAACTCAGAGCCAATATCCATTGTTAGTCTTAGTCCAAGTGCAACTGGGTACTTAGCTACAGAGTTGATGTAGATCAATACTTCCAGGAAGTTGTTCCAGGTCCATACGAACTGGAATACGATTACAGAGAAGATAGCTGACTTACATAGTGGCATCAATATGCGTGTAAGAATAGTGAAGCTGTTGCAGCCATCCATCTTCGCTGACTCATCAAGCTCTAATGGCAATCCTCTGAAGAACTGGACCATCATGTAGTTGAAGAATGATGAACAAGCAAGGAGTCCTGGTACCCAATATGGAAGGTATGTGTTAAGCCAATGGAAATCCTTGAAGAGAATGTAGCGAGGAATGATGATTACTGTTGAAGGCAGCATCAATGCTGCTAGCATAAGCTTGAAGAGCAGTTTCTTTCCAGGGAAGTTGAATCTAGCAAAACCATAACCAACTACTGTTGATGATAGTACTGTAAATATAACAGTAGGAATTACAAGCAGGAATGAGTTCTTTAAGAATGTGTCAAACCCATACTGGCCTGTTCCTTGCCATCCTGCCTTGAATGCGCCATAAACAGGATTCTTTGGAAGGATTCCGATAGTACCGAAGATCTCGTCATTGGTCTTGAATGCAGCGCCTACCATCCAAAGCAGAGGATAGATCATTACATATGCAAGCAATATTAAGAAAATATATGAAATTACTAATCTAGCAGGTGTCTTTTTTCTCATGATTCATCTCCGTAGTGTACCCATGACTGAGAAGATCCAAATGTCATAGATGTGAAAATCATAATGATTACGAAAAGTATCCAGGATAGAGCTGAAGCATAGCCCATCTTGAAGAACTTGAAGCCCTGATCATATAGCATCAAACCATATAGATATGTGCTCTTTAAAGGACCACCCTGTGTAATTACATAAGCAGGTGTGAACTCCTGGAATGCATTGATCATCTGCATTATGAGGTTGAAGAGTACGATAGGTGAGAGCTCTGGAAGTGTGATTGACCAGAACTTTCTCATTGTCTTCGCACCATCGAGATCTGCTGCTTCATATAGACACTCCGGGATGTTCTTAAGTCCTGCGAGGAATAAGAGCATTGAAGAGCCGAACTGCCAAACTGTTACTAAGCCTACTGTTGGGAGTGCCCAAGCTGTTGAGCCAAGCCAGTCTGGTCCATGGATGCCAATCTTAAGAAGAAGGCCGTTGATGATACCTTTCTGCATGAAGAGGTACTTCCATAGAACTGAGATAGCTACAGAACCACCAAGGATAGATGGAAGATAGTAAAGTGTTCTGAAGAAGTTGATTCCTCTTAATTTCTGATTGAGTATGATTGCAATCAAAAGAGCAAATGCAATCTTACATGGAACAGCCATTAATACATAGTAGAATGTGACTTTCAAAGACTTCCAGAACTCTGGTGTCTTGAATGCTTTTACATAGTTAGAGATACCTACGAAGTGTGAATCTCCAATCATGGAAAAGTCTGAGAATGAATATAGGAATGAATTTACCAGTGGATATAGCTGTAGAACTAGAAATCCTATAACCCATGGAAGGATATATAGATATCCAACGTATTGATACTTTCTGGAATGTTTGATTTTCATAAGCAATCCTTAAAAAAGAGTGTCCGCCCGTAGACGGACACTTAGTTGTTTCTGCTTCTTATAGAGACTTGAGTGTTTCGTTAAGATGAGCAACCATCTTAGCACCAGCCTGCTTAGCGTTGATCTTACTAAAACCGAATTCATCGATTACGTCCTGCATAGCCTGTACGATCTGGTTATTCATCTGATATGCGCTCTGTGCGTCTCCTGCCTGTGCAATACCTTCAGTAGTAGCAGTCTCTGTGAGCTCTGAAATAGCACCTGTCTCAGCTGCAACAGCGAGAGATGTCTTTGATGATGGTACACCACGAGCTGTGCCAAGAATAGCAGCTGCGTCCTTGTCGTATGTCATGAATGCGAGGAGCTTAACAGCTTCAGCAGCGTTCTTTGATGATGATGGAACTACATAGATCTGTGATGGGCGAAGAAGAACACCTGTGTTCTTAGCACCTTCCATTACAGGAAGTGTCGTTGTTGAGAAACCAGTTCTGCCACCGAAGTCTTTGTACATTGAGCTTGTCCATGTCCATGCGATACACATGTTGCCGTTTACCCACTCTGGGTTCTCACCGAACTTCTGATAGAATAGTGATGTCTGAGCAAATGGAGCAATTACATTGTTGTCAATCCACTTCTGGAAGTACTCGAAAGCCTGAACAGCCTGAGCTTCTGTGAACATTACTTTACCGTTCTCATCTACAACACCGCCAGCGAGCTGTGCCATATACATCTCGAACCAGAATCTCATGTGGTCTGGAGTAGCACCGTTTAGATACCAGTTAGGGTTATACTCATGGAGCTGCTTGCCAATTGTGATGATGTTGTCCCATGTGAATACTGTGTTCTCGTCGATTCCAGCAGCCTTAAGCATAGACTTGTCAACGATAAGTGTGTTTACGTTTGTTCCGGTAGGAAGACCATAGATCTTGCCATTATAAGAACAATAGTTCTGAAGGAACTTAGCATCGAACTCAGAAAGGTCAACGTTTGGATTGTTTGTAAGGTCTACAAATACTTCTCCTCTTGAGCAAAGGTTAGCAAGCCATGGCTGGTCAATCTGTACAAGATCCGCAGCTGTGCCACCAGCAATCTGAGTAAGGATCTTCTGCTCGTAACCATCCCATCCGTTAGGCTCTCCTTCAACAGTTACGTTAGGGTTGAGTTCATGATATTTTTCAAGAGCTTCGAGTGTTGGCTTATGGCGTGAGTCTCCTCCCCACCACATCATTCTCAGCTGAACATCTTTAGACTGTGTTGATGTAGCTTCTTTTGTACCATTTGCGAAAACCATGCATACAGAGAGTGCAAGCATTAGAACAATAGTTAGTCCCTTTTTCATTTAAAACCTCCAAGTGGGTATGACCACTTAATCTATTATCTGAGCCGTTTTCCCAAACACGATAGCGTGGTAATTTTTATGTTTTAGTGTCATTTTTTGACATGCTAAACATTTTTATCACCATAAAGAACACCTCAATAATAAATTAAGGTACTCGCAGAGGGCTGCCTTATTACAGCCCTCATTTCGTGATGATTAGATCTATTAAAGAGTTTTCAATACTTCTGTTAAATCAGAGACAAGCTTAGCGCCTGCTTCTTCTGGACTTATTCTGCCGAATCCTAATTCATCAATTATATCTTGCATAGCTTGTGATACTTGCGCATTTGCCTGTTTAGCACTCTGTGGATCACCTGCTTGTGCAATTCCTTCATTAGTTGCTTTTTCGATAAGTGCTGTTATAGAACCTGTTTCAGCAGCAACTGCTAGAGCTGTTTTTGATGATGGAACTCCTCGAGCTGTGCCAAGAATAGCAGCTGCATCTTTATCATATGTCATAAATGCAAGGAGTTTAACTGCCTCATCCGGGTGCTTTGTAGATGCTGAAATAACGTAAATCTGTGATGGACGCATTAATACACCTGTGTTCTTAGCACCTTCCATTACAGGGAGTGTTGTAGTTGTGAAACCTGTTCTAGCACCGATATCTTTTCCCATTGAGCTAGGCCATGTCTGAGCAATACACATATTGCCATTTACCCATTCAGGGTTCTCTTGGTACTTCTGATAGAAAAGTGAAGTCTGAGCAAAAGGAGCAACAATGTCATTATCGAACCATTTCTTGAAGTATCTGAAAGCTTCTACGGCCTGTTCTTCTGTGAACATCAAGTTGCCATCTTCATCTACAACACCGCCAGCAAGCTGAGCCATGTATATCTCAAACCAGAATTTAACGTGATCTGGTGTTGCGCCATTTAGATACCAATTAGGGTTATACTCGTGGAGTTGCTTACCGATTGTGATGATGTTGTCCCATGTGAATACTACGTTTTCATCTATTCCTGCTGCCTTGAGCATGGACTGATCTACAATAAGTGTATTTACATTAGTTCCTGTAGGAATGCCATAAATCTTGCCATTGTATGAGCAATAATCATCGAGGAACTTTGCATCGAATTCTGATAGGTCAATGTTTGGATTGTTTGTAAGGTCTACAAATACTTCGCCCTTTGAGCAAAGATCTTTGAGCCAAGGCTGGTCAATCTGCACTAGATCTGCAGCTGTGCCACCAGCTATCTGGGTAACTAGCTTCTGATAGTAGCCAGCCCATCCATTAGGCTCTCCCTCTACAGTTACGTTAGGGTTCAGCTCATGATATTTTTCAAGAGCTTCGATTGTTGGCTTATGGCGTGAGTCTCCACCCCACCACATCATTCTCAACTGTACATCTTCTGTCTTTGATACAGCTGCTTCTTTTGCTCCATTTGCAAAAATCATGCAAATAGAGAGTGAAAGCATAAGTGCTATAAGCAATACTTTCTTCATCATTTTCTCCTCCTGAAAGAAGTATAAAAATAGTATTTTCCCTTCGATTATGTTTTTGGTAGTGTTTTAGTTTTAGGTCTCTGTGTCATTTTTTGACATCAGATTTTTCGTTTTTGACAACTCATAAAACTGAATCTATCCTTGAAACCATGAAAATAATCGATGCACACGCACATGCGTTTGAGACGCTCACAGGCTTCGGCGCTGATGGAGAGCTTAGAGCAATAGGGGATGGAAAAGGTATCTGGGCAACTGGTAAAGAACAGAAGATTGTTCCAGATGGATATGGTGACAAGTCATTCACAATTGAAAGCCTTTGGTCTTTAGTTGAGAAATCTGATGTTGAGAAAATCGTATTGATGCAAGGCGGTTTCTTAGGCTTCGCCAATGAATATGTTGCAGCATCAATAAAGAAGTATCCAGGACGTGTTCAAGGCGCTGGTACATTTGATCCATGGTGCAGAAACAGTAAAGAGATTTTTGATTACTTAATCAATGGTCTTAAGTTCAAGATCTTCAAGTTTGAAGTCTCTACTGGCTGTGGCATTATGGGCTCACATCCAGATTTTCCACTTGATATGCCAATGATGATGGATATCTATAAGCGCATAGAAAGCATTGGTGGAGTAGTAGTGTTTGACCTTGGAAGTCCTGGAGACGGAAGCCACCAGGCAGATGCAATTAAAAAGATTGCATCAGAGTGCAAGTCACTTCCTGTCGTTATTTGTCACTTAGGTTCATTCAAGCTTGGACATGAAGCAATCTTCTCAAAAGAAATTGAAGTAATGAATAAGGAGAATATCTTCTTTGATCTTGCAGCACTATATTGGAAAGTAAGACCAGAAGAGTATCCATTCCCAACAGCACAGCACTATGTAAAAGAAGCTAAGAGAGTAGTCGGAGTTGATAGATTGATGTGGGGCTCAGATGCTCCATCTACTGTATGCAAACTCAGCTATGATAAGCAGATCGAATATATTGCTGATTGCTTTACAGAAAAAGAAAGAGAGTCTGTTTTCTATAACAACGCAAATAGCCTCTACTTTGGGTTATAACATAAAAGGCACCCAGAAAATGGGTGCCAACGGAACGTGATTTTCTTCTATTTGTTAGAGAAGTATCTCTCTAGAAGACCTTTGAAAGCCTTTCCATGTCTAGCTTCATCTCTAGCCATCTCATGGACAGTATCATGAATAGCATCTAGGTTAAGAGCCTTAGCACGCTTAGCAAGGTCTGTCTTGCCTTCAGTTGCGCCAAACTCTGCAGCAACTCTTGCCTCTAGATTCTGCTTTGTTGATGGAGATACAACCTCTCCAAGGAGCTCAGCAAACTTAGCAGCATGCTCTGCTTCCTCAAAAGCAGCCTTCTCGTAGTATAGGCCAACTTCTGGATAACCTTCGCGGAAAGCAGCTCTAGACATAGCTAGATACATTCCAACCTCTGAGCACTCACCATTGAAGTTAGCTCTGAGATCTTCTTTGATATCCTCTGGAACGTCAGAAGCAACGCCAATAACGTGCTCAGCTGCCCAAGCCTTGTTCTCTTCTACTGGAACAAATTTATCTTTTGGTGCCTTACAAGTAGGACACTTCCAATCAGCTGGAAGATCAGCAAACTTTACACCCTCTTTCTCTTCATCATAGATATGACCGCAAACAGTACATCTGTATTTCATAGTTTCATCTCCTATTTCTTTCTTAAACTGTGGTTGTAATCATCGATTACACTTAAAAGATAAAATGAAAATCGAATAATGTCAATATTAATAATAATGATTATCAATAAGAAATAGCTAAATCTTTCTTTTGCCTGTTAAAACTATTCTCTTTAGTGCCCCTCGCATAATCAAATGTATTAGCAAAAACAGCCAAATGCCGGATTAAAAAAGCGCCAAATTCCGGATTAAAAAAGCGCCAAATGCCGGATTTTTATTGTTTGGATTAAATTTTTAGATTATACTGGTAGTGAAATAGGTAGGGCATTTGATGAAAGAATATAGAAAGAGAATAGCAGATAGTATTCTTGCACGAAAACTTGAGGGCAAAGGTGCTGTATTGATTGAAGGACCCAAATGGTGTGGAAAAACTACTACTGCAGAGCAGGTTGCTTCAAGTATCTTATATATGGATGATCCTGAAAATAAAAGTCAGAATATTGCACTATCTGAACTAAATCCTAAACGATTATTAATAGGTGATACTCCTAGATTGATTGACGAGTGGCAATTGGCTCCCAAACTTTGGGATGCAATACGTTTTGAAGTAGATCATCGAGGAGAACTTGGCCAGTTTATTCTCACTGGTTCTGCTGTTCCTGCTGATATGAAAGACATCTCACATTCTGGAACTGGGCGATTTTCATGGCTCACTATGCGTCCTATGAGTTTGTTTGAGTCTGGAGATTCATCTGGAGATGTAAGCTTAGGCTCTTTGTTTTCTGGACAGGCACAAATAGATGGTGCTTCTGCCATAGACATTGAGAGACTGGCATTCCTTGTCTGCCGTGGAGGCTGGCCTCAAGCTGTGGATATGAAAGATGACATAGCATTAGAGCAAGCATTTGATTATGTTGATGCTGTAGTCAAATCTGATATCAATCGAGTCGACAATATTAATAAAAAACCAGAAAGAGTTCGTAAATTAATGCGCTCTTATGCTCGAAATCAAGGAAGACAGATTTCAAATGCTGTTCTAATTCAGGATATATCTTCAAATGATTCATCAATCTCGGAAGACACTGTTTCTTCGTATATAAATGCATTAAAAAAAATCTTTGTAATAGAAGATATGCCAGCGTGGAATCCTAATCTCAGATCAAAGGTTGCTATTCGCGTGTCAGATACTCGCTATTACGTAGATCCATCGATTGCTGCAGCATCTCTTGGAATAGGTCCAAGTGATTTAATCAATGATTTGCGTACATTTGGATTTCTTCTTGAGACATTGTGTGTTAGAGATTTGCGAGTTTATGCAGATTCTCTTAATGGCAATCTCTACCATTATAGAGATAAAAGCGGGCTTGAATGTGATGCTGTTGTTCATTTGAGAAATGGAAAATATGGCTTGATTGAAATAAAGCTCGGTGGTGATAGGCTAATAGAAGAAGGTGCTCTGAATCTCAAAAAGCTAGAAGCTAAAATAGATACTAATCAGATGAATGCACCTTCTTTTATGATGGTATTAACTGGACTTGGAAGCTATGCATATAAACGAGAAGATGGAGTTTATGTTGTTCCAATTGGCTCATTAAAAGATTGATATTTGCTACGCTATCAAATTGAGTTCTTTTGGTTTATTGTGTATTGTTTCTTTTGTTGCAAAAATGAACAGAGAAATAATCGATAAAACAAATAAGTTCAATAAGATGCTTAATAGAATAATGCCACTTGTGATTCCCATCTAACTTTGCCTTAAGCTTTAGCGACCATGCATTCCTTCTGATAGAATGCTATGCCATAGCATAAGACTGGTTTCCCTTGTCTGCTCAGGCCTTCAGCATAGTTCTTTTCTTTTATCTGCATTAAAGCATCTCTACAAGCAGCTTCCAATTTTCCATCTTCGGCGTATTTAAGTTCAATAACAACACAAAGACCTTGAGATGTTCGTATAGTAATATCACTATAACCAACGCCATTCTCTTCATTGGATTTTATGCTCCAATTTCCAGCACTGCGCAATAATCCAAGCAA
>CAKQJZ010000016.1 GCA_934247875.1 uncultured Spirochaetales bacterium
TCTCTGGAAAAGATATCGCGCCGAGCTTCTCACTCTGAGAAGCTAAGTTTGTTATACTAAAACACCTGAGTAGTTACGACTTTATATTTATTTCCAGAATTAGATGAACAGAAAAAATTGGAAATTATTTCGGACATCTCGACATTCTTACCATATTTCATCAGCATAAAAAAGTGCCATGACTGAGCACGGCACTTAAATATTTAAACTAATAAAAGTTAGTTCTTCTTTGCGTCTTTCTCTTTTCCGAAGAGCTTCTTGCAGCACTGACATACTACGATGAAGGATAGGATTAAGAGAAGAATTGCGAAGATAAGCTGTAGACCTGCAGCAAGCTTATCGCCACCTGCTCCGAATAGAGCTGAACCCTGCTTGATAACAATCTGGATGAGTGCAACTGTTGTTACTGCAAGCATGAAGAACATTGGGAAGAACATCATCTTGTTGTCCTTCTTGATAGACTTCAAGAATACAGCACATGCAGAGAGTGCAAGTACAGATAGAAGCTGGTTAGCAGAACCGAATAGAGGCCAAATCTTGAGGTAGCCAACTTTCATCAGTGCATATGAAGGAACAAGTACGATGATTGTTGCAACCCAAGAGTTTGTAAGAATCTTCTTCCAAGTTGGGAGAACTGCATTCTCATTGTCATCTTCCTTATCGAGGAATAGCTCCTGCCATGTAAGTCTTCCAACTCTTGCTACTGAGTCAAGAGATGTAAGAGCAAATGCTGATACAGAAAGTGAAATGAGTGTGAATGCAAGATCTGATGGAATATGAAGCTTTGTTAAGAAGCCAGATACTGCTGCTGCGAAAAGATCCTGAGGTGTTCCCTTTGGAATGTTTCCATCTACTGCAATAGCTGCAACAGCTACAAGTGAGATGATACCAAGGAGAGACTCGACAAGCATTGCACCATAAGAAATTGGAAGCATGTTCTTTTCGTTATCAACCTGCTTTGAAGCTGTATCAGAAGAAACGAGTGAGTGGAATCCAGATACTGCACCACATGCAATTGTTACGAATAGAGTAGGGAATAAGACTGTTCCGCTTTCAAGTACAAAGCCATTGAATGGGCGAAGGTTTACAGAAGGATTAGCAACAAAGATACCAATAACTGCAGCTGCAATCATTGCAATCAATAGGTAAGAGTTGAGGTAATCTCTTGGCTGTAGCAGTGCCCAAACTGGAGCTACACATGCGATGAGAATATATACAAATACGATATATGACCAAGCTTTAACTGAAAGGTTCATTGGGAAGAAAAGACCAAGAACGATACAGAGAACAAGGAGGGCAATAGCAATTACAGTGTTAACTGCTGTTGTGCCTTTGTAGCCTAGCTTTTTGGTAAGGTCAACTTTTCTTAGATAGAAACCAAGACCAACAGCTGCAAAAATGAAGAGTGTTGATGTTGTAGCTACCTGGCCATGTGAGTGGTTGATTGCTTCAGTGTTTGTTGTAAGAGTACCGAAAGACTTAGCAACAATATCTGAGAAAGCAGCAATAACAAGAACGCAGAATAGGTAACAGAAGATCAAGAAAAGTCTCTTTCCGAGTTTTCCAACATAGTTCTCAATAATAATACCAATAGAACGACCTTTGTTTCTTACAGATGCGAACATTGAAGAGAAGTCCTGGACAGCACCAAAGAAGATACCTCCGATAACACACCATAGAAGAACTGGAACCCAGCCGAAAATAGCAGCCTGAATAGGGCCATTAATAGGACCTGCACCTGCAATTGATGCAAACTGATGGCCAAATACAACCTGTGCCTTAGTTGGAACATAGTCGATGCCATCGTTAATTTCTACAGCTGGAGTAGGTCTGTTAGGATCAACTCCCCACTTCTTAGCTAGCCATCTGCCGTAGAAGACATAACCAAGGGCTAAGCAAACAATTCCAATGAGAAGGATAACGATACCGCTCATATACAATCTCCCTTATAATGAAAAATAAGTTTTCTGCGTACTCTCAAGTTTAGTGACATCCAAATATCTGTTTCAACATATGTCAGTAGATACAAATTAATTTTTTTGACTTTTATTAAATAAATAAGAACATTAGCAAATATTATCGAATATTGACTTGTGATAACGCTCTTGAGTTATGTCGGTTCTTTGAGAGCTAGATATCTTGTAATACTTTAAGCGGCTTAGATGATTATTCCCAAAAGTCAGACAAAAACAACTCTTTTTGTCTTTTTCAAAGCTTAGAAACTGCTCAAATAGAGAAAATGTCCCTAATTCTGAAGACGATGTGAGCCATAAAGCGTAATACGTTGGAGCTCAAGAAAATCCAAGTAGGCATAGTAGGAGAATTGCTTTCAAAATACACAGAATAAGCAAGAAAGGATAAGAATTTGCAAAAGATGTTTGTTGCGAATTGGAGTCTGTGGATAAATAATTATTTATATAGGCTTAAGGAGAAAGCCTAGGAGGTTATATGAAAAAAGTACTAGTAATCCTATTAGTTCTATGTACACTATGCTTTGGTGTATTTGCTAACGGTACAAAAGAAGCTGCTCCTGCTGCTTCTACTAATGATAGTCCACTTGTTGCTGCTGCAAAGGCTGAAGGTGAGCTTATTGTATATGGTTCATGCGAGGAAGAGTATCTTTCAGCTGCATGTGCTAAGTTCCAGGAAATGTATGGAATCAAGACAACATATCAGCGCCTCTCAACTGGTGAAGTTCAGGCAAAGATTGAAGAAGAGAAGGGCAACCCATCTGCTGACGTTTGGTTCGGCGGCACAACAGACCCTTATAACGTTTTAGCTGCTGAAGGTCTATTAGAGCCATATGCTGCTGAGAATGCTAAGCATCTTCTTTCTCCTGTATATATGGATAAGGAACACAGATGGCATGGTATTTACACAGGTCTTTTAGGCTTCATGTATAACAAAGACGAAGTTAAGAGACTTGGCATCGATGTTCCTCAGGATTTCGCAGATCTAGTTAAGCCTGAGTACAAAGGTCTTATTTGGCTAAGTAACTACAATACAGCTGGAACAGCTAAGCTTGTTATCAACACTGTAATCCAGAAGTATGGCCATGATGCTGGTATTCAGTATCTTGTTGACCTTGATAAGAACATCCAGGTATACACAAAGTCTGGTTCAGGTCCTTCAAAGAACGTTGGTTCTGGCGAATGTGTTATCGGTATCGGATTCTTGCATGATGGTATTTATCAGATTGTTGATAATGGCTATGACAACATTGGTCTTGTTATTCCTTCTTCAGGTACAACATGCGAAATCGGCGCTACAGCTATCTTCAAGGGAGCAAAGCATCCTAACGCTTCTAAGCTTTGGGTAGAGTTCGCTCTTTCTCCAGATTGTGTAAACATTGCTAAGGAAAATGGGTCTTACCAGTTCTTGGTTCTCGACAATGCTGAGCAGCCTCAGATCGCTTATGAGTTTGGTCTTGATCCATCTAACGTTATCGATTATGACTTCGATGATGCTACAGCTAACATCAAGACTTATATCACAGAAGTTATGACAGCACTTGCTAATTCTGGCGCTGCAACTGGTGATACAACTCGTTTCCAGGTTAAGTAATTATAATCTGACAATTTATCTAGGGATGGGGGAGTTCCTCATCCCTTATTTTCTAAAAAAAGGAGGAAAGCTATGGCCAAAGGTCAAGGCGCAGCACTGGATAGGAAGAAGCTGATGAAGGATCCTATCATGGTTACTACAATTGTAGTGCTGATTGCTTTTCTTACCCTGTTTATCTTATATCCACTGGCTATTTTGCTAGTTGATTCTTTAGTCGGAGATGGAAAGTTTGGCATTAGTGCCTTTAAACGAATCTTCGCAATTCCTACATTTGAAACAGCAATTACCAATACGCTTAAAGTAGGCTTTGTAGTTGGTATATTCTCAACTCTGGTTGGACTTTTGTTTGCGTATGTTGAAGTATATGTAAAGATGAATAAGTTCGTTGGTGGACTATTTAAGGTTGTATCGATGCTGCCTGTTGTATCACCACCATTTGTTCTATCTCTTTCAATGATTATGCTATTTGGTAAGGCTGGAATAATTACAAGACACCTATTAGGCATATATGACAACTCTGTATATGGATTCTGGGGTATTGCAATTGTTCAGTCTCTGACATTCTTCCCTGTTTGCTACATGATGCTTAAGGGACTATTGAAGAACATCGATCCATCACTAGAAGAAGCTGCTAGAGATATGGGTGCTTCACGCTTTAAGGTATTTTCAAGCGTAACACTTCCTCTGATGCTTCCAGGACTTGGCAATGCATTCTTAGTCACATTCATTGAGTCTATTGCAGATTTTGCTAACCCAATGATCATCGGTGGCTCATATGATACTCTTGCTACAACTATCTACTTGCAGATTACCGGCGCATATGACAAGCCAGGCGCAGCTGCAATGGCTGTAGTGCTTTTGACTATTACGCTCTTGATGTTTGCAGTTCAGAAGTATGTGCTTGAGAAGAAGACTGCAGCAACACTTACAGGTAAGGCATCCAGAGGCAGAATGCTTATTGAGGATAAATCAGTTAAATATCCGCTGACTGTATTCTGTTCAGCTATCGCACTATTCGTAATCATCATGTATATCTGTGTTCCAATTGGTGCATTCTTCCCAACTTGGGGCTATAAGTTCTTCCCACTTACTACTAAGTGGTTCAAGCTTGTATTCACACGCTACAAGGGATTCAAGGCATTCAAGGATTCATTTACGCTCTCTTTGATTGCAGCTCCTATTACAGCATTGCTTTCAATGATAATCTCTTACCTTGTTGTTAAGAAGAAGTTCAAAGCTAAAGGCTTCATTGAAGCAGTTTCAATGCTAGCTATGGCTGTTCCAGGCACAGTTCTAGGCGTTGGCTACATCAGAGGCTTCTCAGGTGGCCTATTCCATACAGGCATTATGAAGGGCTTATATGGTTCTGCTGCTATTCTTGTTATCGTATTTGTAGTCAGATCCCTTCCTACAGGAACCAGAAGCGGAATATCTGCACTAAGGCAGATAGATAAGTCTATAGAGGAGTCTGCTTATGATATGGGTGCCAACTCATTCCAGGTCTTCATGACTGTGACTCTGCCTCTGATTAAAGATTCATTCTTGAGTGGTCTCGTAACTGCATTTGTAAGAAGCATAACTGCTATTTCTGCTATTATCCTGCTTGTTACACCTCAGTTCTTATTGATTACTGTACAGATTAATGAATTTGCAGAGAAGGGCAACTATGGACTTGCTTGTGCATTTGCAACAATTCTCATCTTAATAACATATGGTTCAGTTCTGCTTATGAATCTGTTCATTAAGTATTTTGGAACCAGTAGAAAAATTCAGGAGGCTGAATAATGGAAAAGGTAAAGAAAGGTGTTCGTCTAGAGCACATATCAAAGATATATCAAGATCCAAAGACAGGTAAAGACTTCTATGCTGTTAAAGATACATCACTCACAATTGAGCCAGGCTCATTTGTAACTCTATTGGGACCTTCTGGCTGTGGTAAGACTACTACACTCAGAATGATTGCTGGCTTTGAAAGCCCAGATGAAGGTGAAATCTATCTTGGTGATGAGGCTATCAACGAGCTCACTCCTAATAAGCGTGATACAGCTATGGTTTTCCAGAGCTATGCACTGCTGCCTCATTATAATATCTTCGATAACGTCGCTTACGGCTTAAAGCTTAGAAAGCTTCCTAAAGAAGAGATCAAAGAAAAAGTTCTCAAGATTCTTCACCTTGTAGAGCTTGATGGCATGGAAGCCAGAATGACCAACCAGCTCTCTGGTGGCCAGCAGCAGCGCGTTGCGCTTGCACGTGCACTGGTTTTAGAGCCATCAGTACTTCTCTTTGATGAGCCTCTCTCAAACCTTGATGCTAAACTCAGAGTTCAGATGAGAACTGAGATCAGACGCATACAGCAAGAAGTTGGCATTACAGCTATTTATGTAACACATGACCAGTCTGAAGCTATGGCTATCTCTGATAAGATCATAATCATGAATAAGGGTGTTGTTGCTCAGATGGGTTCTCCTGAAGAAATCTATTACCATCCTGTAGATGAGTTTGTAGCAGACTTCATTGGAGAAGCAAACTTCCTCCGTGGTTCATATATCAGCGAAGAGGATGGCTATGCTATTCTTGATCTAGAGGGCAGAAAGCTTAAGACTCCTAAGAAGGAAGGAATGAAGAAGGGCGAGATATATACAGCAGTGCTTAGGCCTGAAGCTGCAAAGCTCGGAGACGAAGGCGGCATAGAGTGTCGTGTAATAGTATCTTGCTTCATGGGAGCTTACCAGAACTACCATGTAATGGTTGGAAATACTCTAGTCAAGCTAGAAGATCATAACCCAAAGAACAGGAAGGTATATAAAGTAGGTGAGACTTGTCACCTTGTCATAGATACAGATTCACTTCATGTACTATAAAATTCCAATGCTCAGCAAAATCAATGCCGGGCATTTCCTTTCTTTGCTTCTTTCACTAGATATAAAAGAAGAGATGCCATAAGTAGTGGGAAGAAGAGGCTGGCTGCGATGCCAAGCTTCAGATTGTCGTTTGCGCTATTAGCTACAAAGCCTGCTAGTGTAGGCCCTGCAGAGCATCCCATATCGCCAAAGAGTGCCAAGAGTGCAAACATTGCAGTTCCGCCGCGTTCTAGCTTAGCAGATGAGAGAGAGAATGTGCCTGGCCACATTATTCCGACAGCGAATCCTGTTATAGCCATACCTACAAGAGAGAATATAGGGTTTCCAGAGAGAATCAGCAGCAAGTATGAAGAAATGCAGAGAAGCGCAGATGAGAGCATCAGCTTATCTAGGCGATACTTCTCGCCATACTTTGCATATGCAAGTCTTGCAACACCCTGCATGATAGCAAATAGAGCAGGGCCAGTAAGGTCTCCAAGTGTTTTTGATATATTGAGTCCTTTTTCAGCGATAGTACTTGCCCATTGTCCAACTGCATGCTCACTTGCACCAGAGCACATCATCATAAGCGCGAATACCCAGAAGATCTTGCACTTGAAAAGCTCCTTGATCTTCATTCCACCGCGCTCATCTTTTACAAGCGGTGCAATAGGCACTCTTGTGAAAATAAGGCCATTGACAAAAGGAATGATTGCCCAGATTATAGCTAGCACTTTCCAGCTTTCCGTGCCAAAGACTCTGAGAAATAGAGTTGTGAATATGATTACACCAGCACTTCCCCAGTTGTAGAAAGAGTGCAATAAGCTCATAGCGCTAGCTTTGTTGTCTGTTGGGCATGCTTCGACTATTGGGCTGATGAGTACCTCTATAAGACCACCTCCGATTGCATATACAGAGACAGCAATCAGGAGCCCGATGAAGTGAGATGGCATTATATCTGGAAGGAATGCAAGCATAATTAACCCAAGCGTTGATGTCGCATGAGCTATAAGCACAGATGCTCTATATCCTATTTTATCTATAAAGAGAGCAGATGCTGAATCAATGCAAAGCTGAAGAGTGAAATTAATTGTGATCAGCAATGTGATCTCAGATAAAGGCATTCCATAATCTTTTTGATAAATAACAAAAAGCAGTGAAATGAAGTTGTTTACTATCGCTTGTATTATATATGCAACAAAGCAGGCTCTTATCGTCCTGTTGTAATTAGGCTCTGAACTCATAGAGCTGATAGTATCACTAATTGTGACTTAGAAAAATATCTAAAGAGACAGATTACCACCTGATCATCTCTTCTCCATGAGAGTGAAGAAATTCATTGCATAGCGCAAAATGGTTGTTTCCGAAGAAGCCTCTATAAGCACTTAAAGGGCTTGGATGCGCAGACTCAAGAATAAGATGTGCTTTATTCTCTATCAATGCTTTTTTGCCTCGTGCATAGCTTCCCCAAAGCATGAATACTATTGGCTTTTCTTCTTTGCCAAGAAGTGCAATAGCTCTATCAGTCAGTGTCTCCCATCCATGATTGGCATGCGACGCTGCTTTATGAGCTTCGACTGTCAGCGTGCTATTAAGGAGCAATACGCCTTGCTCTGCCCAGCGTGTGAGGTCCCGTGACCATGTGCCTTGAAGCACATTCTCGCTTATTATCTCTTTATGGATGTTGACTAAAGAAGGTGGCTCATCAACATTTTCATTTACTGAGAATGAGAGTCCCATTGCCTGGCCTTCTTCGTGGTATGGGTCTTGACCGACTATTACTACCTTTACTTTGTTCAAAGGTGTCAGTGCAAAAGCGTTGAAGATCTTATCCATTGGAGGATAAATCACTTTGTTTTTGTATTCATTCTTCAAGAAAGCTCTGAGATTCAGATAATAATCTTCTCTTTGTTCTTTATCGAAGAACTCTTGCCAGTCATTCTGTACATTGATCATGAGTGAAGTATAGCACATTAGAGATAGTATAAAATGAATTCAATTTTTATAATTTGTATACAAATTTCGAAATTTGAATTCGAATTTACTTTACAACAACAGAAAGCCGTCGTACCATAAAGCTATGGATAGTTCAAAAGATTTGGCAACATCTATATTTGAGACTTTGAAAAGTGAGATTCTTTCCCTTCTTCTTAAGCCAGGCGAGGAGCTCTCTGAGACAAGTCTATGCAAGCGCTTTTCTGCATCCCGCACTCCAGTCAGAACAGCTATCCAGCGTCTTGTCGATATTTCGCTTGTTGAGATAGAGCCATATCAATATATAAGAGTGTCAAAGATTGATTATGGAATCACAAAAGAGATGATTTTTCTTCGCTCTTCAATTGAAGGCAGATTGATTAAGGATTTCATTCTTAAAGCTACTCCATTTGATATCGAAGATATTGAGCACAATATAAGGCGAGAGAAGATTCTGCTCTCTGGAGATTTCAAGCCATCTGAGTTTTATAAGCTAGACGCAGAGTTCCACTCATATTTCTATAAGAAAATGGATCTTATGTACATCTGGAGCTTAATCAATGAGAGTGTTCATTATACGAGATTCAGAATGCTCGATATCGTAAAAACAGGTGATTTCAAAGCAATCTTTGAAGAACATGAAAAGATGTTCGAGATGATAAAGAACAAAGATACAAGTGAGCTTCAAGCTCTGATTGAGTACCATTTCAATGGAGGACTCAGACGCTTAGAGAACAGGAGTGATGAGTTCTATAAAGATAATCTGATCAACTACAGATAAGGAGTGTTATATATGGATATTCGCTATTCAACTGGAAAAGAGCCATTTAAAAGAATGACAACAGATGAGCTCAGAGATGAGTTCTTAATCAAAGATATCTTCAAAGCAGACGATGTAAGCTGTGTATATTCTCATGTAGACAGAATCGTTGTTATGGGTGCTATGCCTGTAAATGAGAGTGTTAACCTTGAGAAGAACATCGATCCTTGGAAGAACTTCGGCGTTAACTATCTGCTAGAGCGCAGAGAGCTTGGCTGTATCAACATCGGCGCAAAGGGCAAGATCAAAGTAGATGGAAAAGAGTATGAGATGGATCACTTTGATGGGATCTATGTTCCAATGGGAACTAAAGAAGTCATCTTCTCTTCCGACTCCCCATCAGCTCCTGCTAAGTTCTATATCACAACAACACCTGCTCATAAGGCATATCCTCTGAAGCATATCCCACTCAGTGCTGCTATCCATAAGCACCTTGGCTCACAGGAGACAAGCAATGAGAGAACTATCAACCAGTACATCCATCCAGATGTTCTCGATACTTGCCAGCTTTCAATGGGTCTTACACATCTAGAGACAGGAAGCGTATGGAACACAATGCCTGTTCATACTCACGAGAGAAGAATGGAAGTCTACTTCTATTTCGATATCCCAGAAGAGAACGTTGTATTCCACTTCATGGGTGAGCCAAATGAGACAAGACATATCGTAATGCATAACGATGAGGCAGTAATCAACCCTAGCTGGTCTATCCACTCAGGCTGCGGCACATCTAACTATACATTCATCTGGGCTATGTGCGGTGAGAACAGAGCTTATGACGATCAGGACTGGATTAAGACAGAGGATCTTAAATAAACATAAATATTAATATTGGAGGCAATATTATGGAAATGAAAGATTTTTCATTGGAAGGAAAGGTTGCATGGGTAACAGGTGCATCCTATGGTATTGGCTTTGCTATCGCTACTGCTTTTGCTAAGGCTGGTGCAAAGATTGTTTTCAACGATATCAAAGAAGAATTCGTAGCTAAGGGCCTTGCAGCTTATGAAAATGCTGGTATTCCAGTTAAGGGCTATGTATGTGACGTTACAGATGAAGATGCAGTAAACGCAACAACACAGGAAATCCTCAATGACTTTGGTCATATCGACATCCTTGTTAACAATGCTGGCATCATCAAGAGAATTCCTATGTGCGAGATGAAGGCTAGTGAGTTCAGACAGGTTATCGACGTAGACCTCAATGCTCCATTCATCGTATCTAAGGCTGTAATTCCATCAATGATCAAGCAGGGTCATGGAAAGATCATCAACATCTGTTCAATGATGAGTGAGCTTGGCAGAGAGACTGTATCTGCATATGCTGCTGCTAAGGGTGGCCTTAAGATGCTCACAAGAAACATTGCTTCTGAATATGGCGAGTACAACATTCAGTGCAATGGCATTGGACCTGGATACATTGCAACACCTCAGACAGCTCCTCTCAGAGAGAGACAGCCTGATGGCTCAAGACATCCATTCGATTCATTCATCGTTGCAAAGACACCTGCTGCACGCTGGGGTACACCAGAGGATCTTCAGGGACCAGCTGTATTCCTTGCTTCTGATGCTTCTAACTTCGTTAATGGCCATGTTCTTTATGTTGATGGTGGTATTCTTGCTTACATTGGCAAGCAGCCTCAGTAATATAAAAGGTCAAAAAAAGAGAGCCGGAATTGATTTTTCCGGCTCTTTTTAATGCAAGTGGTCTTAATCATCGAGTAGAGCATCAAGATTAGAAGCTATAGCTTTCTTATCGAGATTGCGTCCGATAATGCAGAGTCTGATCATTCTGTCTCCTACATTCTCATCCCAATCTTCTCTTAGCTGCTGGCTCTCAGCAAGCATCTTCTTGATTGTTGCTTTAGGAGCGCTTGCAATCCAGTTGCCATATGCGCCGCATAGAATCTGACGTCCGCTTGTTTCATAGACATATGCAACATCATCTTCATCGCTGAACCAGATAGTTCCTTTGCATCTAATGATGTTCTCTGGCCATACCTTTGTAAATGCAGCTAGCTTATTTCTATTGAATGGCTTTCTTCTGTAATAGACAAATGTTCCGATACCATACTCATCTGTATCTTCGCCTTCATGTCTATGCTCATGGTGATGATGATCGTGGTCATGGTGTTCATGCTCATGCTCATCGTGGTCATGATGCTCATCTTCATCCTCATCTTCATCATCTCCAAGATCGCCTTCAGCACTTAATCTCTGACACCAGCCAGCACTCATGTAGACTTTGTCAAAATCAAATGAATGTGTGTTCAGTATATCGCTTACAGCTACTTTGCCGTGGTCTGTCTCAATGAGCTTTACACCAGGGTGGAGTGCTTCGATGACTTTCTCAACTCTTGCTTTCTCTTCTGGTGTTACAAGGTCAAGCTTGTTCAGAACGAGTGTTGAGCAGAATTCGATTTGCTGAACGAGAAGGCTCTCGATATCTTCTTCATCAATCTCATCCTTTTTAAGCAGCTTCTCACCAGCTCCAAATTCATCGACAAGTCTTGCAGCATCAACAACTCCAACGACATTATCGAGTTTGCCATTCTTTATCAGCTGAAGCTCCTGTGCAATAGGCATTGGCTCACATACGCCTGAAGCTTCAATCATGATGTAGTCATATTTGCCTTTCTTTATGAGCTTCTCGATGTCTTCTGCCATCTGGCTCTTTAGAGTACAGCAAATACAGCCATTGGTAAGTGGTACGATATCACTTGTGTCTGTGATATGAGCACCACTTGCAATAAGTGATGCGTCTACGTTGACTTCGCCGATATCATTTACGATAACAGCGACTTTATAGCCTTCCTGGTTGGATAGAACCTGGTTAAGCAATGTGGTTTTGCCTGCTCCGAGGTAACCGCAAAGTAATGTAATAGGTGTTTTTTCTTTCTTTAACATAGAGATAATCTCCCTTGTTGAATATAACAAAAAAAAGAGTAAGCGTTAAGGATTTATACTGTTTTGTTTTGTTGTTAATATATAGCTATGAGTGATTTGGATTTAATTGAAAGAAAAATAGATAGCAAAGAGGTCTATTCTGGTCCTCTGCTGCATGTCTTTTCTGATAGCGTTACTCTTCCTAATGGAAATGCAGCTAAGCGTGATTTGATCAGACATATTGGTGCTGTTGCTGTGCTTCCGATTCTTGATGACGGAAGAGTAATAATCGAGCATCAGTTCAGATATCCAGTGAATGAAGTTCTTATTGAGATTCCTGCTGGAAAGCTAGATAGCAAAACTGAAGATAAAGTCGAGGCAATAAAGCGCGAGCTTAGAGAAGAGACAGGGTATGTTGCATCTGAGTGGATAGAACTTGGAGATATGTATCCAACTCCGGCTTATAGCGATGAAGTCATCAGATTATATGTTGCGAAAGGATTAACTAAAGGAGACAGGGATTTAGACGAAGATGAGTTCATCGATGTCAAAGCTGTGCCTTTATCATCTCTGCTTTCAGATGTCATGGAAGGGAGAATAAAAGACGCAAAGTCCCAGATTGCAATTCTTAAAGCTGCTAGGCTTTTGAAGCTATAGCTTCTGTTCATTTTAACGCTATAGTGCAATAATAGCTCGAGGCATTTCTATGGTTGATATGACAAGTGGAAAGGCGTTCCATCATCTATGGCGCTATGCTCTTCCAATTCTTCTTGGTAACTGGCTGCAGCTTGCATATAATGCAGTCGATTCAATAATAGCGGGGCGTTTCATTGGACGTGAGGCACTCGCAGCTGAAGGCATTGCTGGCCCTGTTATGAATCTGATCATTCTATTCATCACTGGTCTATGCATTGGCTCTGGCGTCTTGATGAGCGAAGCTTTTGGTGCAAAAGATTATAAGAAACTCAAAGACACACAAGCAACTTTATTGTTGTTTGGTCTTATTTCGTCTCTTGTGCTTGCTTTTTTAGGTGTTGTCTTTTCTCCATATATTCTCAAAGCACTAGCTTGCCCTGATGAGATTATCCACTTAACTAATATTTATCTGAGGATAATATTCTTAGGAACTCCATTTACTTTTGCATATAACTCACTTGCAGCAGGCTTAAAGAGCGTCGGAGACTCTAAGACTCCGCTGAAGTTCTTGGCTTTTTCAGCGATTCTCAATGCGTTTTTAGACCTTATTTTCTTAGGCATTTTCAGATTCGGAATCATATGCTCTGCTCTTACTACAGTAATTGCAGAAGCACTTTCAGCGCTTCTTGCGCTCTTTTATATGGTCAGAAAAGAAAAATCTCTATGTCCTGAGAAAGATAACCTCAGAATAAAGCGCTCTATTTTGAAGCCTATATTGGTCTATGGTGGTCCAACAGCACTGCAGCAGGCTATACAGCCAGTTGGAAAGGTATTGATACAAAGCCAGGTAAATGCGCTGGGCGTTGATGTAATAGCTGCATTCAATGCTGTTTCCCGTGTTGATGACTTTGCATGCATTCCTGAGCAGGGCATTGCAACTGCTATTGCAACATTCATTGCCCAGAATAGAGGCGCAGAGAAGAAAGAGAGAATCAGAGAAGGCTTCAGATGCGGCATCACGCTTGAGCTCTCTTATTGGGTTTTGATAGCTGCTATCTCATTTACATTCCGCCGTCCTATTGTTTCTCTATTCGTAAGTGGAAATAATGCGCTTGAAGTCATTAAATATGGTGCTTCATATCTTTCTGTCATGGCATTCTTATATATATTCCCAGCACTTACTAATGGCTTTCAAGGTTTCTATAGAGGTATGGGTAAGATGTATACGACTATGGCTGGAACACTTATCCAGACATCATTCAGAACTATATTCACATTCATTCTTGCACCACGCTTTGGCATATTAGGCATTGCTTATTCATGTGCTATCGGGTGGTCTTTAATGCTTTTATTTGAAATTCCTTATTACTTCATCACAGTGAAAAAGAGAGGTATATGATGCTTAGACTCACAGTTGGAAAGAGCGGTAATGAAGATTATTACTATATAAGCGAAGCCCTTAATGCAGTTCCTTATAATGAAGAGGCTGAAATATACATAAAGGAAGGCATCTATAGAGAGAAGCTTTTCTCAGACAAGAAGAATCTTCGTCTCATTGGAGAAGGCAATGTGCTTATTACTTACAGCGACTTCGGACGTGAGAAAGTAGAGCTTGGCAAAAAGCGGGGCACATTCAGAAGCTATACAGCTTTTTTCTCTGGTGAGAAGCTTTATATGGAGAATATAACTATAGAGAATAGCGCTGGAGATGGATCTAGAGTAGGGCAAGCTATTGCGCTCTATTTGGATGCTGAGGATGCATACTTGAAGGATGTGAAGTTAATTGGTGCTCAGGATACACTATTTATATCTCCTCTTCCTGAAAGCGAGAGAGAAATAGGTGGCTTCTATGGGCCTAGAGCATTCAATCCTAGAAAGCTTACACGAAATATATTTGAGAATTGCTATGTTGAAGGAAACATTGATTTCATCTTTGGAAGTGGCAATGCGCTATTTAAAGACTCTTTGATAGTAATAAAGGGCAAAGGCTACATAACAGCACCTTCAACTGACAAGAATGATATTGGCTTTGTCTTCTATAACTCAACGCTTAAAAGCATAGATGGAGGCGATGAAACTTTCATAATGAGGCCTTGGAGACAATATGGAAAGATTACGTTGATTTCTTCAAGAATCGAAGGTGTATTCAATAATTCTCTCTGGACTCATTGGCCAGGAAGAGAGGCTGAGAAATCTGATGCGCTTTGTGCTTTCTACTCTGTTGATAGATGTGGGGATGATATAACAAAGCTCTCTGAGGAAGAAGCAAATAGGATTCTCTCATACTTTTCATAGTTCACTTGCTCTCTTCCATTTCTCATGTGAAGATAAGCTATGGAGAGAAAGACTAAAAGGGAAAAAGAGCTAGAGCTTGAACTTGAAGGGTATAGAAACAGAAGCAAGTACAGAGAGCATCTTGATAATCTCTCAGATGAGAAGAAAAGGGCAATTCTCATTGTAGTTTTATTATTTGCAGTCTCTATTTCTATCTATTTTTATGTGAATATCAAGAGTCTTACTGAAGATAAGCTCTTAAGCGAAGAGAGCTATGAAGAGCTTATAGAGAGCGTAAGCGGCAATAGCTACAACCTCTCAAATAAAGGCAGAGCTTATCTAGAAGAAGTACTGTCGCTTCCAGGGCTAAAGAAGAGGGTATATGTCTATGCCTCTGGAACTGTTCTGCAGTTTGAATTCAAAAATGATTTAGTTTCTGTTGATTATCCATTCCATCTAGAAGAAGGCAAGATAAAAGGAATGCTTAATGAAAGAGAAGCAACGCTCTTCTTCTCAGAGAGTGTCAATAAAGAAGGCTCTTCACTGACACTCTTAATCGATAAAGAAGAATTTGAGCTTACTTTGTGTTGATTGCTGCTTCAACGAATGCCATAAAGCATGGGTGAGGGCGGTTAGGTCTGCTCTTGAACTCAGGATGGAACTGGACTGCTAAGAAGCATGGATGGTCTTTGATCTCAATTGCTTCAACAAGTCTTCCATCAGGGCTTGTGCCTGCGATAGTAAGTCCTTTCTCGATGAATTCATCTCTGAATTCATTGTTGAACTCATATCTATGTCTATGACGTTCCTCTATCATGTCTGTCTTATAGTAGCGCTCCATGATTGTATTAGGAGTTATTGCACAGCGATATGCTCCAAGTCTCATTGTGCCACCCTTTGGTACTATTCCACGCTGGTCTGGCATCAAATCAATTACTTTATGTTTGCTGTTCTCATCGAATTCAGATGAGTTAGCATCTGAATAGCCAAGTACGTTACGAGCATATTCAATTACTGCAATCTGCATTCCAAGGCATATTCCAAGGTATGGAATCTTATTTACACGTGCATATTTTGCAGCAGCGATCTTTCCCTCTATTCCTCTGCCGCCAAAGCCACCTGGAACGAGAATGCCGCTAACGTCGCTAAGGTATTCTTCAGCGCTCTCATCATTCAAGAGCTCAGCATCAACCCACTTCAGATCAATCTGGCTATGAAGTGACCAGCCAGCATGCTTTAGTGCCTCTATTACAGAGAGGTATGCGTCATGAAGCTGAATATACTTTCCGACGATTGCGATTCTGACGCTGTTCTTTGATGATTCGATATTCTGAAGCATATCTGCCCAGTCATCGAGATCAGCAGGCTTTGCATTGAGTTTGAGTTCTCTGCATACAATCTCATCGAGCTTTTCTTTATGCAGCATGAATGGTGCTTCATATAGTACAGGCAGAGTAGAGTTCTCAATAACGCAATCAGGCTTAACATTGCAAAAGAGCGCAATCTTCTCTTTTATAGATGGCTCTATAGGCTCATCTGCTCTCATTACTATGATATCTGGGAAGATGCCAGCGCCCATAAGCTCCTTTACAGAGTGCTGGGTTGGCTTGCTCTTATGTTCTCCAGATGACTTTATATATGGAACCAGAGTTACATGGATGAATAAGCAATTCTCTTTGCCTTGCTCAATCGCAATCTGTCTGATTGCTTCAAGAAATGGCTGAGATTCAATATCACCAGTTGTGCCACCGATTTCGGTAATTACTACATCTGCTCCTGTTTTCTCATCAAGTGAGTAGATGAATTTCTTTATCTCATTGGTTACATGAGGGATTATCTGAACTGTTGAACCGAGGTACTCACCATTTCTTTCTTTATTGAGAACTGTCCAGAATACTTTGCCGCTTGTAAGGTTTGAGAATTTATTGAGGTCTTCATCTATAAAGCGTTCATAGTGTCCAAGATCCAGATCTGTCTCAGCACCATCATCTGTTACGAATACTTCTCCATGCTGAAGCGGAGACATTGTTCCAGGGTCTACATTCATATATGGGTCGAGTTTCTGCGCTGCAACTTTAAGGCCACGGCTTTTTAAAAGCCTTCCTAAGCTTGCAGCTGTAATGCCTTTGCCAAGTCCAGACACAACACCGCCTGTTACAAAAATGTGCTTTGCCATTTTTATTGCTCCTTGTATTTTCTCGATAGAAGAAGTGCAGCATCTTTCAGTGTGATTCTTCTATCCATAGCTGTTCTTTCGATAAGTTTATGAGCCTCTTTTTCGCCCATGTCGCCATTTTCAATCATCAGGCATTTTGCTCTCGCAACTACACGTGCCTCATCAAGCTTGGCCTCGAGTTTTTTGATTTCTCTGTCTTTAGCCTGAAGACGTGCTCTGATAGTAGATGCAAGCATGATTGTCTGATATAGAATCGGCTTTAGAATTGGTTTTGAAACAATGAGTATGCCAGCGTTTTCTAAGTCGCGGCCAAAGATTGGAATCAAATCCTCTTTTAAGATCATGATGACTGAGCTATTGGTCTCAGAGGCAATCATATGAGCAAGGTCGATTCCTGGCTCATCTGAGAGTGGGTAGTTTATTATTACTGTATCCCACTCTTCATCGAGGACCATTCTTCTAGCTGTAGAGGCGCCTATAGAAGGTGTGACAGAATGCTCACCCTTCTCATCGATAAGGGCTTTTAGTGCATTTGCACTCTTTTCTCCGCCAGCTACAGCAAGTATTTTCATTCTCTACGTTACCAGGAATTCCAGATCTCTAGAGAAGAGCACAGGCTCTGGTGCCCTTTCGGCTCTTCTGTAATCATTGCGTTTTGCTTCTAAGAAACACTTCAGAAGGTGAGGAGGAAGCACATCCTCAATCAGCTTTGACGACTCAGCTTCTTGAGCAGCTTCCATTAAGGAATCTGAAAGCTCTTCGCCTTCTTTTATCGCGCTAAGCTTCAAGTTTCTCTCTATTCCGTTCTCAGCTGCCTTCAAAAGCAACAGCAGTGCAAGGTAAGGATTGCAAGAAGGATCTGCAACTCTCACTTCAATTCGCTTTGAGCTCTCTTTTGTTACTTTAGGAACTCTTATCAACAGTCCTCTGTTGCTAGTGCCCCACGTAATAGAAGATGGAGCTTCATCGCTTCCAAGTCGCTGGTAGCTATTTGAAACAGGATTCAGGAAAATCTGAATTGCTTTGATATGATCTAAGATACCTGCAACAATATTCTCTTTGATCTCGTCAAATGAAACACCTTCTTTATGGAGTGAGATATTCACATGAAGCCCAGAACCAGATGAATGTATTAAAGGTTTTGGAAGGAATGATGCAAATAGCCCACGTGAGTTTGCAAGTGTCTTTACTGTGCTTTTGAAAGAGATCAGATTATCTGCAGCATGCAAAAGCGTAGTAGGGCGGAATGAGATCTCATTCTGTCCAGGTCCTTTCTCATGGTGGCTTGTCTCGATATAGATTCCCATCTCTTCAAGTGTTATTGAAATCTCACGCCTGATGTTCTCGCCTTTATCAAGTGGTGCTATATCCAAGTAACCAGCTCTATCCATTGGCTCTAAAGTCGGATTTCCATCCTGGTCATTCTTAAATAGGTAGAACTCACACTCAAGCCCAGCAATAGAATCAAAGCCCTTCTTGTATAGTGACTTCTCAGCTTTCTTCAATAGATATCGAGCATCACCTTCAAAAGGAGTCATATCTGGATGCATGATATCGCAAAAGAGGCGTATTACTCTGCCATGCTCACTAGGGCGCCATGGGAGAATCTGAAGCGTCTCTGGGTCTGGAAACAATAATAGGTCAGAATCTTCAACGTTCAGAAAGCCTCTTATAGCTGAAGCATCGAAGCTTATGCCTTCGTTGAAGGCACGTTCTAGCTCACTAGCTGATATTGATACGTTCTTCAGTTGTCCGAAGATATCACAAAAGGAGAGACGAACGAATCTGACATCATTTTCTTTAGCATACTGTAGTACATCTTCTTTATCATATGTTGTCATATATATCGACCTCTAAATATGTGTATAGAGACGCTTATAAGGCGCTACTGAGTTAGGCTTTAATATGAAAAAATGCTGTTTCATTATGGCATCTATGTCAAGAGAAAATAGCGTGCAGAATTCAGAAATAAGTGATTTTATTTCTTCTTTTTCTTCCTTTGTTGCACTTGATGCAACTACCTGCGCTGGGAGGTCTTTAGGAAGTTCTTTTGCTCTTAATATGATTCTTCCTCCATGCATTCCTGTGCCAGTGAAATAACCAACAGGAGCAGCTCCTCCTGCTTCAAGACCTAGAACTATGATTGTGCCTCCTGCAAGGTACTCGCCTAAAAATGAGCCTGCACTGTCGCCAATGATTATCAAAGGCTGCTTATCTTTATAAGCTTTCATATGAATGCCAGCTCTGTATCCAGCTTTGTCTCTTATATAGATCTTTCCGCCGCGCATTGCGTAGCCGCATGCATCTCCAGCTGATCCATGGATGATGATCTCTCCATCATTCATTGTGTCTCCTGTTGCATCTTCAGCATCTTCAAACACTTCGACTTTGGATCCATTTAAAAATGCGCCAAGTGCGTTTCCTGGGACTCCATGTATCTTGATATCCTGGCCTTTTGAGCCAGCTGCTATATAGCGCTGCCCAGTAAGGTCTGTTATTTCGATTTCTTTATCTTTTGACTCTTTGATCAGATCATTGAGTTCTTTGAAGTGCATATCTTTAGCATCTATTCTCATAATCACTCTCCTGCATGCTTAATCCCAAGGATTTCAAGTTCCTTCTCGTTAAGAGCGATTCCCCTTAGCATTGCTCTGTTGCCAATAAGAGCCTCGACTGAGTTAATACCCATTCCGCCCATCATCTCTTTGATTTCATGAGTCCATGCACTGACAAGATTTACAAGTCTCTCTTTGGCGACTTCTGGGTCCAGGCGTTTTACTAAGTCTTCTCTCTGCGTTGCGATTCCCCAGTTGCATCTGCCACTGTGGCAGCTTCTGCAAAGATGGCAGCCCATTGCAATAAGTGCTGATGTTGCGATATATACAGCATCTGCACCAAGTGCGATTGCTTTTACTATATCTGCGCTGTTTCTGATTGAACCGCTTACAACCAGAGATACTTTATTTCTGATTCCTTCATCTCTCAGACGTTTATCTACAGATGCAAGTGCAAGCTCAATTGGTATTCCAACATTATCTCTGATTACAGCAGGAGCTGCACCTGTGCCACCTCTGAAGCCATCGATAGCTATGATGTCTGCACCGCTTCTAGCAACACCAGATGCGATAGCTGAGATGTTATGTACTGCAGCGACTTTGACTATAACAGGCTTCTTGTATCCAGTTACTTCCTTAAGCGCATATACAAGCTGTCTTAAATCCTCGATAGAGTAGATATCGTGGTGCGGAGCAGGAGATATTGCATCTGTGCCTTCTGGAATCATACGCGTTCTCGATACATCCTTGACTATCTTCGCACCAGGAAGATGGCCTCCGATTCCAGGCTTAGCACCTTGTCCCATCTTTATTTCAAGTGCTTTGCCGCACTCTAGAAATTCTGGTTTGACGCCAAAACGCCCTGAAGCAACTTGTACAATCGTATTATCTCCATAAACATAGAAGTCCTCATGTAAGCCGCCTTCTCCTGTGTTGTAGAGGATGCCTAGCTCTTTTGCAGCCCCAGCAAGTGCCTTATGTGCATTGTAGCTTATAGAGCCATAGCTCATAGCTGCAAACATTATAGGAGTGCTGAGCTCTATATGAGGTCTCTCTTCAGGTATTATGCGCCCCTCTTCATCTCGTTTGATCTCATCTGATTTAGAGCCAAGAAAGACCTTAGTCTCCATAGGCTCTCTAAGCGGATCGATAGAAGGGTTGGTTACCTGAGATGCATTGATGAGGATTCTATCCCAGTAGACAGGGTAGCTCTTTGGAGTGCCCATAGAAGCAAGCAGTACACCGCCTGTTGCAGCTTGGCGGAATATGTTTGTAATGTCATCATCGTGCCAGTTGGCATTAGGCTTGAAAGAACTATCTGTCTTTCTGATCTTTATTGCCTTTACAGGACACATTGAGACGCATCTTGAGCATGATACGCATCTCTCATCATAAGAGATCATTATGCGGCGCTTCTCATCGTATTTATGAACTTCATTAGCGCACTCTCTTTCGCATATTCTGCAGCGTGTGCACTTTTCATCATTCCTGATAACTTCAAATTCAGGAGAGATATAATCTAATGCATTCATCACATATCCTCCTTATTAAAGAGCTTTACAACGACAGCTTCTCCGCCTCGTGGGTGCCAGATTCTCTCTGGTTCTGGCTCAACAACTTTGATTGCAGCCTCTTCACTTGCGAAGTAGACCATGTCATCTTTCTCAGCTGCGACTAAGCTTCTGAGCTTCAGTCTGTCATTGAGTGCCATCAAGCCACCTGAGAAGCCGACAATGATAGAGAACGGACCTGTTACAAGCAGAGATGAGAATGTGTTTCTCAGGTATGTATATTCTTTCTTATCTTTCTCATTCATGCGCTCAATAGTGCTCCAGAAAGGAGCAGCTAAGACATGAGCACTCTCTTCTAAGCTTAGTCCTTTGACTCTAGTGAGGTAGTCAATCATATATGTAATTACTTCTGTATCTGTCTGGAGCGTGCATCTGTAGCCATACATTTCAATAGCGCGTCTATTTGCGTCGTAGCTAGAGATCTCTCCATTGTGGACAACTGAGATATCCAATAGTCCAAATGGATGAGCACCTCCCCACCAGCCTGGAGTGTTTGTTGGGTATCTTCCATGCACAGTCCATGAATATCCTTCATATTCCTCTAAGCGGTAGAAATCGCCGACATCTTCTGGGTATCCAACAGCTTTGAAGCAGCCCATATTCTTCCCTGATGAGAAGATATAAGCACCTTTTATGGCAGTATTTACATGGACAACTGCCCTTACTGTGTATTCTTTCTCATCAAGCTGAGAGAAAGATAGTCTTGTTTTGAGTGGTGTGACAAAGTAGCGCCACATAAGAGGCTCATCTGAAATGTTCTTATTCTTTCTTGTAGGAATCTTTGATAGGTTTACGATATCAAAATAGTCATCGAGGTAGTGCTCTGTCTCGATTCTTGCATCATTGCTATCGTAAAAGATATGAAGTGCGTAGTAATCTTTGTACTCTGGATAAATTCCATATCCTGCAAATCCGCCGCCTAGTCCATTGGATCTGTCGTGCATTGTTTTGATGGACCTGATCATGCCTTCTCCTGTGAACTTCCTGCCACTTCTAGAGAACATAGCAGCAATAGCACAGCCAGAAGGAATCCTTACGTCCCCTTCATAGAGAGAGCTCCTATTCTGAAAATAATCCATGTCGCCTCCAAAAAGAAAAGGCGCCTAGTTTAGGGAGAAATCTCCTTAGCTAGACGCCTTTGTCTGTGCTTAAGATATAAAAGATGGGGAAAAAGTGCAATAGTCTCTCTATTTAAATTCCTCTGGCACTTTCAGATTTTCCACATTTACAGGCTCGACTTTTAGTGTTTCTTCTTCAGCTTTCATAAAGCCAATTGCATATAATGGGTATGTTATGAATCCTTCACCGTGCCCAATATTTGTATCTGCAATTTTCACAGCTTTGTGCTTCCCAAATCTTTTAGGATTTGAAAGAACAAACTTCATGCTTGTTGCTCTGTTGTTTGTAGCTTTGCATTCGAGAATTGTTATATTCCCATTTTCTTCATAAATGAAGTCTAATTCAGGAGAGCCGCTTTTCGCATGATAATAATATAGCTCTCTACCGTTTTCAGCGAATGCTGATGCGACCATATTCTCTGCTATTGCGCCTTTATAAGCGCTGAAGTCGCCACTGAGAATCTTTGCTGGAGCATCGCTGCCAAGCATCGATACCAACAGCCCCGTATCAATAACAAAGACTTTGAACTCTGTTGGAATCTTCACGCCTTCAAGTGGGTAAGAAAGCTCTCTTACGTTGTATGATTTCAAGACAAGCCCCAAATCTTCGATGTATTGCAGTCCATCAGCTTTCTCTGGAGATTTCCCTTTTACATCGACTAAGCTATATTGGAATTTCTTATATTCTTTAGAGAGCTGAGAAGGCAAAGATTTCAGACATGCTTCAGCTCTGAGTTTCAGAGTTTCATTTATCAGATTATTCCCTTTCTCATCTTGGTATCTTCCAAAATCATCTTTGATTGATGATAGTATTCTTCTCTGTATTGCTCTGACATTGTTCAAATCATGAGTCTCAAAGAAGCAATTGCATGCTTCAGGCATTCCACCAACGATTAAGTATTGCAGATAAAGAGCACGCATGCTTTCGTGCACTGTTTTTTCTATTGTCACTCCATTTCTCAATGAGCTTCTGACATAACTCAATACTTTTGAATCCATTCCAGTGTTAATCAGAAATTCCTCAAAAGAGAGCGGGTACATATTGATCTGTTCTTCATAACCAACAGGGATTCCTCTCTTGTATGGTGCTCTGAATCCTTTGACGCCAAGAAAGCTTCCAGTTGCAATAACGTCATATCTTCCATCTAGATCCCAATACTTCAGAGAGCTTCTTGCATTTGGACAATCTTGTATTTCATCTAATATTAAAAGCGTCTTTCCTGGGATGAATCTTGCTGTAGGCATATTTGCTGTGATTGCCATAACCATCTGATCGACAGAGAAATCTCCACTAAATGCATCATGAATAGTATTATTGGCTCTCAAGTCAATATAAACAGTATTGCTATAAAACTCTTTGCCAAATTGTTTTGCTATGAAAGTCTTTCCAGTTTGGCGCATTCCTTTTATGATTAAAGGGTGATGTTTTCTTGTTTTCCATGCAATTAAGTCATTAATAATTCTACGCTTTAACATAATTTGTTCTCTATTAACATTATAGTACAATAAAACAGACAGAATTCAAAGGTAAATTACATATTTTATGGACAAAATTAAGAGGATAAATAGCTTAAACATCGACAGAATTAAGAGGATAAAATAAAAAAACTATCGCATCACATCTCTGCTTTGCGATAGTCTAAGTCGTTATTAGTTCAGATAGCCATTTTCTTTAGCGTATTCGTAGCCTCGCTTTTCAAGATCTGCAGCTCCCATCTTATCTAACTGAGCAATCCAATCTGCCCAATTCTTTTCGTTGAGTTTTCTCTTGCCTGTGAGGAATTCTGCAATACCTTGCTCATAGAATGTCTTCAAGTCTGTATCTGGGAGAGGCATGCTGTCTTCGCCCATAGCATTTGTCCACTTTCTGGTTTGCATATCCTGAATTGTCCATAGAGGGCTCAGAACTTTGCCAGAAGTCTTAGCTGTGAATGTTGTATAAACACTCTTGAGTTCGAAATCACTCTTGTAGTTGAGAGCCATAGGTCTAAGCTGGATATATGGACGGCCATTTGGCTCGTTGAATCCTATGCCTTCTCTTGTTGATACAGGAAGTCCTTCATCGTTATAAACAAAGTTAACACCTTCCTGACCCCAGCAACAGAGAATATAGCCTTCTCCGTAGCTCATCCATTCGAAAAGCTCACAGATCTTATCAAGCTTACCAGCCTCTGCTGCGTCTGCACTTACGCTCCATATGCGCATGTTTCTGACAGAAGGGCCAACAGATGAATGACCGGTAGGACCTGTAGGAGGATCAATGACAATCCAATTGCCATCTGGGAAGTTCTTATCAAATGGCGCATAGTTATTCTCTCCATGAAGAGCTCCGCCATTCTCTCTCATGATTCCAAATTTACCTTGCTTCCAAGAAGCTCTGAAATCATCTTTCTTATATGCCATCCAAGTTGGATCAATAACACCAGTATCAATCATTTTCTTTAGATAAACCATGAAGTCATAGTATTCAGGCTGTCTGATCTGGAGTCCGAAGTTTTCAGCTGTCATATCCCATGTTCCTTCAGAGTCGAAAGCACCTAGAAGTGGTTCAAAACGTCTTCCTGGATAAATCTCATATGAAGTACCTGTCTCTACAAATGCGCCGAAACCGTATGTGTCATCCTTGCCGTTGCCATCAGGATCGTTATATGTAAATGCATACATTACATCAAATAGCTCATCTGCAGTCTTAGGGATATCCAAGCCTAGCTTATCAAGCCAGTCTTTTCTGATTACAAGACCTTCGTTCTTTGAAATAGAGTATGGTGTAGAGAATCCATAGCTTCTTCCATCCATAGAAGAATAAGCAATTGCTACATCGTCAAACATTATCTCTGCTCTATGAGGCATCTTTTCATAGCAATCTGTTACATCTGCAACGAGTCCTGCTTTAACGAGGTCAATCCAGACAGGTCTGCTGACTGCGAAAAAATCAGGAAGTGCATTAGCAGCCATAGCTGTTCTTATCTTTACATCCTGATCATTAGGGTTAGATGGCAGTGAATATGCCTTAAGATTGATACCGAATTTTTCTCTGATGATATCATAGCCAACCCAATCTTCTGGAAGTGGACCTGCTTCTGTTGCTGAAGCTGTATACCACAGTTCAATATCTACTAGTTCATTATCTTTAGCTTTCTTGCCGCTTTCTGCTGTACCATTTGCAAACAGCATTGATGTAATGAGCACCAACACTAAAAGAATGCTTATTGTTCTTTTCATTTTTTCTCCTCTTAAAAATCAGGACCTGGTGTTATTTAGTCTAAGGCCATATTTCAAAAGCACATTTGCATCAAATAACAGTCTCTTTTGTACTATTTCGTAGCTTAAGCTTGACAACTCTTTTGCACGGAATTGTAGAATCATAATAAGTATTCATTTAGGAAAAGGGTAATATTGATGGAAGGGCATATAACATTCTCTGGTCGATTTCACTATAGAAAAGGCGGCGGCGTACTTAGGCATCAGCATGTCTCAGACTATCAGCTGCAGCTCATATATAGCGGCGAGGCAGAAATCTTGATCAATGATAATCGCATCAAAGCAAAGAAGGGAGATCTTGTGCTTGTAAAGAAGAATGACTTTCATAGCTTCACTGTTTTATCTTCAAGTGGAATGGATACATTAGAGATGAAATTCATAGCAGATAATGAAGAGCTCTCATCTTTGATTGATAAGTTCAGCAATATCATAACTGATGACGGAGAATTTTTCAGATTGTTCTCTGAAATTGTAGTGGAAGGCCAATACAAACACTTGCGATATAAAGAGATGAGTACTATATTGCTCCAAAGATGCCTTATTTTGATGGAGAGAGAAAACTTTGGAGATAAAGGCTATAACCCTCTGTCAAATAACATACCAACACAGCAGAATCATAAGAACTCACCTGTAGTTGCTGCTGTTACTGAATATATTTACAGGAACTTAGATAAGAAGATAACAATGTACGACATTGCAACAGGCAGCGGATACAACAGAGATTATCTCTATCGCATAATTCGTAAAGAACTTGGAATATCTACAGTGAATTATGTGAATAAGATCAAGCTTTCAGAGGCAAAGAAGATGATTCAGCATACAGAGCTGTCTATATCTGAGATTGCGTGGAATCTGGGCTATGAGAGCATCCAATACTTTTCTAGGCTCTTCAAAGAAGAAACAGGCATGTCACCATCTGATTATTCTGCGACGATAAAGAATACAATAAGAACTGATTACTAACCTACGAAAATTATCAATATATAAGACTCATTTGTATAACACAGATTTTCGTATGTTCCTATTATACTGCTTAAAAAGGCTGACTTGAATTATGGAGTTAATAAAGACAAATAAACATATTTTGCTAAATGAAGATTTCTCTGATTTTGCTATTGGTCCTTTCCCATATGACCATGATCATTCTGCAATGGGTGAGTACCATACAGTCATAGAAGATGGATACCATGGCAATTGGTATGACCCAATAACTAACTGGGATTATAAGGGACCATCATGGATAGTTACTGCTTCAGCTATGGATGGCAATCATTTCATGGAGCAGATGAGAATCTGCCATCCAAAAGATAAGGGTGCAATACCTGTGCTGCGCGCTGGAGATGAAGACTGGAGTGACTACACAGCAACTGTAAAGCTGCGACCCTTTATCGATAGTGATATCTGCGGCTTTCTATTTCGCTATCAGACAAGCATGATGCATTATGGCCTGTTTCTCGTCAAAGATAGAGTAGTGCTCCAGAAAGTAATCAAGACCGATAGAATCACAATTGGAGAAGCTCCATTTAAGTGGTCTGCAGATGATTTTTACACTATGAAGACTGTATTAAAAGGCTCCTCAATCAAATGCTATATAAATGATAGTTTAGTCATAGAAGCAGAAGACAGCGAATATAGCTATGGCGCTATTGCACTCTCTGCAACAATGCCAACACAGTATGAATCTGTAAAAGTAGAAGCATCTGAAGAGGAATACAAAGAGCTGGAAGAACGCAGAAAAGAGCATGCTTCTATAATCCAGAAGAAAATGTCGATGTTCCCCCAGCCTCAGCTTTATAAGAAGATAGATCTAGGCAATTTCGGTGCAGGCAGACAGATACGCTTTGGGCATCTTACTGGAACAGATGAGCTGTTTTTCATAATGTGTCAGCATCAAAGACGCATATACAAAGACAGATATCCTTTCATAAGCGCTATGACTGCAGTTAGTTTGGATACTGGAGAAATACTATGGCAGATTGGAACTCCAAGAGATGATGAGGATGTAATATATCTGACAACTGATTTGCCTTTCCAGATTTATGATATAAATGGCGATGGAAAAGATGAAGTCATCGCATCATGGGATTTCAAGCTCTTCATCTTAGATGGAGCAACAGGCAAGGTCATCAAATCAATTGATACTCCTGAGAATGTTGAGCCAACAGAGGGTATGTGTGGACTTGAATTCAAAGAGTATGCGTTCAAGCGCCTGAATGTCGATGCAATAAGGATAGTCAATGTTTCTGGCAAAGAGAAACCCTCAGATATCCTGATAAAAGATCGATATTCTAGATTATGGGTCTATGATAAAAACCTTAATCTGAAATGGAAGTTCTCTAAATACAATACAGGACATTTCCCATTCAGCTACGATATCGACAGAGATGGAAAAGATGAGATCTTCAGCTGCTATAATCTTGTAGATCATGATGGAAAGCTGATTTGGTCTCTTCCTATAAATAAGGACCATACAGATGAAATCATCATAGGCGATATAAAAGCTGATGGCAAAGACACGATTGCTATCGTCTCAGGCTGGGAAGGCTTCATGGTTCTTGATGCAGAAGGGAACATATTAGTTAAAGACATTAATGGTCATGGACAGAGAATCAGTGTTGGAAGCTATATCCCAGAGCTCAAGGGCCTTGAGATATGCACAACAACATACTGGGGAAACAATGCTATTGTTTATATGCATGATTGCAATGGAAAAGAACTCTGGCATAAAGAGATGCTTATAAATGGAAATACTCTGGCGCCTGTTAACTGGGATGGCTCAGGGCAGGACCTGATCATGCTTAATGGCGATGTAAAAGAAGGCGGGCTTATGGATGGAGAGGGAGACGTAGTCGTTAAGTTCCCAGATGATGGCCATCCAACTCTATGCTCTGAAGTTATCGATATCACAGGCGACTGTCGTGATGAGATAGTGCTATGGGACAGAAAGCAGATGTATATATACACTCAGGATAGAGAGGCTAAAGAATCTCTCAATGGAGTATACCACCCTATAAAGTACCCTCATTATAATTCCTCAAACTATAGAGGTGAGTATTCATTTCCAAGGTTTTCAAAAGAGAAATAACAACTGATGAGCGCATCCTGCAAGCAATGAGAAAACAGGATGCGTCTTTTATGCTAGAAGCTCCTTGCCTTCAATCAGATTTATAGCACCATCACTTTCTATTGCTAGTTTTTTCATATCATCTTTGAAGCCAGAGCGTGAAAGAAAATAGTACGCTTTATTGTTTTGAGAAGGATAGGCTAGTGTGCTCCTTCTTAAGAGTTCTTCGCAGACTTCTTTTCCAACTGGTTCAGATTTCCATTTGCATTCTCCAAAGAGCATTGTACCTTCTGCTGTCGTAGCAACAAGGTCTATTTCTTCGCTTTTCTTTGTTTCTTTGTCTGGAAACTCTATATTTCCAATCTCTTTGATAAGATAAGAAGAATTCATCAGAATGTATTTTTGAAATACATTCTCCATTCTATGACCTATGAAAGAAGGAAGCTCAGATAATGCTTTTTTGAAAATAGCATCACCTCTGTTCATCTCAATCATATCTGTGTATGGGTATACATATCGATAGAAGAATAAGAAGTATCCATCAGAGAATACCCATCCACGGTCAACTCCCTTTCCTTCTATTTTGGTTTTCTTTTTGACTATCCCTAAATCAGATAACTTCTGAAGTGCCTGACTTATGCTGGATTTATCTCTTTTGCTTTTGTCTGCAATCAAAGAGACTTCATTATATCCAGATGCAAGAAGCCTCAAAATGCTATCATAAAGTTCAAGTGAGCGAAGTTCCATCATGAGATATAGTCTTCCTTCTGTATATAATCTTCCTCCTGCTTTGAAGAATTCTGACTGCATGGCTTCTTCAATTGTTTTATGTTCTTTCATAAAGGATAAATAGTAAGGGATTCCTTCTGTTATTGCATGCGCAGCTGCAACATCTTCTAAAGGCCATTCATTTAGCATTTTTGCCGTTTCATTGATCAAGAATGGCTGAAGCTTAATCTGAAAAGTTCTTCTTCCATAAACTGGACTATTGATGCCAAGCAGATCTTTTTCCATGAATGACATATTAGAGCCACATAAGATAAGAAAAATATTAGTATCTTTGAATTCCTGGTCTACAAAGCTTTGCAAAACGCTTAATACTGTTTTATCAGACTCAGCAAGGTAAGAAGCTTCATCAAGTACAAGTGCTATGCGTTCTTTTCCTGCATTCTTCACTATAGCTGATAGTGCAGATGCAAATGATGTATATGGAGGGATATCTGAGTTATCAAAAAACATCTTTCCAATAGCAGAAGAAAGCTTCAGAAGATTGTAGTTCATGTCTTTTGTTGACTGCAAAAAGATAGCTTTTTTCTCCTTAATAAAATTATATAGAAGAGTTGTCTTTCCAACACGTCGTCTTCCATATACAACGCCAAAAGAAAATCCTTCTGTGTTCCATTTTGCTTCCAATAACTCTGTCTCTTTCTTTCTGCCTATATAAGTATCCATATAATGATTATATCTGTTTAAGTTAACTTAAACAATGTTAACTTAAACAAACCTAATAATTCGACTCTTTAAACATAGGATTAGGATGATGGATTTGTGGTATAAGATTGTGAATTCTTTTATAGTATTAACAGATGTAACTATTAGTCACCCTAAACCAGGGCAGCGCCAAGCAATGGCAGAGCTGAATTATCTAGCACTGCGTTTATCATCTTATATCTA
>CAKQJZ010000017.1 GCA_934247875.1 uncultured Spirochaetales bacterium
GAATGCGGAAAAGTCCCGATGTGTGGATGTAGACTCCACCTTTTTTGACGAAATTCTTCATTTCTTACGCTCCTAGTTTTGTACATAATTTTGTCAGCCAACACGTATATAATAGACGAAAATTAGAGAAACGCAAGTGCCCATTAATGCCAAATAATGCCAAACTAAAAAATCCTCTAACACCTAAGTTGTTACACTATAAGCAATTAGAGGAGCGTAAGAGTGCCCAGAACAGAACTCGAATCTGCAATCCTCGCGGAACTAGTACCTGAAACTAGCGTGTCTACCAATTCCACCACCTGGGCATAACAATGGAAATATAACTTTTAGCCTAAGCTCTGTCAACATCAGATTGTCAGTTGTAGCCAATTCAATTAATCTATTGTCATGGCAAGAATACTAATACTAGGTGAGATTGTTGGAAAAGCTGGCATAACTGCTTTGAAGACAGGTCTTAACAACATAAAAGAAAAATACAAAGTCGATTACACGATTGCTAATGCAGAGGGGGCAACTAATGGCTTTGGACTTGGAAAAGTACATTCGATTCAAATAGGCAAACTTGGCGTTGATCTTCTAACAGGCGGAGAAAAGCTTTTCTTCAAACCAGATCTGGTTGAATTCATATCAAAAGTTGGCTTTATAATCAGACCTCTTAACTACCCTCCTGAAACTCCGGGGCGCGCTATAAAGACAATAACAATCAATGATAAGCGCTATATGATAATCAGCTTGCAAGGCAACTCGCTTTTAAACAGGCAGAGCTTGCAGAATGCATTCATATCTATCGATGGGTACCTCAAGAAGATTGAAAAAGAAGGTGATAAACCCAATATCATAGTTATATTCCATGCAGCAACCACAGCAGAGAAAGCTACTATGAGACACTTCTTAGATGGTAGAGTATCTGCACTGATTGGAACTCATACTAAAGTGCTCAGCGCTGATGAGACTATAAGCGACAAAGGCACATTATATATCACAGATAATGGCAGAGTCGGCTCTTCACTCTCTGTTGGCGGCTTAGAGCCAGCGACTGAGATCAAGAAGCTGATGACGCAGCTGCCACTCAGGAGCAAAGACGCATTTGACGATGTGAAGATAGAGGGTGTCGTTGCAGATATCGACGATGAGACAGGACGCGCTATATCTATTGAAGTGATTGATGAGAAAGTGAATATTGAAAGAGCTGAAGCTATATGAAACAAAGCGTAACTGTAATCAATGCAGATGATAAATCAAAGATTTTAGTTGGTTGTGACAAAAGTGCATGTGAAGGATGCAAAGGCTCCATGTTCTGCACTAATAAAGAAAATCATTTCACTGTTGATAACCCAAATGAAATAGATGTAAAGCAAGGGGACGTTGTGGAGATAAATCTTCCAGGAAAGAAAACTGTCCTGACTGTCTTCATCTCCCTAGGCCTGCCGCTATTGCTGTTCATCCCTGGCTACTTTATTGCATCTCTATTTACAAGCGCTGTAGGCTTTTTGTTCCTTGGAGGCATTCTTGGAATTGCATTTGGCTTTCTGATTGCAGCTCTTTTCTTCCACATCAAAGGAAGTGAGTACACGCCAACATTAGAGGGAAAGAAAGAGGAAGAATAACATTGAGATATTTATTGCCACTCTTGATCTTATTAGCACTTACTTCATGCCGCTTTTCAGAAAGTGACCAAAATGCAAGAAGCGAGAAGATCGAACATCCAGATATAGTACTTGAGGAAGCTACATACAAGCTCTCGCAGCAAAATGATAGCCCTATAGTTCTCAGTGGCGAAAAAATAACATTTTATAGCAATGACCATAAAGCAATTCTTGAGAATTTCTCATTCACCCAAGAAGATGAGAGCGGAGAGATAAAGCTCAGAGGCAGCGCAGATTATGGCACTGTCGACACTTACAATGAGACTCTGAATCTCACTGGCAATGTGATACTCAAAGAATATAGTGGTGGCATGGAGTTTGCATCGTCATCTGTCTTTATAGATACAAAACGAGAGGAAATCACATCAGATGAGTCTGTTGTGGTAAAATCTAAAGAAGGCACATTTGAAGGCAAAGGCTTCAAAGGTGATATGAAGAGGAAGGTTTATACCTTCACATCTCTAGAAAGAGGAGTCATTGAAATATGAAAAGAATAGCTATTTTAATGCTAGCATTGCTCCTTGCTGCTCCTCTGTTCTCTGATCCTATCTCTTTTCATGGAAAAGAAAGCTCTCTATCGCTTAAAGAAGGCAAAGAGGAAGTAATTCTAAAGGGAGATGCGTATGTATCTGTTGGCACTCTTTCAATAAAGAGCGATGAGATAAAGCTTTCTGGCACAGATTGGCGCTACGTTGAGTGTTCTGGCAAGACTGAGATAGTCGACGAAGAGAGAGAACTTGAGATCAAAGCCAATAAGCTCTGGTTTGATAGAATCGAAGAAAAGCTACTGCTATCTCCATGGTTCGAGCTTGAAGATAAGAAAGAAGTACTATCAGCTACAGGTGGCTCATTGAGCTACGACATGAAGAATGAGTCTCTGGACTTGATGATGCTTGTTACTATCATGAAAGACAGCGATAAAGGCATTATGAGGTGCAAAGCAGAATCTGTAACATTCAGCAGAACAGATAATGAGCTATCACTTAAAGGCAGCGCAAGAGTTTTATGGGCTGGAGATGAGTATAAAGCAGAGGTTATCAGAATAGACCTTGATAGCGATGAGATAACACTTGAAGGCAGAATAAAGGGTAATATAAATGGCTCATAAGCTCTCAGTTCAGCACTTATCTAAATACTATGGCAGAAAACATGTCGTCAAAGATGTCTCATTTGAGATGGAAAGAGGCGATGTCACAGGGCTACTCGGCCCAAATGGTGCTGGAAAGACTACATCTTTTTACATGATTGTCGGCTTCATCAAAGCAAACGGAGGCAGAATACTCATAGAGAATGAAGATATTACGCACCTTCCAATGCATGAAAGATCGAAGCTAGGACTTGCGTACCTTCCTCAAGAGCCTTCTATTTTCAGAAAACTGACAGTTGAGAACAACATAAAGCTAGTCTTAGAGACACAGAAGGATTTATCAAAAGAAGAGAAAGAAGAGAAGCTTGAGACACTGCTTTCAGACTTCGGAATCGACAGAGTAAGACGTCAATATGGCTACACACTCTCAGGCGGAGAGCGACGCAGAACTGAAATTGCCCGAGCCCTTGCAACAAACCCGAAGTTCTTATTGCTTGATGAACCTTTTGCAGGAATAGATCCCAAAGCTGTATATGAGATTAAGCAGATTATAAAACAGCTAGCCAGAAGCGGCATTGGAGTTCTTTTGACAGATCACAATGTACGCGACACATTAGAAATAACCAACAATGCTCATATAATCAGTGATGGCGAGATCTTAGTATCAGGCAGACGCGATGAGCTCTTAGAAGATGAGAGAGCAAGAGAGATCTATTTCGGCCGCGACTTTGACAAGGACAATTAAATGGCAGACCTATCATTTGAGATGAATGCAAGACAAGAGCAGACGATGACGCTCTCTCCTCTCCTTTTGGAGACTATGGAGACGCTTACGCTATCTGCTGAAGAACTCAAAGAGAAAATAAAGAAAGAAGCAGAATCAAATCCGACGCTTATAGTCAAAGACAGAGATGCATCTTTCAATGCACTTGCAGAGAACTACAGAGAGAAAACAGATAAAAGCGAATCATATTCAGATAGCCAATATGGCGATGAGACCGATGATAAAGCAAACTATATAGAGCGTTTATCAAGCGAGAAGGAATCGTTATACGACCATCTTCTATCAGAGCTAGGACTACTTGATTTAGATGACAATGTACGAGCTGCAGCTGAAACTATAATCACAGCACTCGATAGAAATGGATTCACAGGAGAAAACCCAGAAGAGCTCTTATCTGAAAAAGAGAGACCTTACTTTGATGAAGCAATAAAAGCTGTAGAGTCGCTTGAGCCTACAGGCGTTGGCGCAAAAGACTGGAAAGACTCTTTAATGCTTCAATTGAAAGCAACAGGAGCTAAAGAAGATGAGCTGAAGCTATTTCATGAGCTAATATACTCAGAGCTTGAGAATGTTAAAGCAGGAAAGATAGAACAAGTTGCCAAAGACTTACGAACAGATATCGAAGATGCCCGCTCTATGGTTGCGCTTCTGAAGACTCTAACACCATTTCCAGGACTGAAATACTCATCTGACTATGAGCAATATGTGACTCCAGAGCTTGCTATAAAGAAGAATGAAGAAGGAAAGCTTACTCTGACACTGATCAAAGATGCACTCCCAATAGTTGAGATAGATCCATCATATGAAGAGATGACAAAAGAACTGAAAGGAAGCAATAAGAAAGAAGAAAAAGACGCTGAGAAATATCTGAAGTCTGAGCTTCAGTCATCTAAAGACTTAATCAATCAGCTGAAAATCAGAGAGACGACGCTTGAAAAGCTTGGGTGTGCGCTGGAAGTTGCCCAAAAGGATTTCTTCTTATATGGCCCACTATTTCTGAAAGGTCTTACTATGCGGCAGATAGCAGAAGAAGTCGGAGTGCATGAAGCGACAATATCGAGGCTTGCTAACTCAAAATACATAGACACTGACTGGGGCGTATGGCCAATAAGATCACTCTTCTCATCATCTCTTCAAAGCGAAGATGGAGAGCTTTCCAAGAATGCTGTCAAAGAGAGAATCAGACAGATAATCGAGAATAATGACAGTGGCAAAGCACTATCGGACCAGAAGATTGCAGATATCCTCATAAGAGAGGGAATTCGCATAGCGCGCAGAACTGTAGGCAAATACAGAAGCGAACTTAAGATTGATTCCTCATTTGAGCGCACAAAGTGAAAATAAAGCTACAAATCTGAATGTTTATTGGTTATCCTTTAATTAGGAGGTGCCATATGAACGTAAATTTCAGAGGTATCGGTTTCAGTGTAACTGAAGAAGAAAGAGCTTTTCTCGATAAAAAGCTCAAAAAGCTCGGATTCGCAGAAGAATACCTTCAGGATCTCGACATCACAGCAAAGAAGGAGAGCAAAGGAATCGGATTCCATATCGATGCAATCCTACACTTTACCTGGAAGAAGGAAAAGGCAGTATCTGTTGATTGCTATGAACTCTTAGAGGGTATTGAGTCACTTGCAGATAAGATCCAGAGCGCAGCTAAAAAGGAGAAAGAAAAGACAATGGGAATATAGGCAAATGCCTGAGGGAGCGAAAAGCTCCCTTTTTTCATTGCTGAATTTTGCGCTATTATATTCATATGGTAGATTTCACAGTATTAGATCTTCTCGATCTCGATTTAAAAGAACACAATTACCTTCACCTCAAGTGCGTTGCAGGACGCTCCGGACTCTCAAGAAAGATAACTATAGCAAAGATCTCACGACCAGGCCTTGCGCTCTCTGGCTACTTTGAGGATTTTGACTTCACATCCATCCAGCTATTCGGGCTATCTGAGCAAAGCTATATAGATAGACTTGAGGAGAAGAATGACTACTCTACTATCGAGAAGTTCTTCCAGTATGAGATACCTTGTGCAATCTTCACATGCAACTACACACCATCAGAACACATAAAAGAACTAGCTGAGAAGAATGCTATAACGCTCTTAACTACCCCACTCGACACTTCAGATTTATCACGCCGCGCATACTCAATCTTAGATGAAGTCTTTGCAAGCACTGCGACTATCCATGGAGTACTTGTTGAAGTATTCGGTATCGGAGTGCTTATCACAGGAAACAGCGGAGTCGGAAAGAGCGAGACTGCGCTCGAGCTGATTGAGCGTGGCCACCGTCTGATCAGCGACGACACAGTAAAACTCAAAGCAATCGCAGATAGCTACCTTGTAGGCTCTGGAGAGAACCCTTTGATTGCTCACCATATGGAGCTCAGAGGACTTGGCATAATCGATATCACTAACCTATTTGGTGTTGGCGCAATCAGAGAAAAGAAGCACGTGCAGCTTGCTGTTGAGCTAGAAGAATGGAAAGATGACAAAGTCTATGACAGAATCGGTGACTCAGTCACAGCAACATACCTTGGGATTACAATACCAAAGGTAATAATTCCAGTGCGTCCTGGAAGAAACGTCCCTATTCTGATAGAGACAGCTGCTAGAAATGAAAGACTTAAGAAGCTTGGCTACCACTCATCACAGGATTTCAATAAATCTGTCATGAGATGGCTTGAATGCGAAGAAGCGAAAGAGCTATATAAGAATGAATTCGAGGAAAATGAATGATAGAGAAAGAACTAGAGGTCAAAGGCAGAGCTGGAATACATGCACGCCCCGCATCAAAGCTTGCAGAAGTTGCATCTTCCTTCTCTTCCTCTGTAGAGATCATAAAAGACACAATGACTGTCAATGCTAAATCAATCATGGGCATAATCACGCTTGGAGCAACATATAAGACAAAGCTGCTATTCAAAATCGATGGTCCAGATGAGAGAGAAGCAATGGCAGCTATAGAAAAGCTCTTTGACCACAATTTTGAGGAATAATGAGAGAACTAAGCCCAAGACAAAGCGAAGTGCTTTCATTTATTGAAAGCTATATAGAGAAGAACAGCGCACCTCCGACACTAAGAGAAATCGGAGAGCACTTTGATTTCTCTGATAAAGCAGCTTGGGATGTAATTGAAGCACTTATAAAGAAAGATAGGCTTGAGCGCTCTGACGGACATAGAGCTATAAGGCTCAGAAGCGATGAGAGGCTTCATAGAGAGACAAAGCGAATTGATTTGTTCTATGGACCGTTTACAGAAGAAACATTAAAGAAGAGTGCACCTAGTTCTATCTTCATAGAAAAGGCCAAAGTCGAAGATGGGGATTTCTTTGCACTCTCTGTAAATAGCTACTCAATGATCAATAGCGGAATCATCCCAGGAGACATAGCAATACTCTCACGTGATATCAAGACTATCTCTGATAGTGATATCGTGCTTGCATCTCCCAGCGATGCATATGGCTATGAAATGGAGCTAAGGCGATTCAGAAAGACTCCATTTTTCTCTGAGCTATGGCCTGAGAATGACAGCATGGGTATAATAAAGGCTCCAGAGTTCACTTTCTATGGTAAGCTTTTGTATATTTTTAGGAGTTATGTATGAGTGTATATCTGCTCTTAGGACCTGAAGAGGGAGGAAAAAGAGAGTTCATCGAAAATGAAAAGAAAAGAGTGCTCTCACTTTATAGTGATGCTGAGACATATACATTCTTCGCTGGAGATAATGAAGATGAAGCGCTATACAATGCACTCACTCAAAACTCTCTATTCTCTTCATTTAGATTCATAGTAATCAAAGCATTTGAGAATGCTGCTAAAACAGATGGAATGAGCAAAGCACTCATAGAGTTCTCAAAAGCTCCAGATGAGAGTGCTGAAATCATAATAGTATCCTCAGAAAGCTCTACGACTACTATTGCACCTGAGATAGTGAAGCTTGCAGGAAAAGAGAATACAAAAATCTACTGGGAGCTTAGAGAAAGTGACAAGATCAACTGGATCATAAGCTATGTACGTCGCGAAGGCTTCTCAATAACAAAAGACGCAGTAGATGAGATCTTATCATCTGTTGATAACAATACACTCGAGATGAAGAACCTCGTCTCTTCGATAATACTATTTCTTCAGCTTCAGAAGAGCGGGAGTGTAATCGATGAGAGCGTTATCGAAAACTACGCATCACGCACTAAAGGAGAGAATGGCTATACGCTATTCAAAGCTGTTGCAGCTAAAGACCTTGAACATGCGCTTTTGATAGTCGCATCAATACATCTCTCTGATAGCCGCGAAATAGTACCAGCATTCACAGCGCTTCAGAACCAATTCAGAAGACTTGAAGCATGCCACATACTCAAAGCCAAAGGAATGAACGAGAAGCTGATATTCCAGGAAGTCGAATACTTCCCAACATACAATCCAAGAAGGCAGATAAAAGGAATAAACTTCAAAGAAGCTCCAACATTCTCGCTTGGAATGAGGAACTACTCAAAGTCTGCATGCTCTCAGATCGTGCTATATCTAGGAGCAATGGATAGTGAGATAAAAGCAGCAGGAACAGAGATGACAAAGATTCTGTTTGAAGAGGTCATATACCACATAATAGAACTGAACGCTAAAGACTCTAAGATCTCTCTTATGCCTCCAGAGCTATATAGCAACATCTAGAAATTTAGTTTATGGAGTACGCGCTCTGCAACTGGAAGCGGGATAGCAGCGCCCTTTGCCAGCGTCTCAGCATCAAGCTCCAATATAGCCTCTATAGAGCCATACTTTTCCATAATGCGTTTGCTTCTCTCTGGCCCTATTCCCTCAATTGATTCAAGGAGAGAGAAAGAAGCTTCCTTGCTTCTCATTCTCTGGTTGAATGAAGTTGCGAATCTATGGCACTCATCTCTGACAGCAATCAAGACTCTGAGCCCTGGGTCTGAATGAGGAAGCAGAAGAGATGGACGATTTGGGAATACTATCTCTTCGCACTTCTTCGCGAGTCCTACTACAGGGAATGAGAGATCAAGTGCTCTTAGCGCATCAAGTGCGGCACTGACTTGGCCTTTGCCACCATCGACCATCAATAGATCAGGCATCTCTCCACCTTCTCTATCAACGCGGGAGTAACGTCTATACACAGCCTCTCTCATCGACTGGAAGTCATCAATCTTTCCATCAAGAGTCTTCATAGAGAAGTGCCTATATTCTTTATTTGATGAGTTTCCATCACGGAATACTATCAAAGATGCAACTGTATATTTGCCAGAGAGCTGCGCAATATCAAAGCCCTCGATATGACGCGGAAGCTTATCTAAGCCTAATGAGTTCTTGAGCGACTCAAGAGCGGGAGTATTATCTATCTCTCTTAAGCGCTTCTCAATATCTCGCGTTGCGTTCTCTGTCGCTAAACGGAGAATCCTATAGTGCTTGCCTTCTCTTGGGACTGTGACAAATGTGCTTGCGTGTAATGTATCTTTGAAATATCGAGAAAGGAGTTCTGTATCAATCTCATGTGATACAAATAGCTCTGAAGGAAGCACTTCCTCATCTGAGTAATACTGAATCAGAAATGAAAGCAGCGTCTCTGTCTCATCGCCAAGACACTCTGCTCTATATAGCGCTTTGCCAATCAAGCGCCCACCTCTGAATTGCATAAGCGCAATAGTGCATAGATAAGCTCTCATCTCAATAGATGCATAGTCTCTGTTATCCATCTCAGAATAATCTTCAACAAGCTGATTCTCCTGCATTACTTCAAGCGCTTTTAAAAGATCACGCTTCTTCGCAGCTGTCTCAAAGTCCAGAGCTTTAGCAGCTTCCTTCATTGACTCTTCAACACTCTTGATTACAGAGCTGTCATCTCCATCTAAGAAAGTCTCAACCTCTTTGACATAGCTTTTGTATTTCTCAGGGCTTATTGCGCCAATGCATGGGCCTGAGCACTTATGAAGATGGTAATATAGGCATGGAGTATCACGCTTTTTCAAGGGACCATTGCAAAGCCTTAGAGGAAATGACTCTTTGACCATATCAAGATAGATATCCAGGCGATGCACATCAGGATATGGTCCATAGTATTTAGAACCATCTCTAACTACGCGCCTTGTTTTGAATATTCTAGGATATGCTTCCTTTGTGATTCTGATTACAGGATATGACTTACCATCCTTTAAAAGGATATTGTAATGAGGGTTGTATTTCTTGATTAAGTTGTTCTCAAGCACGAGAGCTTCATACTCATTGCCAGTAATCACATAATCAATCTTAGAGATCTTCTCTACAAGCGCAGCTGTCTTCGCGTTGCGATTTGGAAGAAAGTATGAAGTCACACGTCGTTTGAGGTTCTTTGCCTTTCCGACATAGATAACTACCCCTTCACTGTTCTTCATCAGATAACAGCCAGGATTCTCTGGCAGACTCTTCGCCTGTTCTCTTGCGCTTCCTTCCATAAGGCAAGAATACACCAAAATGAAAGACAAAAGAAGTTATTAGATATAAACTCTCACTTATGAACGCACTAAATGAACTGCTATTCTCTCTCCCTGATGATATAAACAAAGCACTTATAAACATATTCGATTCATATAAGCTAAGTGAGAGCCAGAAGCTGGAAGCAGCTAAGAACGAGGCTGATCTTGTACAATGGAAAGAACCATCTTTTGCACTTAACTACAAAGCTGCTATCAGAAAAGACGGAAGAGAAAGAGATGAATACATAGATAAGCTCAGATCTTATATGAAAGAAAAGAGAGGAAGCGAAACAGATTACTCATCATTCTTTCCTAAGAAGAGAGTCAATATAAAGACTAAAGCAGTCATTGAAGATAAACCAATAGTTTTAGGAAAGTGTCCATGCCCTGTAGATGGAGAGAAGACAAGATGCTGCAAGCTGACAACGCTCGACGCAGCTATGCAATGCGCATTCGCATGTTCATATTGCTCTGTGCAAGCTTTTTACAATGAGAACCAGATATTGGTTGCAGGCTCTTTAGGTAAACGTCTTAATGAATTGACAATTCCAGAGAATGTATGGCACATCGGAACTGGTCAAGCTTCAGATTCGTTGCTCTTAGGCGATGACTATGGGACACTGAGTGCACTATCAGGTTTTGCAGAAAAGCATAAAGACATAATCATAGAACTCAAAAGCAAATCAAAACGTGATGTCTTTGATAGAAAGTATCCAAGGAACTTAATCTTCACATGGTCACTCAATGCAAAGACGATAACAGAAAAAGAAGAACACTTAACTGCGTCGCTAGATGAGAGGCTTCAAGCAGCACGCAAAGCAGCTGACAATGGCTCTCTTGTTGGTTTTCATATTCATCCAATGGTCTATTTCCAAGGCTGGGAAAAGGAATATGAGGAAGTAGTCAAGAAAATCGAATCAATGTTCAAGCCAGACGAAGTTCTTATGATAAGCATCGGAACGCTCACATTCACAAAAGCAGTACTGAAAAGACTCAGAGAAAAGGAAGCTGAATCAAGAGTACTCGAGATGGAACTTGAGAAAACAGCAGGAAAGTATTCATATCCACTGAAGAAGAAAGAATTGATGTTCTCTCATGTCTACTCTTCATTTTCAAAAGAATGGCATGACAATGTGTTCTTCTATCTATGCATGGAAGACCCTTCTCTATGGATGAAAGTACTCAAGAGAGAATATAGCTCAGACAAAGAGTTCGAAGAAGACATGAAGAAAAGCTACTTTGAGAAGGTCAACAAAGCATAGACTCTATAGCATTGATGCTATAGCCACACTCAAGAATCCAGTTATTGTGCTCAATAAGGAGCTCTTCAGCTTTCTCTTTGCTATCTGCTTCTTCAAAACCCAGAATCTGGTAATTTGCAACTTCGCACCCACTTGGAGAAGACGTATAGCCTTCTCCTGTATAGAAAACATATCTGCTCATACTGAGACTATTGATCGAAATAAGAGGAAAATCAATAGTTTGAGAGACTTGCTTTCTCAACAGCGATGTTGTATTGCTTTTCAAGTTTTGCGTAGCTAAGAAACTCAACACGCTTATTCATGCGCAGATAAGAGAAGCTGTTATAGTTCATCTTCTTCTCATATTCAGCTTTGCGCCTTTCATCTGCTACGATGTACATCTTTGTATTGAAGTCGATTAGGTCTGAGTATTTTAGTAGTGAGTTCTGGATATCTGTAGAGTGTTCAACTTCGAAAAAACACTCTGGCATGATACGTTCATTGAACCAGATAACGTCTATAGTTGCGCTTCTATTAACAAAGCTGTCGTATGAATAATGAGGAATATCTTTCAGTGCCCTGATTTCTCCAAGCTTCTTATCTACAAAAAGCTTGGATTTATCTTGATTGGGAACAAATGTTTTCTTCCCCATCATATTGCCAAGCTCAACAAGAAGACCTTGATAATATGAATGAGTGAACTCTTTCACTTCAGCAGAATCCCGATTATGCGCTGTCTCAACGACAATGCCACGCGCTTCTAGTTCCTTCTGATGTGATTTCAGCGCCCATAATCCAGGTTTGATCTTATAAATACTCTCATTTTCCTGGACTATACGACGAATAGAGGCAAAAGGAGTCTTTGTTTTCCATTCACACTCCTTGATCTTGAAGACTTCTTTATTGAGTTCTCCAAGAGTAGCAACTCCACCAAGACGCTCGAGAGTTGCTATAACTGCCTCATATTGCTTCATAAAGAAATTCCTATTTTAGCTTTGCAGAAAACAGCTCCAGCTCTCTGCCTGTAAGAGGATTCTCTTTGCCTTCGAGCATTGCTTTGATAGCTGCAACTTCATTTCTAGAGAAGCTTCTGCCACCAAGCTTATGGTTTTCAAACGCTTCTGTAGCTATTGGGCATACAGCTCTTACAATCTCTAGCATTACTTCTGCGTATGCTCTTATCTCATACTGAGCATGAGAGTCCAGGCGAAGTGCTAAGAAATGGAATAAGTTATGCAGATCGATTTCCCAATAGAACTCTGTATAGAGTGAAAGAGGAAGATCAATACGAGCAATCTCACGTGCAATGCCTGCATCCAGCAGCTTATGATAAGTCTCGAATGCTGCCTCATTCTGCTTAGTAAGAAGCTCTTTGACTCTCTCTGCCTCTTCTTTACTTACAGGCTCATTCATTCTGCCCTGCTTGTTGTCATCACTCTGAAGTGCTATATGCTCATTATCTGGAACATAGCACTCATCTTTCATTACAGAATAGCGTCCAGAAATCTCATTCATCCTAGCAGTTCTATGTCTTGTCCACTGACGAGCAACAAAGATAGGCATCTTCACATGGAATGTAAATACGACTTGCTCAAATGGAGATGTATGGTCATTTCTAAGCAGATAGTTTATAAGACCCTTATCCTGTCTGAAGGATTTAGTACCCTCTCCATAACTTACACGAGCTGATTGTACGATTCTCTGATCTGAACCAAGATAATCTACTAAGCGAACGAATCCATGATCTAATACTGGATATTCTTTATCAAGAATTGCCTCAGCGGCTTCTACTACACAATGCATATAAAACTCCTTGAAGTTCAATCATTCTATCAACAGAGAGTGTTAAAGTATACCCATTCTTGAAAGAGCTACAGCGCTTCCTGCGCTAACAGCTGTTTCTGTTCTGAGTATTCTAGAGCCTAATAGTGCTGGCTTATACCCTGAAGAGAGAAGCAAGCGTCTCTCTCTATCTGACCAGCCCCGCTCTGGGCCTATTGCGAGTGTTACGCTCTTACCTCTTAAAGCCATATGCGATAGTGGCTCTGCGCCGATTACGTTATCGAGAAGTATCTTCTCTTCGCTATCGTCTTTAGCTATAGCTTCATCCAATGATTTCAGAATCAATGTCTCAGGAATAGATGAGAAGCCACTTTGCATAGCACCATCTAAGAGTATTTCTTCATACTCGCCACTTTGATAAAGCGACGCACTCAAATAGCTTTTCTCGCCTAAGTCTGATACAGCTAAAAGCAAGCGCGAAGCTCCTAGCGTTACAGCTTCTCTGAGTATTCGCTTCATGCAGATTGGCCTTACCTGTGCAACTATCAAAGTAAGGGGATATAGTGGAGTTCTTTCTTCACTCAAATCAAAAGAAAGCACTATCTCATCTTCACCAATAGCATCGATTGTTGCGTAGCCCTGACGAGCATTGATAATGCCAGCTTTGAATGAATCACCGAGCGAGAGATGGAGCACTTTCTTTATATGACTAAAGCGCTCATCTCCCCTCTTGATTATATTCTCACCTTCTTTAAATAGGATTATATTCATGCTCTGCCGTAAAGCTCACTATAGTATTTGATACCTTCAAATGAAGGAGATGTGAGATCTTCTTCTCTCATCTTCCAAGACCAGTTAGAAGAGCCACAAGTAGAAGGTGTATTCATTCTGCCATCTTTGCCAAGCCCTAAGATATCTTGAGTAGGAATGATTACATAGCTTGCAGAAGACATCATCAAAGCTCTGATAATCGACCATAGCACTCTATCATCTCCGCACTCAAAGTAGCGTCTGACATAGTCTTTAGTTCTATCATCAAGCTCTTCATACCAGCCAAGAGTTGTATTATTGTCATGTGTGCCAGTATAAGCGACTGTAAGCTTCTCATAGTTATGAGGAAGATACTGATTGGATGTATCGAACTTATCACCATCAAAGCCAAATGCGAATTGGATGATCTTCATTCCAGGAAGGTTATTGCTAAGTCTGAGCTTATCAACCTCCGGAGTGATTACTCCCAAATCTTCAGCTATGAATGGAAGATTATCGCCAAATTCCTCTTTGATTTTCTTGAAGAACTTCGCACCAGGAGCTTTGACCCACTTGCCATTTATTGCAGTATCCTCTCCTGCAGGAACTTCCCAGCATGCTTCAAAGCCTCTGAAATGATCTATTCGTACAATATCGCAAAGAGTCAGACAGCTTTTGATTCTATCAGTCCACCACTTGAAGCCAGTCTTTTCATGCTCGCTCCAGCGATATAAAGGATTGCCCCAAAGCTGACCTGTTGAAGAGAATGCATCTGGTGGTACTCCTGATGATACTTCCTGCTGTCCATTCTCATCTATCTTCAATAGATTCACATTTACCCATGCATCAGCTGAATCAGCAGCGACGAAGATTGGAATATCGCCAATGAGCTCTATGCCACGCTCATGTACGTAGCTTTTGAATTTAGTCCACTCTGAGAAAAAGAAGTATTGCCATACTTCATATATCTCAATACGGTCTTTAAGCTCTTTCTTCGCTTTAAGAAGTGCTTTCTCTTCTCTGCATCTCAATTCCTTAGGCCAAGCTAAATACCACCTTGAGTCGTTGTATTTCTCGCATAGCGCCTGAAAAAGCGCATAGTCTTCAAGCCATGCTTTGTTTTCTTCTTTGAACTTCAGATAAGCAGACTTGTCTTTCTCTTTAAGGAAGTTAAGGGCAGCTTTCTCAAGAAGCGGCATCTTGAATTCTCGCACTTTGCCATAGTCGACGCGTTCTGTCGCTATAGGCTTCTTAGTCACATCCTCAAGTTCCAGATATCCCTCAAGATATAGCTCTCTAGGCGAAATGAACAGCTCATTGCCAGCAAATGCTGAGCGCGCTGCATATGGGCTATCACCATAGCCAGTAGGGCCTGTTGGAAGGATTTGCCAAAGGGAGATCTTATTGTTTTTGAGAGTATCAGCAAATACTCTGGCCTCTCTGCCTAGGTCTCCGATTCCGTATGGGCTAGGCAAAGAAGAAATATGCATCAAAACACCGGTTTTTCTTGTTAATGAATTCATACTTAATGATTATAGAGAGTTTTAGATGTAAAAAAAAGTCATTTCAAATTCTGATATTCTGAAGTAAAATAAATATATGGATAGCACAGAATTATCGATTAACTTCAATGTTGGAGATACTGTTGTCTACCCTCTCCGCGGCGTTGGAGAGATAGCTAACATTGAGACAAGAAACGCATTAGAGTACTTAAGAATCCATCTTTCGGACTCCGATATGGATATTCTTCTGCCCCTCCATAAAGCAAATAATCTAGGACTCAGGCACCTAGCAACTAAAGCTGAAGCAAATGAAGCGATACATTCGCTTAGCAAAGCTACAAGATACAATGCTTCAGCGGACTGGAAGGAGCGGCTACAAGAGAATCAGGAGCTTGTCAAAGAGGGCTCATTGAAGAGCGTTGCATATGTTGTCAATACGCTCTATCATCGCTCGAAGGTCAAAGAGCTGCCAGCGCTTGAGAAAAGATTATATGATTCTGCTCTCTCTATGCTTGTAGATGAGGCCGCTTCTGTGTTAGGACTCTCTTTAGAGGAGATGAAAAGGCAGATATTCTCTGTCTTAGAACCAAAATGCACCGAATTCCAACTTTTGCACTAATAATCACAGCAGCAGGCAAATCTGAAAGATTCAATAAGAACAGAGATATAAGCGTTAAAAAGGAATATTTGAAGATAGATGGTCACACTGTGCTATATAGAGCAACAGAGCCATTCTATGAGTTTCCTTCCCTATCTGCTGTTGTTGTAACAACACCTGAAGGCTCAGAAGATGAGACAGCTGTAGCACTAGAAGACCTTGCATCATTCAATAGCATTCCGCTATTGATCACATCTGGCGGAAGCACAAGAACAGAGAGTGTTAAGAAAGCTCTTGAGCATCTTAAAGCTCTGCCTTTCTCTTTTGAATATATAATGATCCATGATGGAGCAAGACCTTATATAACACCAGATGAGATTATCAGGACACTTGCTTCTGCAACTGTTGCAGGAGGCGCTGCACCTGCTCGTCGCGTCACAGATGCTGTTAAGCGTTTAGGGTCTGATGGCTTCATAACAGATAGTGTTGATAGATCTGATCTCATCAGAGTACAGACTCCTCAGGTATTCAAAGCTGATGAGCTATATAGCGCATATGAGGCAATAACAGCTGAAGACTCTTTTGCAGATGATATCGAAGTCTTTATGAATGCTGGCTTTAAATGCACTGTTACACAAGGCTTAGAGAGCAATAAGAAGATTACATATCTTGAAGATATAGAAGATGCTGAGAAGCAAATCGAAGAATATGTAAAAGCACGTAAAGAAGGCAGAAAAAGCCGTGAAGCTGTAAGAAGAATGCATGAACTGATGGCAAAGGGAGACGAAGAGTGAGAATCGGCTTTGGCAATGATATCCATCGCTTAGCAGAAGGCCGCGCACTAATGCTTGGCGGCATTGCTATCCCATCTAAAAAGGGTGAAATTGCACACTCAGATGGAGATGTGCTCTTGCATGCGCTAATTGATGCGCTCTTAGGTGCTAAAGCACTAGGCGACATAGGTGCGCTCTTTCCACCAAGTGATGCTAAATACAAAGACGCTGACTCAAAAGAGCTTCTTAAGAAAGTCTTAGAGCTGACTAAGCCTGAAATAATCAATATCGACGCAACTATAACGCTAGAAGCGCCAAAACTCAGAGGCTATATAGATAGCATCAGAGAATCTCTCTCAGAACTTCTATCCATTGACGTATCAAGAGTATCAATAAAAGCCAAGACCAATGAGGGCCTTGGCGAAATTGGATCTGGCGCTGCTATCAAAGCAGAATGCATCATACTTATTGGTTAAAAGAGCTGGGCGCACCCAGCTCTATAGATCATCAGCTATGAGAAATAAGCATTGTTTTTGGATCCAGTGCAACCTTAAGAGGCTTTGGAACATTCTCATGATGAGCTCTTACAACAGTCATCATTACCTTATCAATCTTTTCTTCATATTTCAAAGCTACTAATACATCAATATCATCATAGTATTTGAGAAGTGTATCAGGAACTCCAAACTCATCATATTTAACATCTGGCTTAACAGGAGATACTGAGAACCATACTTCGATATTCATCTTCTTAGCAAAGTCCTTGATCTTAACAATATCTTCATCGCTAGCTACTGTAAGCTTATATCCATCAAATAGAACTGCATCTGCTTTGAATGAGCCCTGATTGATCAGAGACTCAAGAGAAGAGAGAACCTTATCGATTGGAACCTGCTCCTGAGAGAAGTTCATAACTACACGATTAGCCAGAATCGAGTTATAAACTGTTGTAGCATCGTCGAGTGACTGAATCTCTGCAATCTCTCTGAATACTTCTTTATACCAGTTAATTACATGTTCTACGTTACCTGAGAAAGAGACATGAATTACATTTTCACCTTTGAATAATTTGTCAGTTGCGAGGTGTACCAAGCAAGCTGTCTTACCAACTCCATGTCTAGATACGATTACTCCGAGATTACCCTTACCTAGTCCGCCATTGATTGCATCCTCAAATACGCGAAGTGGGCTAATGCTGTTTAGCTGCTGAATGTCCATTTTACTTTACCTCCATTCGTGATCTATCTATAACGTAATTATAACAGATAGAAATCGGAATTAAAGAAGTATTTTACATTTCTGAGGAATGTGTTTGGATGAATGAAAGATAGACTCTTTCACTCATTTTGTGCTCTTCAGTGATGGCACCTACTGAGTAGCCAAATGCGCTTAAATCTTTGATCAAGTTCTCTGATACTGCCTTCTAAACTTCGCTTACAGTGCTTTTGCGTCTTAAATTGTCTAGTAAAACTCTATTAAGCCTTATCGCTTTAAGCACTTCGCCATTCTCACCTTTCAACGCAGCCTCATATGACAAGATCTCATAAAGCAAAGCATTGTCATTTTCATATGAATACAAGAAGAGCTTATCTAATGCCTTTGAAGCAGCATCAAGCTTGCCTCTCTCATATAGTGCGCAGAAATCTGATAAAAGCTTATTAAGCTCTGACTCTCTTTTAATAACCTCAACTCTTACTATCCTATGTTTTCTATTCATATCTTCTCCTCACTATTTTTATTAGCCCGGGAAATGAGAAAACAAAAAAAGCTGCAAAGTCTTTTTTTCGACAATGCAGCTTATATAAGTAATTCAACTTATGATTATTTTGAAGCTTCTTTCTTTTTCTTCTCTTCGTAAGCTTTCTTGAGCTCTTCAGCAACAGACTGTGGAACTCTGCCATACTTGGAAACTTCCATAGTGAACTCTGCCTTACCCTGAGTAAGAGATCTTAGAACTGTTGAATAACCGAACATCTCTGAAAGTGGAACTTCAGCAATAACTGTACACTGGTTGTTATCTTCTGTTGAAGAAACAATCATACCTCTTCTCTGGTTGATTGAACCGAAGATGTTACCCTGGAACTCACTTGGACCTTCAACTTCAACCTTCATGATAGGCTCGAGAATTACTGGCTTTGCCTTCTCATAAGCCTCTCTGAATGCACCAAGAGCAGCAGTCTGGAATGCCATATCAGAAGAGTCAACTGGGTGCCATGCACCATCGTTAACAACACACTTAACACCGATTACTGGGAAGCCAATCTGAGTACCCTTCTTGATAGCTGTCTGGAAGCCCTTATCACAAGATGGGATGTACTCTGTAGGAATAGCACCACCCTTAACTTCATCGATGAACTCATAGTCTTTAGCTGGCTCATCATCAGATGCAGCAACTGTTGGCTCAATGTAGCCTGCAACACGTGCATACTGACCAGAACCACCTGTCTGCTTCTTATGTGTGTAGTTGAAATCTGCGCGCTGTGAAATAGCCTCTCTATAAGCTACTTCAGGCTTACCAACTTCAACCTCAGCCTTATACTCTCTCTTCATTCTCTCGATATATACATCGAGGTGAAGCTCGCCCATTCCCTTGATGATTGTCTGGTTAGACTCTGGATCAACATATGTCTGGAATGTTGGGTCTTCCTTTGTGAATCTGTTGAGAGCCTTAGCCATGTTATCAGCAGCCTTCTTATCTACTGGCTTGATAGCAAGTGAGATAACAGGAGATGGAACATACATACTTGTCATTGAGTAGTTGAGGCTTGGATCACAGAATGTATCACCTGATGCACAGTCAATACCGAATAGTGCTGCAATCTCACCACATCCACACTCTGAGATATCTTCCATTGTTGAAGCGTGCATCTTTACAAGTCTACCAACGTTGAACTTCTTTCTTGTTCTTGTGTTGTAGAGAGTATCACCCTTCTTGATCTTTCCCTGATATACACGGATATAAGTAAGCTGACCATACTGACCATCTTCAAGCTTGAAAGCAAGAATAACTGGAGGAAGATCCTCTTCTGACTTTAGAATAACCTCTGCCTCGTTGTTATCAAGGTCAAGTGCCTTGTTTACAACTTCAGTTGGGTTTGGAAGGTAATCTACAACAGCATCAAGCAGTGGCTGAATACCCTTGTTCTTATATGCAGAACCCATGAATACAGGGCAAAGCTCTAGAGCAATAGTAGATCTTCTTACGCACTCTTTAATAAGCTCAACTGATGGCTCCTCTTCCATAAGGAGAGTCTCCATAAGCTCATCGTTGCCTGTGCACATAGAAACAGAGTCAAGCATTTCAGCTCTCTTAGCTTTAGCTTCTTCAAGAAGATCAGCAGGAATCTCTGCATATCTTGCGCCGTCTCCGTTAGGACCGTCGTCGAAGTAAATAGCCTTCATCTCTACAAGGTCAACAACACCCTCAAGCTTATCCTCAAGTCCAATTGGGATTTCCATAAGTACAGCATTAAGACCAAGCTTCTCAATAAGCTGGTTCTTAACTCTATAAGGGTTAGCACCTGTTCTATCGCACTTGTTTACGAAAGCGATACGTGGAACATGGTATCTCTTCATCTGTCTGTCTACTGTGATTGACTGAGACTGAACGCCGCCAACAGAGCAAAGAACGAGAATAGCTCCATCAAGTACACGTAGTGATCTCTCTACCTCGATTGTGAAGTCTACGTGCCCCGGAGTATCGATAATATTAATCTCGTGGCCCTTCCAGTTTACGTTAGTAGCAGCAGAAGCAATTGTGATTCCTCTTTCTCTCTCGAGCTCCATGGAGTCCATGGTTGCACCAACACCATCTTTACCACGTACATCGTGGAACTGGTGAATCTTGTTGCTGTAATACAGGATACGCTCAGAGAGTGTAGTTTTACCAGAATCGATATGTGCGCTGATTCCGATGTTTCTCATACCCAGAAGATCATTGATCATAGTCTTTTTTTCCTCGTTGCAAAGTTTTTATAGCCTTCAGGATTAACCTGAATTAATTCAATTTGAATAAGTGACATTTTGTCACCGAATAGCATACTATCTGATTTTTATGACTTTGTTCAAGTATTTTCTTGAAAAACCGTTAATTAACTACTATTTGTTTTATAAATATCTGTCTTTCGAAGAGTGTAAAATAATGTTAACATGAACCTATGGCAACACTATTTGAAATGATAATTGATGGTAAGATTCCATCTACAAAACTTTATGAAGATGAGCTATGCATAGTCATACTCGATATAAATCCAATCTCAAAAGGCCATGCTCTGGTTATTTCCAAAAAGCCTTATGAGACATTCACAGCAGTTCCAAAAGCAACGCTGGACCACATGATGGAGATAGCACGCAGAGTCGATGAGAAGCAGAGAGAAGTTCTCAAAGCAGATGGAACTAATATCATGATCAACAACTCTCCAGCCTCTGGACAGGAGATTCCACATCTCCATATCCACGTTATTCCTAGAAAAGCAGGAGATGGAAAAACACCTGTTTTCAAAAAGGATAGCTACGAAGAGGGAGAAATCTCAAAGTATGGAGAGCTTTTGTCTTTATGAGAAAATTAGTGCTCTCTCTCTTATCTATATTATTAATATGCTCATGCGCGACATATACTGTCCAACAAGGACGAGATAGCATCCACGTTCCTGTCTCTTCAGATTTAGCTGAGACACGTTATAGCGTTTTGAAAGAAAGAGAAGATTTAGCGCTAGAGGCCAAACTTGCAGTCGCTAGAGAGAAAGAGAGACGAGAAGCTGAGCGAAAAGCTGCAGAAGAAGCGAAAGCAAAAGCAGAAGCCGAGAGACAGAAAGCGATGGATGTGAATAACTACCCAGAAGATCTCTCTTCTCTTTCATATCCTCATATCTACTCACCTCTGAAATCCAACCAGCTTAAAGCGGATGAGAGCATAGTCACACTGAGTGCGATGTTCATTCCACTTGGGAACGCAGAGCTCTCTCAGGAGAATATCGAAGCTGTAGCAGCTAAAGTCCATGACATCAATCCAGATTTAGTAGCGCTTACTGGTTCTGCTCTCAATCAAGTAAGCTTCGCAAAATCATATGGATGCGACAGTGCAACACTTCTAAATGGCACTGTCATATATAGTGCGAAACTCAATAAAGCAGATGAAAACATCATCAACTTGCAAGTAACTGAGAAGAAGAATCTCGATATCACAATACTTGATTATTCTACAGAATTTCCTTGGACAAAGGATGATGTGAGTGCATGGCTTAAAGCTGTGAAAAGCAATGAGAATGAAGTAATGAATGATGCACTAGATAAGCTCTCACCTATTTCTGGCAAAGCCCTGCTCTTCTTATCATCAGAGGCTCCATCTACAACAGACTGGACTACTATCACAGATTACTTCTATAGAAGCCTCACATCTTTCTCACTCTCAGATGCACTTTCAGCAAGATGGCAGGATGTATATAGAGCAACTCACTTCAGCGCAGAGCTTGACCCAGGCATTACAAGACGCAGCTACGAAGTCTTTGAACGCTTAGACTTCATCTATTCACTCTCTTTAATGCCACTGGAGAGCAAGACAGTACCACTTTCTGGGCTTACAGAAGAGACAGGCAACATTGCGCTATTTGCCACTTTGGTGATTCCTGATTAATTTATAGCAGGAGGTGTTTATGATTTATCACATAACCAAAGACAATTTCAAAAGCGAAGTTTTAGATTCAGATAAGCCTGTACTATTGGATTTCTGGGCAGCTTGGTGTGGTCCTTGCCAGATGCAAGGCAAAATCCTTGAAGCAAAAGAAGCTGCTCTCGAAGGCGCTAAGATCTGCAAATGCAATGTCGATGAGAATCCAGAGCTAGCCGAAGAATTCGGAGTACAGACAATTCCAACTCTTATTGTCTTCAAAAACGGAAAGGCAGTTACTAGAGTTTCAGGAGTAACACAGGAAGCAGGACTAAAGAGAATGCTTGATCTTTAAAGCTTGGGGCTACATTCCGTAGCCCTGCTTTTTTCTCTTCTCCTGTTTTTCCCTCTTGCTTTGCTTCATCAGATTAAGGACGATGAAAACTCCAAGCGATATAAGCCCAGCTATTAATACAAATCGAAGAATCACATCGATAGGTGTAGACACAATCAGAGGCTGGAACCTTACAAAAGTCAATATCGCTAATGTCGTTACTAAGAATTTCAATAGAAATACCATAACTTTATGGTAAATCGATAAACTAAGAGTTATATAGACAAAAATCTCAGTTTGTCCAAATTTATCACAATAAGACTATGTGTCTTAACATAGAAAAATCGCCGGTTAAGGCGACTTTTCAAGCTTTGTTAATTTAGAAGTATATCCAAATCCAATTCTGCCATTATAGCAGGGAGCGCTGCATTCCAGCTCTCAAGAACTGCTGGATGAGTCTCACCGAAGATGCCTGCTTTTTTACCTTTGTAGATAATATAAGCAGCGCGTCCTGGAATGAATCTTGGATCATTCTCAACTGGAGCAAGTGTATATTCACGTCTTAGGAAGTACATAAGAGTCTGAATATAAGATGCAGCATCATTGTATGTAACCTGTACATTGGATGAGAAGAAACCAAGTGCGTTCTTTGTGACTGTTCCAGAATTATCTTCATCATCCTTGACTGTTACTTTGCCTACTTCGAAGATGTTATGAGGATATACAGCGTGCCCAGATACACTCTCACTCTCTAAGAGAGATGGAAGAATAGATGGTCTGATTACTTCATAGTTCTCACTCATTGGGTTAGCAATGAATACAGCCTCGTCTCCTGTTACATGCATATTGTCTACATACTCACGCTTAGAGCCTAAGTAGTTATACATCATCTCCTGGAAACCAAGACCAACAAGAATCTCTTTGACCTTTCTTGAGAACTCTTCAACTGGCAGCAAGCGTCCAATTGTAAAGTCTTTAGGCATAACTGGCACAAAGTTATTGAGGCCATAGCCAATCATTACATCTTCTGCGATATCTACAGCATGCAAGAAGTCATTTCTATACTCAGGAACTTCAACGTAGATCATCTTATCATCAGCAATAGCATAAACGCCCATTCTCTTAAGCGCTTCAAGGCACTCAGATGCTGAGAGGTTCTCACCAAGCTTCTTCTGAATCAGCTCGATTGAAGCAGCTGCTGGCTTCTGAAAATAGTATGGGACTGTGATTTCCTTTCCATAAGGAGTCTCATTAGAGAATATGACTTTATGAGGCAGAATCTCAAAGCCCATATCTGCTAGATCACATGCGAGGATATTCACTGCAAGCAACAAGTCATCAAGGATAGGACCAGATACTTCAATGAACAGATCACTGTCGCCTACTTCAACTGCACCGATTCTTGCGCTGTTGATTACAGGTGGGAATGAGAGAGTCTCGCCTTTATCATCATAGAGGTATGGGAACTTTGGGTAAGAAGATACGATATAACCATACTCTTTGCCCTTTGGATGCTTCTCGCAAATCTCTCTAAGTGACAGCTCTTCTTCCATTCCAAGTGGAACGAACTTAGTCTTATCTGGGTCTACTGCAGCATAGTGAACTGGGTAGTTGATCAGCTCAGAGCGATAGATGCCCATTGCGATTGTCTTTCTCTTTCTTCCGAAGTTGAAGCAAAGCTTCTCCTGGCTCTGAATGAGATTCAATAGCATTTCTTCATCAATCTCAACGCCTCTTGCGCCAAAGCCGATTGAGTAGTCTCTGATGCCAATAGCAGATGCATCATCAATGATTACTCTGCCTTCACTATCCTTCTCATCATCTTTTGTTGAGAAGAAATCATAGTAAGGAATCTCACCTGTCTCATATGTGCTGAGTGCTCTTGCAACACCTGCTGGTGACCAAAGGTCAGGTCTGTTTGTATCATTAAGCTCAATCTTCAGTACTTTGCCTTCTATGTCGTGGCCATCAAGCTCAGCTTTAGCAACTGGGAAGATATCTACTAGCTCATCATCTGTCAGCTTCTTTCCTAAAAGGGAGAAGAAGAGATTTTCTGGTGCTTCAATCTTTGGCATTAGTTTCCTCTCCTTAGTCTTACATTCTCAATATCTGGAGTGAAGAGCTCTCTGATATCTGAAAGCCCTAGGTGCATAAGCGCCATTCTATCAATACCTAAGCCCCAAGCCAAAACAGGAACATCGATTCCAAGTGGCTTAGTAACCTCTGGACGGAATATGCCAGCGCCACCAAGCTCAAACCAGCCAAGTACTGGGTGCTTGATATGAACTTCGATTGAAGGCTCTGTGAATGGGAAGTAGCCTGGTACATACTTGACCTCTTCTGCGCCTGCAATTTCTTCAGCAAACATCTTAAGAAGACCTAGAAGGTTCTTAAGGTTTACATCATCTCCAAGTACAATGCCCTCTGTCTGATAGAAGTCAGCACCATGAGTTGCATCTACCTGGTCATATCTGAAGCAGCGTACAATACCGAAGTACTTTCCAGGAATCTTAGCTTTTGTAAGCTGATGAGCTGAAAGCACTGTGCCCTGGCTTCTGAGTACCTGACGTCTTGTGAACTCATGATCAAATGTATATCCCCAGCCACGGCTTCCTGTATTCCATCCGTCCTGATGTGTTGCTGCGACCTGGCTAAGCCATGGCTCGTCAATCTTCTTTGCGTGTCTTGGCTCTTTTACATAATATACATCGTGGATATCACGTGCAGCATGGAACTGAGGCATGAAAAGCGCATCGCCATTCCAGAACTCATTCTCAACAAGTGGTCCATCGAACTCTTCAAAACCTAGTGAGATAAGCTTGTCTTTTACCCACTGCAGGTAGCTTGAATAAGCATTGCGGCGTCCAGGGATAAGACGTGAAGTTGGCGCATTTACAGCATATGGACGGAATGTGCCATTCTTCCAGCTACCGCTTGCAATCATCTTCTCAGTAAGAAGACCAAATTCCTCACCTGTGATATTTGCTGCAACTACTTCTTCTTTGATTTTCTTTCCAAGCTCTGTGAGAGAGTATGTAACGTCCTCTCTTTCAATCATCTTGAAAGGAGCTGACTGAGCACCACGCTTCTTAGCAAGCAGAGAAATAGCTTTCTTCTCTTCCGCGGAAAGAGCAGACTCATCTATAGTTGATTCAAGACCTCTCTCTAAGAGCGCATGCTGCAAAAGCACTTCACCAAAGAGCTTCTCTTTGATAACTTCAGCCTTTCTCTCTGCATTGAGTTTTGTTATTCCAGCCTTTGATAAAAGTCCAAAAGCAGAACCAACATCGCTATTCTCAAGCCCTAGCTCACTTGCAATCTCAGGCATAGCATGAGGGCCTTTCTTATTCAAAAATGTAAAGATACGCTCAACTGGCATACCATTCTTTGCCCAATCGCGGCCAAGATCTGTAATCTCGTAAAAGACCTTTTTCTCTCTGCCTGTCTCTTCTAAGCAGCCTTTAGCTACTAGCCATGAGAATGCCTGGTTGCACTGGCCTACTTTATAATCAAGCTCTTTGATTATTCTCTCTGCAGTAATCTCTTCTCCCATATTCACATGGCGAAGCAGCTTTACCTCCAGAGGATGGAGATTCTTAATATCAATATCCATTACTGGCTCCTTGATGAAAACTGTTTAACAGTTTAATTAGATATTCAAAAAAATGAAAGGTGTCACATGAATAGTTCCAGATATTGGCTTCTGACTCTATCTTCATTCAGCATAACATCCCGTTCTAGCTTCTTCGAGAATGGAAGTGGCATATCAAGGGCAGTTGCTGTAACTATTCTGCACTTGTCATTAACACTTCTGATAATCCTCATAACACTCTCAGCAACAGAGTTCTGAAGCGGAGTATCTTCAACGATCAAGATCCTATCAAATGTCTTTGCATAGAACTTTATAGTCTCTTCATCCAGTGGCTTTATAGTTGCAAGATCTATGAATGTTATATCTCTCTCGACATCTTTAAGCGCACTCTCAGCAACTCTATAAGCCCTTGAGTAGCCTATTACCAATACTTTCCAGCCTATCTTTCTTACAATAGCCTTTCCAAGTGGCAGATAAGCATTCTCATCACCTACCATATCAACTTCTCCATAGAGTGCTTTATGCTCAAAGAAAAGGACTGGATTATTCGATCTATTAGCACTCTTCAAAAGTGCTTTGGCACTATATGGAGATGAAGGCGCAACTACGATTAGGCCAGGAATGTTCAAGAACATAGTCTCAAGCGACTGAGTATGCTGCGACCCGTGTCCAGTGCCGCCACCTCCTGCTGTTCTGTAGATTATCGGAGCTGTGAACTGACCTGCAGACATGAAGTACGCTTTAGCTGCATGGTTAATAAGCGGATCAGATGCGAGTGTTGAGAAATCACCATACATGATTTCAACAATAGGATGAAGACCTGTCATTGCAGCGCCAACAGCAAGCCCTGTAAAAGACTCTTCAGAGACAGGAGTCTCAATGACTCTGTCTTTATGACGCTTCCAAAGATCTCCAGTAACGCCAAAGCATCCGCCATACTTTGCAATATCTTCGCCAAAGAGCAACGCACGCTTATCTGTCCTGAGTATCTCATCAAGCGCTTCTCTGACTGCACCTCTATATGAGCTGTTGTGCATATTGCTGTTCTCTGAAGCAGATAAAGGAGACGGAGCATAAACATACTCAGAAAGCTCAGAGATAGATAAAGTCTCATCCTTTATTTTCTCAGCCTCTCTATATTCGCTCTCGACAAAGCTATAAGCCTCATTCTTCGCACTCTCGATATCTTCTTTTTTAAAGCCCCGCTCTAAGAGGCTATTAGCAGCAACAAGAAGAGGATCTCGTTCACTCCACTTCTCTTCCTCTAGCCTATCTCTGTAAATGCGCTTATCAGATTTTGAGTGGCCACACTGTCTATAAGTATTTACTTCAACAAAAACAGGCCTCTTATTCTCTATAATATATTGACGTGCTTTCTTTGCAGCATCTAACACAGCAAACACATCGTTTCCATTCTCTACATAGATGCTTTCAATGCCATAGCCAGCAGAACGCTTATAGATCTCTTTAGTCGAAATCATCTTATCTGCACTAGCACTCATGCCATAGTGATTGTTCTCCAAATAGAACATCAAAGGCAGCGACCATACAGAAGCAATATTCATCGTCTCATGAAGAGTGCCTCTGCTAGTTGCACCATCACCAAAGATAGCAACTGAGATATTATTCTTTTTGAGACGCTTCAAAGCAAACGCAGCACCAGAGGCGAGTGGAATGCCAGAGCCTACAACAGCCGATGAGCCTAGATTATAAGTTGCAACATCAGACATATGCATAGAGCCACCAAGACCCTTGCATATACCATCTCTTGAGCCAAACATCTCTGAGAACATTCGTCTGATAGATGTCCCCTTCGCTATATTAAAGCCATGACAGCGATGCGTTGGTACAATGTAGTCAGCTTTATCAAGCGCCGCTACAAGCCCAACATGGCTCGCCTCCTGCCCAATGGACAGGTGTGTTGTGCCATATAAAGCACCATCTTTAAATAGTTCATCTATCTTCTCTTCAAAAGCACGCGAAAGGCACATTTTGAAGTACAAATCCATATCACTCAAAAGAAAACCCCTAAAATGTATATAACAAACAGAATGAGGATAGTTGTTTATTGCTACCTTGTCACTATTATAACACTCAATTCATATTTCTATAGATAGCCGAAATTGGAGCAATATAAATAGAATTCCTCTGAAATATATAGATGAGGAATTAATAGCATTGGGACTAGATTTGGCTTCTGGCCCCTCAAATACAATGAATTGTTAGAGCGGATTTGTATCCACGCACTGAATACTTAAGGTCTCTTGAAAGAAGAAGGAAGCGCACAGCTGTTTCTGAAGACTATGCTTGTTGGCAATACTATCTTGTTTGGCAAAAAAGACGAATCCTGAATCAGTGCAAGCAGCTGATACATAGCTCTTCTGCCCATATCAGAGAAAGGCTGATGAACAGTAGTAAGACCAACGAATTCAGCTACAGGAATATCATCATATCCAATAACAGATATATCTTCTGGTATTGATATATGCTTTTCATTTAGAGCCTTGATTGCTCCAAGTGCCATCAGATCGTTAGCAGCAAGAACAGCAGTATAATCAAATTCTTGGCTATCAAGCATATTCTTTATTACTTCATACCCTTTTCTGAAATCGAAGTCTGCATACACTATGTTGCGCTCTGATACTTCATGCCCTGCGTCATGCATTGCCCGCGTAAAACCTTCAAGTCTTTCTTTATTTGTTGAAGTATTCTCTGTTCCACCTAAGAACAGAATATTGCTGTGCTGGAGTGTTAAAAGATATCTAGTTGCTTGGTACATTCCATTGAAGTTTTCTGTTGTGACATAGTTGATATTTGAAAGACCTGGATCTCTATCGAGAAAAACAAGCGGTATTATCTTAGAGTCTATAATCTGGTTAACAAAATCAGATGCAGAGCCCGACGAGACAAATATCACACCGTCTACCCCTAAATCTATCATCTGCTGAAGCAGCTTATCCTCTTGTTTTGAACTGCCATTGCTATTTGATAGCAGCAATGTGTAATTAGAAGATGATGCAACATTCTCAATCCCTAATAATAGCAGAGGAAAAAACTGATTCTGAATATCAGGAATAATCAGACCAATCTTGCCACTTTGAGGGTTATTCAGATTTCCATAGTACTCATTGACAGCATGCTCGATTTTCTTTTTAGTCGAGTAGCTTATGTTTTCACTTCCAGAAAATGCTCTGGAAATAGTACTTAGCGATAATCCTGTCATTGCTGCAATTTCTTTTAATGGAGGTCTTTTGCTCATGGCAATATTGTAATGTAATAATGTGCAATTTTTGATAATTAATTTTCATCAAATTCAAATTAATGAAAATAAGTTGAATATTAACAATTTATTATAAGTTTTTATCTTATTATTTTATAATATTTTAGCGCTATATAATGATTATTTTATCTATTAGTTATTTATGCAAAAATAATTTTCATGAAATTTTTGACGGATGAGAAAATGCCCTTGATAATGAAGACACAGGAGTAAAGCACATGAAAAAATTTTGGCTCAAAATCTTTCAAGGTGGTATTAAGCAGATAGACATTTACCATTAGAATCCCTCTCTTTGATGTAAATGGTT
>CAKQJZ010000018.1 GCA_934247875.1 uncultured Spirochaetales bacterium
ACTTCAGCTAAAAAACCGAAATTCCTCATATAAATAGCTCAAAACATCTGGTTTAATTATCTCATGCGTTTATTCTGTGATATATTTATCGTTGTATTGATTGTATAACTAAGTGCAATAGAAAGGTATGAGTTTAAATATGTCATGCAAAGTAGTGTTAGTACTGGAGATATTTAAAATACCTATCCATTAGACAATACAAGAGCCCTTATTCTTTCTCCCATTTTTTCAATAAGCTGTACAACTAAAGCATTCCCCATTGTGAAATATCTCATATGGTCTGTCATTCCTTCTGTCCAATGGTCTGGGAATCCATCAATTCTTTCGCATTCTACGGGTGTAAGAATTCTCATTCGCCCAGTGTTTGGATCAAGAATTATATGAGAACTTCTGTTTACAGAACCTTCTGATGTGAGCATTGTACGAGCAGGTCTATCAAGATAATCAGGGTAGGCAATTGGCCCTTCAGAATAATAATACTTGAAGCCAGCTGTTGTTGTGCGTTCTTCATGCTTTGCGCCTTTAAGATACTGCCACTTTTCAAGTTTATCTTCTGGAATGTAAAATCTCTCATCTACCTCAGATTCAAGGAGTTCTCCCAAAGTTTTCTGTGGGCCATTGTAGTTTGGAACTACATCGGCAGTTTTTGCCTCAAAGTTTATTGATATGCCAGCATTTTCAAAACTGACGGTGAAATTATCAGAAAGATCAACTAAATCAGTAGGAATGTCAACGAGCCTAGAATCAGCACCAGTTTTCTTTGTGCAAGGGAATGCTGGTGCGAAAAAGCCTGTTGAAGTAATAATTGATCCTCCATCATTCTTTCCATAAAGCTTTTTCTGTATTGATTTATCATTTGTTGCAAATATGAAGGTACGTCTTCTTCTTTGTTGAAGACCATAGTCAGCAGCATTAATGACTCTCCATTCTGCTGAATAACCAAGGGCATTTAGACATGACAGGATAATACCGAAGTCACGGCCTCTCTGCTTTGCTGGTGATTTGAGGAGTCTATCAACATTCTCTAGCAAGATGAATCGAGGCTTTTTTTCTTCAGCTATCCTTCGTATTTCCCACCAAAGAACACCTTTCTTTCCTTCAATTCCTTTTGAATTTGCAAGAGTAGAAGCAACAGAGTAATCTTGGCATGGAAAACCGCCACACAAGATTGCATGGTCAGGAATATTAGTAGCATTTATTGTAGCAATATCTACATTGGAGTTTATTGAATCCGGAAAATGCCTGTTATAGCAATCAAATGCCCATTGTGTTTTTGCTCCTGGTTCCCACTGATTCGCAAATACAGTCTTCCATCCAGATTTCTCAAGACCAAGACGGAATCCTCCGACTCCAGCGAATAGTTCTACCACATTATTGTTTTTCTCTGCCATATTATCTGTATAGCAGAAAAAGGTCTTTTGATCAAGATCAAAATTCATATTTTTTAAATTATTGATAACAAAAGGGTTTAGATTCATAATCCAATTTATGAGAGAGTGGACAAGCATTGATGAGATTTTAGATTTTGCTGCAAATCTTGATGACTCAACAATTAAAGAACAGAAAGTATCATATATGGCAGGAATACTGAAGGAAGGGCATAGCAAAGGTGGATTTGGCCAGTATCTTGAAAATGCCTTCTTTGGTATTGAGACAAATAGCCTTTCTGCTCCTGATTTCTATCCAATTCCATTGGAGCTAAAAGCAACACCTTTGAGATATAATGCATTGGGAGAGCTTGTTCCAAAGGAAAGACTTGTCCTGAATATCATCAATTATTTTGACACTGCGAAAGAAGATTCCATTGAAAACTCTCATTTTCTTATGAAGAATGCTGCAATCCTTTTAATATGGTATATCCATGAGAGTGCTGAGAATTATAGAGACTTTAAGATAAAGATGACAGGTCTTTGGGAGTGCATGAAGGAAGATGGTGACCAGATTAGGCATGACTGGCTAACCATTGTTGAGAAGATTAAGCAGGGCAAAGCTCATGAACTTTCAGAAGGGGATACTCTATATCTTGGTGCATGCACAAAGGGGTCTACTGCTGAAGAATCATATAGAAAGCAACCATTTTCTGACATAATGGCAAAGCAAAGAGCGTTCTGTTTCAAAATTCAGTATATGAGAACCATTTATCAGAGGATGCTTGAAAGATCGCATAACCAAACTGGTCTTAGAAGATTCTGCAAGGCTGGTGAAACAGTTCAAGAAAAGATAATGATTCTTGTTGGTCCTTATATTGGAAAGAGTGTAGAAAGTCTTAAGAAAGAATTTGCTATAACAGGTTCTAAAAACATAAACAGCAGAATAATTCTTCATATATTAGGGACAAAAGGAAAGCGCCCTGAAAACATGTTCTATGAGTTTGCTGCTGCAGATATCCAGATAAAGACAATTAAAGTAGATGCAAATGGCAAAAACAAAGAGTCAATGTCTTTTCCTGCAATTCAATACAAAGAAATCATCAATGAGGAATGGGAAGACAGCACGTTATATGCACAACTGACTAGAAAGTTTCTATGTCCGATTTTTGTTTATGATTCTTCAGTCAATGATTATGTGCTTGATCGATGTACGATTTGGAATATGCCAGAATCAGATCTTGATATAGTTCATGGAGTATGGGAAGATACCAAAGCAAAGATTATTGCTGGTGATTACAATCATTTTATTCGTATCAGCCAAAATCCAGTTTCGCATATAAGACCTCATGCAAGAGACTCAAAAGATTTGATGGAGACACCACAAGGGACTATGGAAAAGAAGAAGAGCTTTTGGTTAAATGCCTCTTATATCTTAGACAACATTGTTCATAAAAAGGCCACATATTCTTTTTGAATCGCAATAGTCTAAAGTGTATATAGGTGGGAGGAGGCTTCGACTCTTTCTAGAAATTCTGGCCTATCTAACAGAATTCCGCTGTTTGAGAACCTTTCTGCTCTTTCTTCATAGATTGTGATGAGTTTCTCTTTTTTCTCACTCTCTAATCCATAGTGCATAAATCTATGGCAATTAGGACAAAGAACAATGATGTTTGCATAACAGTCTAGGCTGTATTGGAAGTCATTCTGCTGACTTAGCGGAATGATATGATGTCCTTCCATATATTGATGTCCAGATGCTTTCGCAATAAATGTCCTATGGTAATTATCGATTTGACAGCTATAGTTGCATGCTTGTTCAACTTGCAGGATTTTGATTCTATCTCTGGTAGGTACAAAGGATTCTTTGATTAGAAGGCTTTGCTTAATCGGCTCTTTAGTATCAAGCTTAGAAAGTTCCTTCTCTTTGTTGATAAATTCTTTTCCACTTGCAAATTCTACATATCTATTGAATCCAGCGGAATACATATTATTTCCTCTTGAATCAAGTGTGCTGAACTCAGGATTATGGAAAACAGTGTTCTTTATTCTTTGCAGCTCTGAATAGGAAGCAATATCAAAAACAGATTCATATTCAGGAAATAGCTTATGGACAAAATAGTTAATCTTTTTAAGAGCTTCAACACCATAGTGATTCACAGAAGAAGTAGAAAGATGTCCACCATCTCTCTTTGTATAAATCTCTGATAAAAAGACTATGTATTGTTCTAGCGTCATAATTGCAGCTTATCAGGAAAATGAATAGGATTCCAGAAAAAACATTTATGTACGTTAACTTGTGAACCTTTTGTACAAAGTATCTGTGCTGATAAGTTGATTTATTTATTAATGATAATTATTATCAATAGTATGAATGAATTAAGAATTAAAGCTGAGTATTCGAGTAGTGAACAGTTCTTTGTTACTCCTGATGGAGTTAGACACGATATTGCAGTAATGTCAGGGCCTTACCATTATCTGCTTGGTGCTTTATCTGGATGCTTTTATTTAACGTTCAAAGCACTTGCTGAAAAGATGAGTGTTAAATACAGTAGTGTTTCTTTCGACGTAACATGCACGAAAAGACAAGAGAAACCTACTACTATGGAACATGCGCTCTTAGCTATCAATGCGCAAGGAGTAGAAGACAAAGAGCTCTTTGAGAGTGCTATTGAGAAGGCTTCTCGCTATTGCTCTATCTACTACACTCTTTCACAAGTTGCTTCACTTGAATATAAAATCACTTATAGTGAAAGTGCTATTAATGATGAACCTATTATCAGTGGATCTTCTTGTTCTATAACTGGCGAAGGTTGTTGATAATCCAGAGTTATTCTTTTTCTGTATATAGACCTGCTGTATCATGTATGGCAGGTTTCTTTTGTTTATTCATTATTTATTTCTTTTCATAATTAAGAGCCATTGTTTTTTTATTTGGTATAACAGCAGAAAAATGCTAATTCTTAGCATGTTAGTGCGAGCGTGATGCAAATACCGATAGTAGACTTTTTAGGTGAAGGTAGATTATGAAAGTAATAGATAGTTTTTGTCACTTAATGCCTAAAAAGTATGCAGAACTTGCAATGGCAGAGGCTCCTGGTAAGTCTCATATGTTCGTTCGTGCGCTCAAAATGAAGGCAATGTCTGATATGGAATATAGAAAGGATATTATGTTGAGATATCCTGGCTATACTCAGATTCCCAATATTGTTTCTCCTCCAATCGAGGCTCTCGCAAATGCTGAAAAATCTCCAAAGATTGCTGCTGTTGGCAATGATGAGATAGCGAAAATAGTTAATGCTTATCCTGAGCTATATAATGGTTTTATTGGTAATATTCCTGCAAATAATATAAAAGCTTCTGTTGAAGAAATCAGAAGATGTAAAGATATGGGTGCTAAAGGCATTCAGATTTATACACATATAAATGGTGCTCCTATTGATACAGAAGAATTCTGGCCTGTATATGAAGAGTGCAATAAGCAGAATCTGCCAATTCTTATTCACCCAGTTGGTGGACAGAAGACTCCAGAGTTTCCAACTGAAGAGTGGTCTAAGTATGAACTATGGTATTTGATTGGCTGGCCTTACCAGACAACTGTAGCTATGGCACGTCTTGTCTTCTCAGGCATATTTGAAGATTTTCCTGATCTTAAGATTCTTACACATCACTGCGGAGCTTTGATTCCAATGCTTGAAGGCAGAATAGAAAATGGTCTTAAGATGTATGGTTCTAGAACCGCTTTGGACTTAAAAGAGCAGCTTACTAAGACGAAGCTTAAAGGAAATCCAATAGACGCATTCAAGAAGTTCTATGTTGATACTGCTACATGTAATTCATCATCTCCTATTAGATGTGGTTTGGATTTCTACGGAGAGGATCATGTGCTATTCGCAACAGATATGCCATTTGATCCAGAAGATGGTGCATATATCAAAGGAGGAGAGGAGGCAATAGCAGCCCTTAATCTCTCTTCTGATACTGAAAACAAAATTTATCATAAGAATGCTGAGTCATTCTTCAATTTATGACATGGAGGAGGAAACTAATGAAGAGATTAGTTGTTTGTTTGTTGATTGTAATGATGGCTGTTTCATCCATCTTTGCTAATGGAGCACAGGAACAGAAGTCCTATATAACAGTAGGTACTGCAGGTGCTGGTGGTGCTTTCTATCCAGTTGGAATCGCTATTGCAAGTGCTATTTCAAATAACGTTCCTAATGTTGAAGCTTCAGCTCAGGTTACTGGTGGAGCAATCGAGAACTGTTCATTAGTTCATAATAAGGAAGTTGATTTAGGTATCACAATGAGTGGATCTGCATTCCAGGCTTATTCTGGCACAGGTACTTTCAAGGAAGCTTATCCAGATCTAAGAGTCATCTTCAACGGTATTTCAATGGGTACTTTCCATGTTGTAACACTCAAGAAGACTGGCATTACCAAGATGACAGACTTGATTGGCAAGAATGTTGTAATGGGTCCTGCAGGTGGTGGCGCAATTGTAATGGCTAAAGCAGTTTGGGATGCTTATGGCTTCTCAGTTGACGATGTTAAGCCAACATATGTTTCATATTCAGAGGGTATTTCAGCTCTTAAAGACGGTAAAGTTGATGCTGTTGTTGTACAGTCTGCACCTCCTGCATCTGCTATTCAGGAACTATGCGCAACTAATGGAAAGAATGTAGTAATTCTATCTGTTGATGATGAGCATGCTGCTAAGATCACTGCTTCTGCTCCATATTACGCATCTAGAATCCTTTCGAAAGATGTATATGGTACAAGTGAAGATGTTCAGGTTATCTATCAGACAATTATGTTGATTGCTAGTGAGAGCATGTCTGAAGAGATGGCATATAACATTACAAAGGCTTGTATAGAGCATGCTGCAGATATTGCTGCTTCAGAGCCTACTGCTAAGAATTTCTCAGCTCAAAATGCTGCTAAGAACTGCCCAATTCCACTACACCCAGGTGCAGAGAAATACTACAAGGAAGCTGGACTACTTAAATGAGTTTGATTAAAGACAGAAAGACAGTGGAGACTAAGATAGTCTCCGCTATCTATACCGTAACAGCACTGTTATATCTCTATTTTGCGTTCTTTGGCGTATCTTCAGATATGACTCATAGAGCACTCTTGATAGCGCTCTTGTGTCCAACAGTGCTTATTCTGAAACATGAGAAAATCAAGGATAAAGAGAATATATTCCTTGTCATTCTTGATTACATATTAGCTATTGCATTATTTGCATCTGCTATATACATAATTGCTGTTTTCCCAAGTCGTACAATGAAAGTTGGTGCTACACCTCAGAGTGATATCATAATGGCAACCATAATGGTTCTCATTCTGCTAGTCATCACATACCGTACAACAGGAAAGTTCATGGCAATACTTGCTGCTGTGTTTATCGTATATGCACTAGCTGGGCGTTACATGCCGGGTGTTCTTGGCCACAGGGGTGAGACATGGAAGCGTCTTATGACATTCCTCTATGTTTCAACTGAAGGTGTCTTTGGAACTCCTATTGGCATCGCTGCTACATATATTATGGCATTTGTAGTCTTTGGTGCGTTCCTTGAAGCTTTTGGAACAGGTGAGTGGTTCGTTGACTTCTCATATGCACTAACAGGCAAATACAGAGGTGGTCCTGCTAAGAACGCTGTTATAGCGAGTGGTCTTATGGGCATGATCTCTGGTTCCTCTGCTGCGAATGTTGTAACAACTGGTACATTTACTATTCCTCTTATGAAGAAATCTGGTTACTCAGATGTTGAGGCAGGTGCTATTGAGGCTGTTGCTTCAACTGGTGGCATGTTCACACCTCCTATCATGGGTGCTGGTGCATTCATTCTTGCTGAGTACGTTGGTATCAGGTATGGAAAAGTTGCAACTGCATCTATATTCCCTGCTTTGATGTACTACATCTCTATCTTGCTTGCAGTTGATGCTATGGCTGTTAAGCATAATATCAAGGGATTAGGCAAAGATCAGCTTCCATCAATGAAGGAAGTAATGAAAAAGAGAGGAGCAATGGCAATTCCTATTGTCATCCTCGTTGGCTTGATCTGTTATGGCTATAGCCCAATGAAGAGTGCCGTATTCTCTCTTATTTCAGTTTTGATTTGCGCATGCTTCAATAAGGAAACAAGACCTACATTCAAGAAGATTCAGAAAGCTTTGGAAAGCGGTTCCAAGTCTGTTGTTCCTATCGTTTCTACATGTGCTTGTGCTGGAATCATTGTTGGTGTTCTTTCCATCACAGGTCTTGGTGCTAAGCTATCATATTCGCTTATTTACCTCGCACATGATAATATCTATATAGGAGCACTGATTACAGCATTGATTACTATCCTTCTGGGATGTGGTATGCCAGCTGCTGCAGTATATGTAGTACTTGCATCTATTCTTGCTCCATCACTGATCAAGATGGGAGCAGAGCCTCTTGCTGCTCATATGTTCATATTCTTCTTCTCTTGTATCGGTACTATTACTCCTCCTGTTGCGATTACATCATATACAGCGGCTGCAATAGCTGAAGCAGATGCTAATAAGACTGGTTGGAAGGCATTCCGTCTTGGAATCGTTGCTTTCATCATTCCTTTCATCTTCTTAACATCTCCTGCTCTGATCATGATTGGATCTAAGCTTGAAGTCTTCATTGCTATGCTTACTGCAGTTGTTGGTATATTCTGCTTGGTAGGTGCATTTGAAGGTTATATGATCTTCAGCTATGGAAAGGTAGCAAGAATACTCTTGGGTGTTGCATCTATCTGCACAATCATTCCAGGTACGACAACAGATATGATTGGCCTTTCACTAATTGCTGTCGCTATTGTTCTTACCTTCATTCTCAAAAAAAGAGTGGAGGCTTAAGGAGGCTTTAAGGTGTCTGATTTGGCTAAACGCTTGATGAGTGCAAAAGTACCCTCAGAAGAGACTGGAATAGATGTCAAGAAGAGTGTGTGCAATGTTTGCTGCTCTGCGTTTTATTGTGGACAGAATGTATATATGAAGGATGGTCAGGTTATCAAAGTTGAAGGAGACTCTGATCATCCTACAAGCAAGGGACGTCTTTGTACTAAAGGACTTTCTACTCGCGAATATATATTCTCTCCTAAAAGAATCAAGGCTCCGATGAAGCGTGTAGGAGATAAATGCTCAAAAGAGTTTGTTGAAATCTCATGGGATGAAGCATTCTCGATTATCAAAGAAAAACTTAATAGCTTAAAAGCAAGTGATGGCCCAGAGTCTGTTGCCTTTTATAGCGGCATTGAAAAGTGGTATCAATCATTTTTGCAGCGTTTAGCATATTCATTTGGCTCTCCTAACTTCTGCAATGCAAGCGGAACATGCTTTGAAGCTGTAAATATTGCATGGACGCTTAACGCAGGACGCTTAGGCAGAGCTGATATAGCAAATGCTGGTTGTTACCTTGCCTTCTCATACAACCAGTTCTACTCAAGAGAGCCAGATGCTGTAATAATGGAGAAACGACGAAAAGAGGGTATTAAATGCATTGTTGTAGATCCTCGTCGTACTCCAGCTGTAGATAGATTCGCAGATCTTCATTTGCAAAACTACCCAGGAACAGATGGTGCTATTGCGCTTGGGTTAGCAAATATCATAATAAAGCGCGGCTTGATTGATAAAGACTATATAGATAAACATGTCTTTGGCTATGATGAGTTCGCATCCTATGCCGCATCATTCACTCCCGAAGTTGTTGAAGAAATCTCTGGTGTTTCCAAAGAACTTCTAGAAAAAGCTGTAGATTTAATAGAAGAGAATATGCCTCTAGCTATCCATGAGAGCGTATCGCCATTAGTACACCATATCAATGGAGTACAGAACTATCGTGCAGTTATGGCACTGAGTGCTATTACTGGCTGCTATGATAAAAAAGGCGGAAATCTTCCTCGCTACAATACCTTCTCTCATATGGGAGCAGGGTATGAGACAAAAGAGCATGAATTCATACATGCTACAGAACCTATTCACAAGAAACCAGCAGTCGGTTCAGGGCGCTTTCCGATCTTCGAGCGTGTTGCAGGCTATGGCCAGAGCATAGAACTTGCACGTCAGATCAATAATGAAAACCCTTACCCTATAAAAGCGCTTATTGCCTTTGGTATGAACTACAGAATGTTCCCAGAGGATAACAAAATGCTCGAAGCATTCAAAAAGCTTGATTTCTATGTAGATGTTGACCTGTTCTGGACAGATTCTGCAAACTATGCAGATTTGGTATTGCCTGCATGTTCTGTCATTGAGCGTGATGAGTTCAAGGTTGTTAAGGGTGGAAAAGGATACTATGTCAAAAAGCTCATAGATCCGCTTTTTAACTCTAAATCTGATTACGAGATTATAAAAGGAATGGCAGATGCGCTGGATGTCAGCGATGAGCTTTTACGCTCTTCATATGATGAGTGCATCAACGACATGATAAGAAATCATAATATAACAGTTCGTGAGCTAAAAGAGGTTGGCGCGCCAATGACTATGCCTGGTTTTGCTCCTTATAAGCCAGGCTCTTATACAGAAAGCGGTTATGATACTCCAACTGGAAAGTTTGAGCTTTGGTCAACTGTACTAGAAAAATATGGCTATGATCCGCTTCCGACTTATCGTTCAAGCCTCGACGATGCAGACGCTGAAAAGTATCCTATGATCCTTTTCACTGGCTCAAGCATCCCTCATGCATATAACTCACGCTTGAACCATGTAGAGTCTTTGAAGCACTTAAGACCAGAGGCTCAAGCAGATATAAGCATTGAAGATGCAAAGCGTCTTGGAATAGTGTATGGTGATGTGATACGTGTATCGACTCCTACTGGAGCTATAGAGCTTAGAGCTAATCCTTCTCAAATGATAAAGAAAGGTACTGTAAGCATTTATCATGGCTACAAAGAGGCGGATGTCAATCTCTTGATAAGCAGCGATCATCTAGACCCTATATCAGGTTTTTGTGGTTTTAAATCGGTAAGATGCACAATTGAGTGCATAAAGAAGGTTTAATATGAGCTTTAGAATCCGATTCTCAAAAAAAGACTGCGTTGCATGCAATGCGTGCTATGAAGCATGTGTTGATCAGAATGATATATCTATTGCAAAAGGGGATGAACCGTTTAGACGAGGCTTAGAGTATGAGCCAAGGTCAATGGCTAAAGCAGCTGTTTCCTCATGCCTTCACTGCGCTGATGCAGCTTGCATAAAGGCTTGCCAATATGGAGCTATATACCGCGATAAAGAGACAGGCTTTGTTGTATATGACAGAGATTTATGTCATAAGTGTGGAAAATGCAAGAGTGCTTGTCCCATAGATGCGATACATTTCAGAGGAGATGGTACAATTGGGAAATGTGATGGATGCAATGAACGCGTAAAGAGCGGGCTCTTGCCAGCTTGCGTGAAATGCTGTCCTACAGAGTGCCTTAAGCTTGAGGAGTTTTAGCTATGGATTCTATCTATTTCGCCCATCGCCTTTCTTTTCATAATTTCGAACTGCCATGGCACTTCGAGAATGCTTATCAGATCCTGATAGTCTTAAGAGGCCGGATTAGCTATACAGTCCAAGACAATGATTATGAACTTGGAGAAAAGGGAATCATTGTTCTCAACACCATGGAGAATCACTCTCTGAAAGTTCTGGAATACCCATATGAGAGAGTGATGCTCCGGGTAGAGCCTTCTAGGTTCTATGAAGAGATCAAAGAACCAGAACTGATGAGCATATTCATTAAAAGAACGAAAGAGTTTAAGCATGCAATCTCTGTCACTGATGAAGCGTGGGAGAATATCAAGAATTCTTTCATTGCTTTAGAGAAGGAATATAAGAGGCCTGATAAGTATTCAGATTTAATGATCTGGTCAGAGATAAGAAAGATTTTTGTCTCATTATATCGTGGCTCTTCTATGAATAATGATAGCACGGCAAACAGCATGCTCGCTGTCGTGAGCAGTGCAATGAACTATATGAATAAGCATTTTACTGAGGAAATAACAGTAGATGATCTAGCAAGAGTTGTTATGAAGAGCAGAGATTATCTAAGCCATGTCTTCAGTAAGACTACAGGCCTAAGCATCAAGCAGTACTTAATCAGGCTAAGAATAAATCATGCAAAGTTTTTGCTCTCAGAGAGCGAAAAGAATATATCAGAAATCGCTGAAGAGTGTGGTTACAACGACATGAACTTCTTCTCTAGGCAGTTTCAGTCTTCAACAAAGATGAGTCCTACGAGTTTTAGAAAGCTTGTAAGGGCACAGAACAGTTTGGGAAAAGGAAATATTGAATGAATCACGAGAAGTTTCATTATAAGACTTTTGAAGATGTTCTTAAAAAAGAACAAGAGCTTGGCGTTGAGTTGCCATTTGCATCGGATACCAAAATACTTTCAGAACCGCTTGCTGTTTCTGGCAGGCTATTTGCTAATAGGTTAGGTTCTGCTCCAATGGAAGGTGCAGATTCAACTTTAAGCGGAAGTCCATCAGAGTTTACTTTAAAGCGTTATAAGAAAGTGGCAGAAGGTGGCGCTGCTGTAATATGGTTTGAGGCAATATCTGTTGCAGAAGAAGGTCGTTCTTCAAATACTCAGCTTCTTATTACAGATGATAATGTTGATGGCTTTAAGAAGTTTACAGAAGAAATCAAAGAAACAGGGCTCAAAAAGAATGGGTATGCTCCTTTTCTGATTTTGCAAGCAAACCACTCAGGACGTTACTCAAACCCTGGCAACAAGCCTCATCCTCTGATTGCATATCGCCACCCATGGCTAGAGCAATTCAGAGCTGCAGATGATTCATGTATAGTAACTGATGATTATCTAAAGCGCACAGAAGAGACTTTTGGTCATGGTTCTGAACTTGCGAAAAAGGCAGGCTTTGATGCTGTAGATATCAAATCATGCCATGGGTATTTATTTCAGGAAGTTGCTTCTGCATACTACAGGCCAGGTTTATATGGCGGCAGTTATGAAAACAGAACAAGGCTTCTAAAGAATTCTATAGCAGCAGCTAAAGCGTATGAAGATGATTCATTCATGGTTACATCGCGTGTTGGTATTTATGATGGATACCCAGAGTATTGTGGCTTTGGACAGGATCTGAAGACACTGAAAATGGATTTGACAGAGCCCAAGAGACTTGTTAGAGAACTTTATGATATGGGCATCAGAATGGTTGACCTCACTATGGGAAACCCATATGCAACAACACATGTTACAAGACCTTTTGACGGTGGAAAGTATCCACCAGATGAGCACCCTTTTGAAGGTCTAGATAGGATGATTCATGGAATAGGGGGAGTGAAGAAAGCTGTTCCAGAGATGGTTATATATGCATCGGCTCCAACGTATTTAAGACAGTATTCAGACTTATATGCAGCGGGTGCTATTGAGAGTGGTCTTTGCGATGGAATGCTATTTGGCAGAATGCAATTTGCAGATCCAGATTTTGCTAATGAAATAATAAAGAACGGACGCATTGATCCAAAGAGAGTCTGTCTCACATGTGGTATGTGCGGAGATTTAATCAGGGCTCACAAGCCAACTGGCTGTGTCGTTCGCGATAGAGAGACATTCATGCCTTTCTATCAGGAATTCCTGGAAGAGAAGAAATCCCTTCCTAAAAACTATAGAGGTTGATTATGAAAAAAACTGCATTGATAACAGGAGCAAGCCGTGGAATCGGTTTCGCTATTGCCAGAAGACTCGGACAAGATGGGTTCAAAGTTGCTGTTGTAGCAACTGGAGCACAAGAGAAGAATCAAGATAACCTTGATATCCTAACAGCAGATGGAACAGAGTGGTGCTATATACAAGCAGATATCAGCTCTCATGATGATAGGCTCCGAATTGTTGATGAGGCTATAAAAGCATTGGGACGCATTGATGTGCTTGTGAATAATGCTGGTGTCGCACCAAAGAACAGAGCAGATTTGCTTGAGATGAGTGAAGAGAGCTTTGATAGAGTTGTTGGCATAAACACTAAAGGCAATATGTTCTTAACTCAAGCAGTTGCTAAAGCAATGCTTAAGCAAGAGGTTATTGGTGCTAAACGTGGAACTATTATCAACATTTCATCATGCTCAGCTGAAATCTCTTCAATAAGCCGTGGCGAGTATTGTGTCTCTAAAGCTGGAGTAAGCATGCTTACTAAGCTATATGCCGACAGACTTGCAAAAGAGAGTATTCTAGTTCATGAAATCAGACCAGGCGTTATAGCAACAGATATGACAAGTACTGTAACTGAAAAGTATGATCGTCTTATTGCTGATGGCACATTCCCGATTGCTCGCTGGGGACAGCCAGAAGATATCGCTGCTGCTGTATCTGCATTCGCAAGTGATAATTTCTTATATACAACTGGCAATTATATAGATGTGGATGGAGGTTTCCACATCAGAAGACTCTAATGAAAGTATGAAACTGGAAGATTATGGCTGCATCATCTTAGCTGGTGGAAAAAGCCGCAGAATGGGTAAAGATAAAGCACTCCTTAAAATCAATGAGAGTAGCTTTATAGAAATCCTTCAGACTGAACTCTCTCCTCTAGGAGAGAAGTTCATATCTTCCAATAATGAAGCCATAAATCATAATCCTAGTTATACAGTTCTCTGTGATGAGTTTATCGACGCAGGACCACTTTCTGGAATACTTCGGGCACTTGAAGTGACAAGAAAGGATGCTCTATTTGTTGTTGCCTGTGATATGCCATTTATCACTATTGAATTTGTCAGAAAGCTATTTAATAAGTGGGAAGAAAACTATTCAGATATTCTCATTGTAAAAGATAGCAATGATAGGATTCATCCTTTATGTGGCATCTACAAGAAGAGTCTAAAGAGGACTATCAGAGATATGCTCATGCACGATAAGCATCGCATGCTGGATCTCGTGAACAACGCAGATAGTGCAATCTTATCTCTCTCTGATTTAGGCTTTGACGATAAGATTGTTAGCAATATCAATACTCCTGAAGAATATGCTAAGTTGCTAGTCTCTTCATGCGAAAAGATCATCTAGCAATATCACATTTGTGAATATACCACTGTACTCATTCTTCTTAAGTCCAAAAGTTGTGATTAGAGTATTTCTGATTGTGACTTTTGGAGAGACTTCATTTTGTAGCATAGTTTCTCTGTTAAGAAGTGTTCTGTAATAATCCTTTGTGACTTCAAAGTCTCCACCATAGAACTTTAGTTCGCACATGTTTATCACATTATCTTTTCTGATGATTAGTAAATCTATCTGAGTACCTTTTTCATCGTCTCCTCTTTTTGACCATTGCGATGATTCAGTTATAACTCCTGAGATACCTAATGCTTTCTTTATCTCTTCTGTATGGTTGAAGCAAACATTCTCAAATGCATAACCTCTCCATGTAGATAAAGACTGAGAGCTAACATTCTGCTGCCAGAATTTCTCATTTATTCCTTTTTGCTCATTCATGAAGTGGATGTAGAACAAACAGAATGGATCAATGAGTTTATAGTGCGCTTCTCTTTTGCTGAGTCCAAATGGAACATATTTGATGATGAAATCACTTGTTATAAGTGCATTTAAGGCACTTGTGATTGTTGCACCATCTGTTATTCCTAGCTTTTCTGTTATTTCTTTTCGAGTAAATCCAGCATTGCGTGTCCCTAGTAAGTTAACAATAGTTTTGATTCTCTCTGGGGTCTCAAAAACAGATGAGAATAGCCTGTCATATTCTATCCTCAGCTGAGCATTCTTTGAGAAGAATAGGTTATCGATATTTTGAGCAAGGCTTAATTCGCCATCGATATATCCCATATAGAATGGTATGCCACCAAGAATCATATAGCTCTGAATGATATCATAACGTGATAGCTTAATGTTGTTTGCTTTGTAGTATTCTTCACATTCATGTAGTGTAAATGGTGTTAGCTTTATTTCCCGTGTGACACGGCCATAGAGTCCGCCATGCGCATTTATAAGCTTATTGAGTATCCAGGAATTGGCACTGCCACATACAATAACCATTAAGTTCTTTCTGTGGCATCCCCAGTTATTCCAGAAACCTTCGAATGCCTGCGAAAATCCTGAACGGGGAGTATCCATCCAAGGGAGTTCATCGAAGAATACTAGTTGTCTCTTTCCGTTGTCAATCTTTTGCAAATGCATTTCAAGCAGCAGAAATGCATCAAGCCAGCTTTCTGGCTTTTTGCATGGTTCCATGCCTTGTATTATCAGTGAGTTATAGAAATGAGAAAGCTGTATTTTGAGCTTGTTTTTGGGGTAGGCTAGTCCAATATGATGAAATGTTATTCTCTCTTTGAGTGTTTCTTCTACGAGTGTTGTTTTGCCAACTCCGTATCTTCCATATATAGCTACTAGCTCTGCTTTGCTGCTCTCATATGCTTTAAGGAGCTCTGCTTTTTCTCTTTGTCTTCCTATCATTTGCTTCCTTTAAATAGAGGTGAGTTCATAAAAATAGTAGTTCATCTCTATTTTGATTGCTAGGTTTATGTTTAGTGAGGGAAAAGAAAAGCTCCCTTTTGGGGAGCTGTACGGAGAGAGAGGGATTCGAACCCCCGGAGGATTGCTCCTCAATTGCTTTCAAGGCAACCGCCTTCGACCACTCGGACCATCTCTCCATGCGTTAATTGCACTTTTGAAATGTTACTGATGTGAAGATTCTTTGTCAATAACCTTTCTCTTTAATTTGATTTCAATTATATTTATTCCGTTATGGCTAAAGTTAAAGAGTGGCTGAAGAATATTTTAAAAGAAGTTAAAGGCAAGGACATAAAGAAAGTGAGCAAGAAAGAAAGCTCTGCATTCCTTGCTTCTTCTTTATCTTCTGAGGCATTGGAAACGATTAGAGAACTCTCTGAGCTTGGGCCTAGACCTGCAGCTACTAAAGATAGCAGAAAGGCAGCCAGAAAGATTGCTAATTTGTTTGAAGCGTATAGCGACGACGTGACGATTACAGCTGCGAAGATGTATCCAAATCTTTCACGTGGTTTTCTTCTGATTCTTTCTGTTGTGCTTCTTATTTCCTTTGGTTTTTCTTTATTCAAATTGCCTTATCTTTCTTTAGCGATAATCATTGTTTATCTATATGGCATCATTAAGGAAGTAAAGAAAGAAAACAGCTTCTTGCGTCGCTTCTTATCGACTAATGAAGGTGCTAATGTTCATGCGACACTTGAGCCAGAAGATGTAGTTCTGAGAACTATCATTTTCTCTGCTCATCATGATAGTGCAGAGATAATCGAAGGCAAGAAGAAAAGCATAGATTTGAAGTCGCTTCTATCTTTATATATTCCTTTCATTGCTTTAGCATCTCTTGGTGTTTTCTCGCTTGTTGAGTTAATATCGATGATTGGGACTCTTTCATTTCTTCCAGGTATTCTGAAGCCTCTATTCATAGTCTTTCATTCAATCATATTGATAGTTGCTGAACTTTCTATATTCCTATATTTCAAAGTTGGAACTTCTTACAGTATTGGTGCTGGAGATAACCTATCTGGAGTAAGTGTAGTAGTAGCACTTCTTCACTATTTCTCTAAGAAGAAGGAAAGGGGAGAAGGGCTGAAAAATACTCGCTTGATCTTTGTTTCCTTTGATGGAGAAGAGTGCGGCGCACAAGGCAGTGCTGAGTGGCTTAAAAACAACTCTCATCTTTTCATTTCGCCTAAGCTTTTGAACTTTGATGGACTTTATAAAGCAGATCAGCTTGCTTTCTTGACTCAAGATGGAAATGGAATGGTCACTCTCGATGCGAAGCTTGCTTCCAAGTGCTCATCTCTTGCTACTTTGATGGGCCATAAGATTCCAACTGGAAAGCTTGGAATGCTTGGCGGAGAGACAGATGCTGCATCTGCTGCTATATTTGGCATGCCTGCAACTACGCTTACAAGCATGAAGCCTGAAGTCAAGACTCCTGCTCATACTGCAGATGATACTCCAGATAAAGTTGAAGAAGGTGCGCTTAAGATAGCTATTGCTATTGGTGCTAAGCTTGCTGAAGATGAAGACTCTACAGAGCTTCAGGTAGAGACAGAGAAAGTATCATTCTTAGAAGAGGGTAAGAAGTATCGCTTAACTAAGTGATATCTTGCCTTGTCCAATATCTAAAATAGAGGAGAAGAAGCTCTCTTTGTTCTTTAATGGTATTTCACCTTTTATAGTTATTCCAACATCAAATGTTTCAGCTAGGTTCGTAGCTTCTGCTTCATCTACTGCTCTTTTGACTCTGTTATATAAATCATAAGGAAGCAGCAGAGAGAAAGGGATGCGCTCTATAAGCTCTTCAGTTTTGACGATTTTAAGTACTTCTTTTGTGCTATCGCCATAGGCTTTTACAAGGCCACCTGTTCCGAGTAATGTGCCTCCGAAGTAGCGTATAGTGCAGACTGTTATATTTGTTATTCCAGAGCCTTTCAGCACTTCAATCGAAGGTCGTCCTGCTGTGTTTTTAGGCTCTTTGTCATCGCTTGATGAGAATAGAGTGCCAGAAGAGCCAACAACTGCTGAATGCACAACGTGCGTCGCATCGCTATATTCTTCTCTCACTCGTGCTACAGCTGCTTTTACTTCTTCTAATGATTTTGTCGGGATAGCGATTGAGATGAATCTCGATTTCTTTATTTCTATCTCAGTTTTAGCTTCTTCTAAGAGCACTCTCATAACTAAACTCTACCATAATTATGTGAAAAGATATTGTCTGAGTTAGACGATGATGTGATCGACTTAGCAAACTCATCTAGTTTTGTTTTCACATCCTTTGAGAGTTTATATGGCTCTAGTTGTAAATCTGAAATAGAGCTTGCGCCTTGTATGATGCCATATGGCATCTCACTGTAGACCCAGCTTAGTGCTGTTTCTGCTTCTGTGTACCCTAAGCTTTTCATATAGCTGATGAGGCTAGGAAAAGCTTCGCTATTCCAGACATAAAGCTCTTTGCGCTTATCGTCTAAGCTCTCTTTTGTCTTATAGCGCCCAGTTAATAGCCCCATGCCTAGCGGTGCGTATGAAAGTGTTTTGAGTTTTAGCTCTTTCTCTTCTTCCCACTCTTTGTTCCATATGAGTGAGAGTGGTCTTTCATGGTATTCGATAGCAAAATCAAGTGCTGCTTTTTTTAACATTGCGAGTGGGAAGTTGCTGACTCCTATAGCTCTTGCTTTGCTTCTTTCTTTGAGTATTTCCAGCTTTTTGAGTGAGTTATATACAGAGCTTATATCACTAGGCCAGTGAAGGAGGAGTATATCTATATAGTCTCTGCTAAGGCGCCTCAGAGTTATGTCGACTTTTTTCTCTAGCGTTTCTACTGGCATTACTTTCGATATTATCTCAACAGAAGTTATATCTTTTCTCATTTCTCTGATTGAGGATAAGAGAATGCTATCTGCTTCTTTATATGAAAAAGCAGTGTCGAATGTGGTGATTCCACCTTTGATTGCGCTTTTTATCAAGGCTTTGGCTTCATTTGGTGATAGCTTTTTATGAAAGCTATCATCTCCAAAGTTCCAAAGCCCTAATATTCTCTTACTCATCCTCAGTTACTACTTTGCTATCGAGCATTTTCAAGTCATCAAAGATGAAGTAGCCTTCAAACTTCTTGCCGCTTAGTGCAAGTGGAAGCCATAGCTTATCGTCTTCCCACATCTTGCTGTAATCTAGGTCATTCAGATTACACCAGAATGGTCTTGTCTCATCACACTCTTTGATAAGCTCTCCGCTATATTTATAAGCAAAGAAAACATACCCAATCATTCTGATTCCATCTTTGAACTGGAAATATAGAGTGCCACGTTCTTTCAGCTCTGACATATCAAGACCAGTCTCTTCTTTAGCCTCTCTTACAGCTGCTTCGTACTTAGTCTCTTCAAGCTCTATATGCCCGCCTGGTGCGTTGTAGTAGCCAGTGCCCATGCCACGCTTTTTCTCAATGAGAAGTACTTTGTCTCCATCAAATAGGTAAGTGAGTGTGCATCTCTCTGTTGGCTCCCAGTAATCCCAAGGCACTTCATCAACTGTGTTTGCTGCTTTGCATTTGAGATCTATCCTTTCTTCTGGAGTTAGTTTCTTCTCTTCCTCTTTCTTCTTTATTTCAGGGTGTTCATCTAAAAAGCAATCATGACAGAGGTTATCATCTTCTCCGATGATTTCATCAAAGCCCATAGTCTTTCCGCATTTCCTGCAATGGAGGCGGAAAGGCCAGAAGGACTTTCTAAGTACTACTGGAATGATTACAGCGACTGCTAAGAGGATGTAATCAACAAAAGACGGAAGCTTGTAGTGCTCTCTGAGAATCAGCAAGAGATAAAGCATCAAGATGTCAAAAGCAATCAAAAGCGTTGCTCTACGCTTGTTATTGCCACTTTTGTACTTTCTTTGATTGATATTCAAAAGTATTACAAAGAGCATAAGCCATGTGAAGGCTTTGTTGAGAATAGTTAAAATCATAGAAACTAGCATATAGCTTAAAAAGTATTTTGTCTCGATTTGTATTTCAAATTGATTGTTTATGGGTTAATCTGAAACTCGGAGGCGTTAAATGAAAATTAATAAATTTATTGATCATACAGTTCTCTATGCTGATGCAGATCTCGGCAAAGTCGAGAAGCTATGCAATGAGGCAAAGGAATATGACTTTGCATCTGTCTGCGTTAACTCATGCTGGGTTAAGAAGTGCGCTGAGCTCTTGAAGGGCACAGATGTCAATGTATGTACTGTTGTTGGTTTCCCTCTTGGTGCAATGAGCAGTGATGCTAAAGCATTTGAAGCTAAAAAAGCTATTGAAGATGGCGCTACTGAAATTGATATGGTTCTCAATGTTGGATATATCAAATCAGGAATGCTGAAGGAAGCAGAGGAAGATATCAGAACTGTTAAGAATGCATGTGGCAAAGTTCTTCTGAAGGTTATTCTTGAGACTTGTCTCTTAACAGATGAAGAGAAAGTAACAGCTTGCAAGCTTGCTGAGAGTGCTGGTGCTGACTATGTTAAGACTTCAACTGGCTTCTCAAAGGGCGGCGCAACAGTAGAAGACGTTAAATTGATGAGAAAAGCAGTAGGCGATAGGCTTGGTGTTAAGGCTTCTGGCGGAATCAGAGATGCTGCAACTGCTGAAGCTATGATCAAAGCAGGCGCATCAAGACTTGGATGCAGCTCTGGCATTGCTATCATGAATGGAGCTAAGTCTGATGCCGAATATTGAGAGAGCATCGGATGGCGCCGACTTTCTTAAATCTCTGGGCCTTCCTTTTCTGAATGTACATGAAACATTCTCTCATTTTGATTTCACTAAAGCTGGGCGCAGAGTCTTAGTCATCGGGCCTATGGGATCTGGCAAGACTGAGTTTGCTGCGCGCATCTGGAGAGATGCTGCTATTGCTCAGAAAAAGAGTGACAAAATCAAAGAACTTACAAGCACAGGCGAAGTTGATAGAAGAAAGATCTTCTTCATCAGAAGCGAGCTTGATGGACTTAGATTCACAGAGTATCCAGAAGACGCATTATGCTATAGATCTGGATATATCAGGTGTGGCGAGAATATCGCGAAAATCCGCGATAGCTTTGGTTTCGAGCAAGTCTTGAAAGATAACCCTGATGTAGGAACTTATATCATAGACGAAGCTTCTTTCTTTGATGAAAGACTTGCTTATGTTGCACGTAACTATGCAATCGAAAAGGGTTGCATGTTCGTCTTCCCTACATTGATTCTCAATTTCAGACGTGAGTTCTTCAACTCTACATCGCGTTTGATTTTGGATATCGCAACAGATGTGATTCCTTTGACAGCGTATTGTGAGCACCCTGATTGCATGGCAGATGCATTCTATACATATCGCTACTACAACGTTGGAGGCGCAGAGTGCCCAGCACTGTACTTTGACCCGCTGATTGTTGTTGGCGGCGATAAGCTCAAAGACAGCGCATTAGAGCCTAACTATGCATCTCGTTGTGATAAGCATCACTACCTTCCAGGTAAGGAATATACATTCTTTACTCTAAAGCCACTTGGTCAGGCTGCTAGCAATGGCGATGTTGCTCCTTTCTATAAAGAGCTAGAAGCGCTTAACTCAAATATTGAGCACTCAGAACTCTATAAGAGCATAAAGGCTCGCTATGGAAATGATAGCGACGGAGAAAAGTATCTCAACTCTGTAAAGCCTGGGCACATAGCAGAGAAAGCACTTGCTTATCTTTTCTGCGAGCAGAATCTTATAAATGATGTACTGCTGCAGCGCTTAGTCCATGACTTGGAGCTTGATGCGAAATACCTTGAAAAAGTATTGGCTGAAAACAGACATCCTGTGACATTCGATCAGCCATACCTTCTATAAGAATGAATAGAGGCTGCGTTTGCAGCCTCTCATAGTTAAAATGATTCGATTGTCTTAACTGTCTCTTTAACAGTTGCTGGATCGAGATTCTCAAGTGTCCAAGGTACATTGATACCTCTTCTCTTGATCTCTTCAGCAAAGCCTCTCCAGTCAAATACGCCAGTTAGCGCTGGGATGTTTCCAATCTTATGACCATCAGTTTCATCAAGCTTATAGTCTTTGCAGTGGATAGCTACAAGTCTATCGCCATATAAATCAAGAATAGGTGAGTAGAATGCTTTCATAGCTTCTTTAGTTGGCTGCTTCAATGGCACTCCATCATATTCCTTTATTCCTTCATAAGGTACTAGGTTGATAGGATCAAAGAGTACTTTCAAGTGCTCTGAAGGGAACTTCTCAAGCATTCTTGCCATACGCTCTGGAGAAGACATAGTGTGTTGATGGTTTACAGCTTCAATAGTGCAATAAGCGTCATACTTGGCTGCAGCTTCAACCATTCTTGAAAGTCCGCTATAGAAGATCTCAATATTCTTAGGATCTGCAGTATCTACGCTGTATCCACCGTTTGGGTTTCTTGTGCCAGTCTCTGTTGCAACTATCTTTGAGCCAAATGCTTTATTAAGGGACAGTGCCTTGATGAATCTCTGTATTTCAGATTCTCTTTTCTCTTCATCTACATGAGTTGGCTGGATATAAGCACCGACAATAGCAATCTTGATTCCGTGCTTCTCTAGTGTCTCTCTGATAGAGTAGATATATTCTTCATCCCATTCCTGCCAAGGCTTAGATGAAGGAATTACTTTTTTAAGCGCAAGATGAATGAATGTTTCTTTGAAATCACTCTCAATGCGTTTCCCGAATTCTTCTGCTGAATTGAATGAGCCATAATCATGTGCTCTTAGTCCTACTTTAATCATGGCTTAAGTCTAGAGTAAAAGGCGTTTTATTGCAAAAGGAAGTTTGTTTTTATACTTAGTAGAATTGTACAATTGTTTCTATGATTGATGAAAAAACTATAGAAGTTATTGAATTGAAGAGTGAAGAGGGAAATATGCAGAAGCGCATTCAGGATGCTCTCTCTTCAAGTGCTAAGGTTGTTTTGACAAGTGGTACATACTTAACTGGTCCACTTGATATCCCTTCATATACAGAACTCAGAATCGAGAAAGACGCAACTCTGAAGTTCATTCCTGACTTTGAAGGCTATGAGCCTGTATTTACAAGGTGGGAAGGCGTTAAGTGCTGGTGCATGCACCCATGTCTTTTCATTAACAATGCTGAGAATGTAATTCTCTCAGGAGAAGGATGTGTAGATGGATCTGGAGAAGTATGGTGGGAGCAGTGCGATCAGAACCGCCATAAGCTCAATGCCTCTCCTTCTCTTCCTGTTGAGAAGAGATTTGAAGCAATGAACCCTGATTATAAGAATCAGCCAGGTGGAGGCGGCGGCAGACAGCTACAGTTTCTTCGCCCAGCTCTACTTCAGATAAAGAGCTCTAAGAATGTAAGAGTTGAAAGCTTAACATTCAAGAACTCTCCATTCTGGACTATTCATCCACTATTTACAGATGGATTAGTAATTGATGGTGTACATGTTCATAACCCTAAAGATGCTCCAAATACAGATGGTATAGATATTGAGTCATGCTCAAATGTACTTGTTCAGAACTCTGTTGTTGAAGTAGGGGATGATGGCATTGCACTCAAGTCTGGCTCAGGGCAGTCTGGAATCAAAGATGGAATCCCGTCTGAGAATGTGACTATCAAGGGGTGTACTGTCAGATGGGCACATGGCGGCGCAGTAATTGGCTCAGAGACTGCTGCAGGAATCAATAATATACATGTTGAAGATTGCTTCTTTGATGGCACAGATAGAGGAATTAGAATCAAGACAAGACGTGGCCGCGGTGGTTCTATCCATGATTTGTTCTTTAAGAATATCAAGATGGTCGATAACTTATGCCCATTTGTAATCAATATGTACTATAAGTGTGGTGCGACAGATATGTCTCTATTCTCACTCGATAAAGCTCCTATTACAGATGAGACTCCAGAAATCTATGGCGTACATATCGATGGCGCTGTAGCTACTGGCTGCATGAGCTCTGCTGGAATGATTGTAGGACTTCCTGAGCGTCCAGTTGCAGGTGTTGAGATTACTAACTCTCATTTTGCTGTAAGCAAGGATGCTTCAAGAGATATAAGTGAGTCTGATATGTACAAAGGCATTCCTACACCAGAGTCCAGAGGCTTCAGAATCAGATATGCGGAGAGTGTTAAGCTCTCAGGCTTGGATGTTGAGTGTGAAGGTGAGAAACTTATCATAGAAGATGGTGTTGAGCTTTTATAGCTTATTGACAAAAAACAGCAAAAGAGAAGATTATTCACTTAAGGAAAAATGAAGATGAGAAGAATGATGTCCATGTCTATGTTTATGATGATGAACCATACAGTGCGCTAATGGACTCTTTCTTATAACTTAAATTGATGCAAAAGAGGAGTTCAGTCTCCTCTTTTTTTGTGAGGTTTCTATGATAGAAATTAAGGATTATCAAAAGACTTTCCACTTGAAAGGGCTTGATGTTGAAGCACTTAGAGATGTCAATCTCTCTATTAAGAGTGGCGAAGTCTATGGTGTTATCGGCTACTCAGGCGCTGGCAAGTCTACGCTTGTAAGGTGCATAAACTTTCTAGAAGTGCCTGATAGCGGCTCGCTAGATATCGACGGCGTGACAGTCGATATCAAAGGCGGAGTGCTTTATAGAGATGGAAAGAAGCTCTCTGAAAAAGAACTGAACAAGCTCAGAAAATCAATTGGAATGATTTTCCAGCACTTTAATCTTCTCGATAGAAGCACTGTCTTTGATAACATCGCATATCCGCTTCGCTATCAGGGTCTTAAAAAGGAAGAGATAGAATCTCGCGTAAAAGCAATGCTCGAGCTTGTTTCTCTTGAAGATAAAATCAACGCATATCCATCTCAGCTCTCGGGCGGGCAGAAGCAGCGTGTTGCGATTGCGAGAGCGCTTGTCAATGAGCCTAAGATTCTTCTCTCAGACGAAGCAACTAGTGCACTCGACCCTGAAGCAACAGAGTCCATTCTCAACCTCTTAAGCGAACTCAATAAGAAGCTTGGCCTCACTATCATCATAATCACTCATGAGATGTCTGTTATCAAATCGATATGCAATAGAGTTGCTGTTATGGAGAATGGCAAAGTCGTTGAAGAGGGCAATGTATATGATGTCTTCTCATCTCCTAAAGCTCCTATAACAAAGAAGTTCGTCTCTTCAACTTCTTCTCTTTCCAAAGTCGATAAGCTTATTGCATCTGGAAGCAATGTTGTAAAGACAAAGGGCAATGAGAAACTATACAAATTCACATTCAAGAAGAGTGTAGACGAGCCTGTAATATCTGAAATATCAAGACGCTTCAATATAGATTGCTCAATAGTGCTTGCTAACGTAGAAGTTATTGCAGATGAAGCACTTGGCGCAATGATCGTCAAAATCAGCGGAGAAGATAAGAGCATCGATGCAGCTCTTACTTATCTGCTTGCTCATCATATCTTAGTGGAGGTTGTAGCATGAGTAGCTTTATAGAGAAAATCGCTCCTAATTTATATGCATACCGCGAAAGGTTTCTTTTAAGCCTTAGCCAGAGTGCGCTGCTTTTCATTATCCCAGGCGTTATAGCATTCATCATAGGTCTTGCACTTGGTGTTATTCTGACTGTCACAAGAAAAGATGGAATAAGACCTAATAAATACATCTTCAGAATTGTCGATACCGTTATAAACGTATTCCGCTCAATTCCTTTTGTAATTCTCTTGATCTTCCTGATTCCTTTTACAAGGTTCTTAGTCGGTACTTCTATTGGCGTCAAAGGTGCAGTGGTCCCACTTGTATTTGGTACTGTTCCATTTTATACAAGACAAGTCGAGACTGTGCTTGTAAACCTCGATAAAGGCAAAATAGAAGCGTCTCGTGCTATGGGTACTAGCACTATAGGAATCATCTTCAGAGTATACCTTCATGAAGCAGTTCCAGAGCTGATAAGAGTCACAACTATCACTGCAATTTCATTAGTTGGCCTTACAACTATGGCAGGCGCAGTAGGTGCTGGCGGCATTGGCAGCTTCGCTATCAACTACGGTCAGGGACAGCATCATCAAGATATCGTAAATGCTTCTGTTATAGTGCTTTTGATTGTTGTTTGCTTGCTTCAGAGTCTTGGTGCATTACTTGCAAAGAGGACAACAAACAGAGCACTGTTTGCGAAAAAAAGATAAAAAATTCTGAAAAAGTGTTGCAATTCCTACTAGTTTTGTATACATTGTGAGCATCTTGTTATTGGAGGATACAAATGGCTACTATTTCTAACAGCTTCATGATGTGCATGTCCTCCATGATGATGCCCAAAAGGGCATAACATTTCTATTTAATCACAACATATCTTTATCTCGGTTTATACATATTCCTAGGGGAATTCTTTTCTTAGTTCATCAATACAAAGGACAAATAACATGAAAAAATATATTTTAATTCTTTTAATCGCTATCGTTTCACTCGCATCTGTTTTCGCTGCTGGCTCAAAGGAAGGCACTTCAACTCAGCCATATAAGATTGGTATTCCAGATGACGCTACTAATGGTGCTAGAGGCATCAAGCTGCTTGAAGCTGCTGGCCTTATTGCAGTTGATCCAGCTGTAGGCTACTCACCTGAGCTGAAGGATGTAACATCATATATTTACAACATCGAGATTGTTCCAACTACAGCAAATACACTTACTTCTACACTCGATGACTTCGCAGCTGCTACAATCAACGGAACATATGCAACATCAGCAGGTCTTATCCCATCTAAAGATGCTGTATTGATTGAGACTCAGGATGAAGGCGGCAACAACCCATATGTTAATATCATAGTTGCACGCTCAGCAGATAAAGATAATCCAGTATACAAAGCTATTTGCGATGCATACCATACAGAGCTTGTTGCTAAGTACTTAATCGCTAAATACAACGAAGCTTACTTCCCAGCATTCAAGTATGAAGATAAAGGCGAGTATTCACTTGATACTGTTGTTTCTTTTGTTGATAACTACAAGACAGATAAGAGCGGCAAGACAGAAGTCAAAATCGGTGTATGCGGAAGCAAGAATGAGTACTTCAATGCTGTTCAGTATGTACTTGATCAGGCAGGCGCTAATATCTACATCAAGCTTGTAGAGTTCGATGCATATAATCTTCCTAATGAAGCTCTCAACAGCGGAGACATTGATCTTAATGCTTTCCAGCATAAAGCTTACCTTAATAAGGAGATTGCATCACAGGGTTACAAGATCGAGCCTATTGCTGATACTCTTATTGCTCCACTTTCTCTATATACAAAGAAAGCATCAACACTCGACGAGCTCAAGGCTCTTATTGGAAAGAAAAACTAATGTACGAAGATAAGATAAAATCTTATATAGAGAGCGATAGGGATAACCTTATCGCTCTTCGCCGTTACTTTCATTCTCATCCGGAAGTAAGCAAAGAAGAATACAATACAGCCTCATATATCGAGAACTATCTCCATAAACTTGGCTTAGAGTCTAAAAGAGTAGGTGAGACAGGAGTCTATTCTGAGATCAAAGGCAATGGAGAAGGAAAGACTATTGTTCTACGTGCAGATATCGATGCACTTGCTGTCGAAGAGAAGCATGATAAGAAATGCGACTATATAAGCCAGAACAAGGGCGTATCACACGCATGTGGCCACGATGCTCATACAGCGTCTTTGCTAGAAGCTGCTAAGTACTTAAGTGAGCATAAATCAGATTTCAAAGGCACAGTAAGACTATGCTTTCAGCAAGCTGAAGAGCTTGGCTATGGTGCAAGAATCTTCATCGATAACGGCTACTTAGATGGTGCTGATAGAACTTTCGGAGTTCATATGGAAAGCAAGCGCCATGTAGGAAGAGTATCTTTGACACCAGGTCCTAATAATGCATCAGTAGATTGGTTCAGAATAACTGTAAAAGGCAAAGCTGCTCATGTATCTACTCCTGAACAAGGGATAGATGCGTTATATATTGCATCTTCAATAGTTGTATCACTTCAATCAATTGTCACAAGAAAGAATAATCCTACAGATGCTGTCTTAATTGGCGTCGGAAAGCTAAACGCAGGGACACAGTATAATATAGTTGCAGAGAGTGCGACTCTTGAAGGAACACTAAGATGCATGCTTCCTGAAATAAGAAAGAAGACTATCAGTGATATTGAGAAAGTATCATCTTCAATAGCTGATATATATGGCGCAGAAGTATCATTTGAATGGAAAGATTTCACAAGCCCACTAATCAATGATAAAGAAAGTGCAAAAGAAGCTGCTAAAGTAGCTTCACGCTTATTTGGAAATGATAAAGTTGATGTTGATAGGCCATACTCTTTAGGAGGTGATGATTTTGCAGAGTTCATCATCCATACACCTGGAGTATATGCATACGTAGGCTCTTCAAATGATACAGATCCTGATACTTCAGCACCTCATCACAACAACAGCTTCGATATCGACGAAAACGCACTGCTAGTCGCATCAGAGCTATACACTGCATACGCAATCAACTATTTAAATAACACAATTGACTAAAGAAAGAATAAGGCTGTAAAGCAATCTTAATGATTCCCTACAGCCTTATCTCTATTAAGCAAGACTAGTTACTTCTTTACAAAAACAGTCTTATTAGTATCATCTTTTTCAAAAATAGTCAGTTTGTCATTTTCTATTGAATATGTTCTCTCATCGAATGACTTTTGTGTTTCAATGTCATAAATGCGCATTTTATCGCCAATGATAGTTACATAATAAGTGGTCTTTTCTGGATTTATACCTGTCTCTGTTGCCCATTTATCCTCTGAATCAGTATGTTTTTTAATATACTGAGTGGTCTCTGCGACAAGATCTCCTTCCTTTGTAAATGTGAGCTTAGCCTTTATACCATGGTCATCAGCTCCTACAGTTTCTTTTAAGGACACTTCTTCACTTTCCCATGTACCAACAAGGTTTGTGTCTTTAAGTCCTGTGTGAATTCCTGCCATATCGCATGATACTGCAAGAAGTGCTATAAGCGCGATAATCAAAACTAATAGTTTTTTGTGTCTCTCCATTTTTAACTCCTCCTAATTGGATAATATGAAAAGCAGATAAAAGGAAGGTGATGTGAGACTTTAGAGGTTTGGGTGTGTTTATAGAGATGCTTCTAACAAAGGAAATCTTGATTGTAATTGCAGCAAATGCACGTTTCTGTAGTTATGAATTTGAAATGAGAAAGAAAAGATTTCCCCTGTCTAGTAGATTCAAATACTTCATGCTTAGACTCAGTGAAAAACAGTTTGAAGATATCTAGAGAATCTCTTCTTTCCACTCATTGATGTTCTTCTCTTTTGATGAGAAGTTCATTCCAATGAGATGCACTTTCTTCCCTTCTCTAAGGTAAGGTTCATAGTACTTTGTCTCATGTATCTGAGATAGTGCCTCATCTGCAGTTTTATTATATTTGAACTCAA
>CAKQJZ010000019.1 GCA_934247875.1 uncultured Spirochaetales bacterium
ACATGAGACACAGTACTATGAGCCTTACCTTAGAGAAGGGAAGAAAGTGCATCTCATTGGAATGAACTTCTCATCAAAAGAGAAGAACATCAATGAGAGGAAAGAAGAGATTCTTTAGATATCATTTCAGAGGAAAGGAGCACGATCCGAAGATGTGCTCCAATCCTTTTCTTATCGTTTCTAAAGGAGGTTAATATCCTAACTGGCACATTGCATCAGCAACCTTCTTGAAGCCTGCAATATTAGCACCCTTAACATAGTTGATGTAACCGTCGCTTTCTTTACCTTCCTTGATACATGCTTCATGTATAGATGCCATGATAGTCTTAAGCTTTGAATCTACTTCTTCAGCACTCCATGGAAGATGAGATGCGTTCTGAGTCATCTCAAGACCAGATACTGCAACGCCACCTGCGTTAGCTGCCTTACCAGGAGCAAAGCCTACTCTAGCCTTCTGCAATGCCTCAACAGCCTCAAGAGTACAACCCATGTTAGATGTTTCAACTACATACTTAACACCATTAGCGATAAGCATCTTAGCATCTTCAACATTGAGCTCATTCTGGATAGCGCAAGGGAATGCCATATCTACCTTAGCCTCCCAAGGCTTCTTGCCAGGGAAGAACTTCGCATTGAATTTAGCTGCATATGGCTTAACAACGTCATTATTGGAAGATCTTAGCTGAAGCATGAATGCCCATTTTTCAGGTGTATTGATACCATCTTCATCATAAATGTATCCATCTGGACCAGAGATAGTAACAACCTTAGCACCAAGCTGGCTTGCTTTAACGCATGCGCCCCAAGCAACGTTGCCGAAACCTGAGATAGCTATAGTCTTGCCCTTGATATCATCACCAGCAGCTTCAAGCATATTCTTTGCAAAGTACATAGTGCCATAACCAGTAGCTTCAGGTCTTACTTTAGATCCACCAAAGTTGATTCCCTTACCTGTGAGTACTCCAGTATTCTCATCTCTGATTCTCTTATACTGTCCATATAAGAAGCCAATCTCTCTAGCGCCTACTCCGATGTCTCCAGCTGGGACGTCAGTGTCAGGGCCAATGTACTTCTGAAGCTCTGTCATGAAAGATCTGCAGAATCTTAAGATCTCTGAGTCGCTCTTGCCTTTAGGAGAGAAGTCACTACCACCCTTACCACCACCCATTGGAAGTGTTGTAAGAGAGTTCTTGAATGTCTGTTCGAAACCTAAGAACTTAAGAGAGCCCTGAGTAACAGAAGCGTGGAATCTTAGTCCTCCCTTATATGGGCCAATAGCATTATTGAATTGAACTCTATATCCGCGGTTTACCTGGATATTGCCCTCATCATCTTCCCATTCTACTTTAAATGAAATAACTCTATCTGGTTCTGTGATTCTATCGAGAATCTTATTTTTCAGATAAAGTGGGTTCTCGTTAACAACGTCAATTACAGAAGCAACGACTTCGCGAGCAGCCTGAATAAATTCTGGTTCAGCAGGATTTTTTCTTTCAAGCTCTGCCATGAATGTGTCAAGATCGTACATACTTAACTCCTTTTGCATTTATAGATTAGTACCACTTGTAAAAACCGTCAAATAAATCTTTACATAAATTTTAAAAGCCTTTACTGACCGTTACCTAAACTTTCATTACAAAAAATTCACTATAGTGAAATATTCGGAAGTCCAAATTATGGAGTATCATTTCATTGCTCAGTAATATCCAAAGAACTATAATTAGATTATGAATATTCTTTCTATTCTTACAAAAATCTTCTTAGCTATTTTTGCAATCTCATTAGTAGTGCTTTTTTCGCTGATTATCGTAGTTGCAGTTCCAGATGTTGTCTTGACATCTCTTGGCTACATCAGCTTAGCTAGCGGCATCATTACGCTTGTGCTTTGGCTAATAAGAAAACGAGGCTGAAATGTACCTATTAGATTCTACCTGGCTTCCGTTCCAGAACCTGATGCTTCGTCATGTATATACAGTCCTTCTGATTTGCTCTGACTATGATAGATTCATGCTCGAAGAGGATGGAAGAGTCGAAGAAGAGCTTTATAAGGAATACACAGAACTCGGACTTTCAACTCCTCCTAAAATCACTCATACAAACAGCGAAGAGCAAGCGCTTCAGCTTTTAGAGACATTCAAATATGACTTAGTAATAACTATGCTTGATTTAGGCACAGACAGAGTTGAAGGACTTGCAAAGGCAGTTAAGGATATTCATAAAGATATGCCAGTCATCGCACTTTCCCCTTCCCCTGACCATAGAAAGGTCAGAGAACTCAAAGGCGAGAACTGCCCATATATAGACTACCTCTTCTATTGGCAAGGAAACCCAGATATCTTCCTTGCAATGATCAAGCTAGTTGAAGATAAGATGAACATCGACCACGACACAGATGAGGCAGATGTTCAAGTAATCATCTTTGTCGAAGACTCTGTCAGGTTCATATCAACATATCTTCCTCAGATGTATAAAGCACTTATCCATCAGACTAGGATTTCTATCCTTGAAGCGCTCAATGAATGGGGCAAGATGCTCAAGATGCGTGGACGCCCTAAAGTAGTGCTAGCGCGCACTTATGATGAAGCTATAGAGCTATATAACGACTACAAAGAGAACCTCTTAGGAGTAATTACAGATGTATCTTTCCCTGCTCCTTTTGGACGAGAAGAAGCAGGATTGAAGCTTGCATCCTATGTTCATACTCACACACCTGAGATTCCTATCCTAGTTCAATCAACAGATAAAAAGCATGAGATTCCTGCACGTGCACTTGGTGCAGATTTCATCTGGAAAGGCTCAGACACAATGCTCTTAGAGCTTGAAGAGCACTTCGTCAAAGAGTACAACTTCGGACCTTTCTTATTCAAAGATCCAAAGAGCGGCGAAGTCATTGCAAGTGCAAAGACAATGAAGGAGCTGCAGAAAGCACTAGAGACTATACCTATCGATTCTTTTGTATATCATAGCCAGAGAAATGACTTCTCTAAGTGGCTCAGAAGCCAGTCGATGTATCGCCTTGCGTCGCTTATAAAGCCTATAAAGCTAGCTAACTATGACACGCCAGAAGAGGCCAGAAAGCTTCTATTCACTATGATCCGCTCATACCGCGCAGAGCGTACCAGAGGCTCTATAGCTGAGTTCTCAAGAGCGAACTATGACGAGACTCTATTCTTCTCAAGAATAGGCAAAGGCAGCTTAGGAGGAAAAGGCAGAGGGCTGGCTTTCGTTGCTATGGAGATGAAAGCTAATGAGATCCAGAACAAATACCCTGAAGTATATCTCTCCATCCCTCGCACTGTAGTAATAACCACAGAGCTCTTTGATAAGTTCCTGCGCCTCAATAAGCTTGAAGGCTTAGAGTTCTGTGATAAAAGCGATAATGATATCTTGGCACTGTTCTTAGACTCCAAGCTTCCTGAAGAGCTTGAAGAGGATATTGAGTGCATACTGAAAATCATCAAAGTACCTATCTCTGTAAGATCTTCATCTCTCTTGGAAGATAGCCACTTCCAGCCATTTGCAGGTGTCTACAACACTTGCATGATCCCTAACAACGGAGACGATGAGAAACGCAAAGCAGAGCTTGAAGCTGCTATAAAGACTGTATGGGCAAGCACCTACTCTGACTGTGCACAGGAGTACATGAGAAGGACAGGCCACTCTCTTGAAGAAGAGAAGATGGCTGTAATAATACAGCAAGTCACAGGCAGTGCACATGGTGAGATGTGGTTTCCGAATATATCTGGAGTTGCAAGAAGCTTAAACTACTATCCAACATCTGGAATGAAAACTGAAGATGGAGTTGGAATGCTTTCATTTGGCTTTGGCAAGATAATAGTAGACGAAGGCACAGCGTTCCGCTTCTGCCCTGCGAAGCCTCGTAAGCCATGCAATACACTCTCTTCAAGCGAAGGCTCAGACCAGAAGACTTTCTACGCACTTGATACTTCAAAACCATTCAAGCCGCTCTCTGATACAGACAACTTGGTTTCTCTTCCTATTGAGTGGGCAGCTGAATACCCTAAATCAATGAGAGGCATAGCATCTACAATAGACAAAGATACAGGTATGCTTACAGAGTCTATAAGAGCAGAGGGCTATAAGCTCATTACATTCAATGGCGTGCTTAAATATGATACGCTTCCACTAGCGAGAATAGTAGACGATGTATTGAAGCTGGGCTCTGCTTCTATGAATGAACCTGTAGAGATTGAGTTTGCTGTAAATATCGAAAGAGATCCTGAGAAGAAGCCAGATTTCTCAATACTCCAAATCAGACCAATCTCTGGTTCTTCTCAGTTCTTGGATATCACAATAACAGACGAAGAGAGAGAGAATGCTATAGTCTCATCCAATAAAGTCATGGGCAATGGCTTTGCTGAAGAGATCAGAGATATTGTCTCAATCAAGCCTGAGACATTCGATCCAAAAGAAATGAGAGAGATGGCTCTTGAGCTTGAAGCAATCAATAAATCAGCGTTGTCGCTATATGTCTTGATAGCTACAGGTCGTCTAGGCTCTTCAGATCCTTGGCTAGGCATTCCATGTACTTGGTCTCAGATTTCCAAAGCTCATGTAATTGTTGAGATGGGGCTCAAAGAATTCCAGGTAGAACCAAGTGAAGGCACTCATTTCTTCCAGAATATGACAAGCCTTGGCTGTTTATACTTAACAGTAAATCCAGCTTTCAATGATGGTACTTTCTGTTATGATAAGCTCAGGAATCTGGAAGTAGTTGAAGAGACTAAGCACTTCATCCATGTAAGAGCTAAAGATAATCTGATTATCAAAGCTAATGGAAAGACAGGTAAAGCAATAATATTGGAGGATAAGCAAAATGGCGCTAAGTGAGTATTACACACCAACACATGTATATTTCGGAAAAGGTGCAGAACTTGAAGCTGGCAGACTTTTAAAAGAAGCAGAACTTGATAGAGTCCTTGTTCATTTCGGCTCTGGCTCTGTTAAGAGAAGCGGACTCTTAGAGCGTGTTGAGAAGACACTCAAAGAGCATGACATAACATTTATTGAGCTTGGCGGCGTACAGCCTAACCCAAGAATCACACTAGTAAGAAAGGGCGTTGAGCTATGCAGGGAAAATAATCTCAAAGCTGTCCTTGCTATCGGCGGCGGCTCAGTAATCGACAGCGCTAAAGCTATTGGCTACGGAGCATTCAATGGAGGAGATCCTTGGGATTTCTATTCATTTAAGCGAAAGCCTCAGGGCTCTATCCCTATTGCAACTATACTCACACTCTCAGCAACTGGCTCAGAGATGAGCTCAAGCTCAGTAATCACCAATGAAGAAGAGGGCCTCAAGAGAGGAGTCAACACAAACTATTGCAGACCACTATTCTCTCTTATGAACCCAGAGCTAACATATACAGTCTCCCCATACCAGACAAGCTCAGGAACAGTAGACATCATGATGCATACACTTGAGCGCTTCTTCCATAATGGAGAGACACTTGCTATTACAGATGACCTCTCTCTTTCACTTATCAAGGAAGTAATGAGAAGCGGAAAGATTGCACTGGAAAATCCTACTGACTACAGCGCAAGAGCGTCACTTATGTGGGCATCCTCTCTTTCACATAATGATCTGATGAACGTCGGAAACGCAAACAGAGGCGACTGGGCTTGCCATCAGCTGGAGCATGAGCTATCTGGACTATATGACGTTGCGCACGGCGCAGGGCTTGCTGCTATCTGGTCTAGCTGGGCGCGTTATGTAATGGATGCAAACTATGAGCGCTTCATCACTCTTGGAAAGAAAGTATTTGATCTAAAGAGTACAGGAGACGATGAGAAAGATGCACTTAATGCTATAGAGCATATGGATGAATACTTCAGATCAATCAATATGCCTACTAACCTTAAAGAGCTTGGCGTAGAACCAGATGATGAGGATGTAAGAAAACTTGCCGAGAGCTGTTCATTCTTCGGCAAGCGTACAGTTGGAAACATCAAAGCACTTGGCATTGATGATATGATTGCTATTTACAATCTAGCTCGCTCATAAAGTAATCCCAGAGCGAATCTTTTGGAGGAGGTGCAATTATTGTAATCTCCTCTTTTTTTACAGGGTGTATGAATACAACTTTTCTTGCATGAAGAGATATGCCACCATCTGGGTTTGAACGAGCTGCGCCATACTTCAGATCCCCTTTTATATGCAGTCCGATAGCTGCAAGCTGTGCCCTGATCTGATGGTGTCTGCCAGTATGGAGATCTATCTCAAGCAGATGGTACTTGTCTCCTGATGCGATTAGGCGGTAATCAAGCTTCGCAACTTTAGAGCCCTTCTTCTCAATTGAGTATGCGATGCTCTTATTGTTCTCGCTGTTCCTGATTATATAGTGAACAAGACGTGCTTCTTTCTTATCTGGAAGATTATCGACAATAGCCCAGTAAGTCTTCTTGACGCCGCTTCCTTTGAACATCTCATTGAGACGTATAAGCGCCTTCTCTGTCTTTGCATAGATGACAATGCCAGAAGTTGGTCTATCGAGGCGATGAGGAATGCCAAGGTAGACATTCCCAGGCTTATTGTATGTGACTTTCAGATACTCTTTGACATCATCTGCAAGAGTTCTGTCTCCAGTAGCATCGCCCTGAACAAGCTCCCCTACTTTCTTGTTGATGACAATCAAGTGATTGTCTTCATAGAGAATCCTATCTTTACTTACCATCATTAACTCCATCGAATAGAGACGGAAGAGACTCTTCACTAGTCTTAGTGTCTTTAGTCTGTCTGATTGATAGACTCTGAAGCTCTTTAGTTACAAGCTGATTGCCTCTGCCTGCAGGAGTCTTAGTTACGCGGAAATCTGCGAACTTGAACTCTTCTTCAAGAATCTTATAGCCAAGTCCTGTCTTATACTTCACAAAGATCCTCGCATATGGATAGAGCGACATCTTCATGATCTTCGCTTTATCGCCAGTTACAGCGTAATAAGATTTGTCATAAGAGAAAGCAGAAATCTGGAAGCGCTTTATCATATAGATTTTCTTATCATTTACCTTATCGCGATATATGACAGTGAAGATTTCTTTTGAAATCAGGTCCTTCTCACCATAGTTGATGTAGAATATGCCCTCTTTGCCTACAAAGATCTTATCTAGGGCAGAGACAACTCTATACTCTCCATTGTTCTTCATGTAGAAGACTTTATCGAATGATGAGACCTTCAAGAGAGGCTCTCCGCTCTTGATAGCAGTACCCATATAACCACTTTCAGGGTCATATCTGAGGTCCATATTGCGCACAGCAACATCCTTAGCTGTAACAACATCAATAGATGTGATTACAGTGCGCCTCATATGCTCATCTTTATCGAGCATGCCTTCAAGCTCTGTAAGGTAATCTGTTGCGTAGTCAATGATATGATCAAGATTGTATTTGCAAGCTTCAATATCTTTGTTGATATCTGCAATATCCTTCTTGTTCTTCTCGATATCGAAAAGAGAGATTCTGCGAATAGGAATCTTAAGCAAGAACTCAAGGTCGTCATCTGAGAGAGGCACATTATCTAGCTCATCCATAAATGGCACAAAGCCCTGCTTGATAGCCTTGTTGACAGCTTCCTGGCTTGTCTTATTCTCAATTTTCTTATATATTCGCTCTTCAATGAATATTCTCTCAAGCTTCCTTGCTTTAAGACGCTCATATAGATGAGAGAGCTCAACATTGAGCTCTTTAGTCAGAACTTCAACAAGATGCTTAGCATGGAAATCTATCATCTCAGTTATTCCGACAACTTTAGGAAGATTATCGACAATAACGAGAGGATTTACGCTGATTTTCTTCTGGCAATCTGTAGTTGCATAGAGCACATCGACCATATCTTCTGTATATGTGCCACGCTGCCAGTTGATCTCTATATTCGCCTTCTGAGAAGTCAGGTCATTGATAGATGCAATCTTAAGCTGACCATTCTTATTAGCTTTCTCAATAGACTCGATAAGCGCAGAGCTTGTGACTTCAAAAGGAAGCTCTTCAATCACAAGCTTCTTAGGGTCTGATGTATTGAACTTAGCTCTTACTGTGATCTTGCCCTTTCCATCTTCATATTCAGAGACATCTATCATGCCTCCACCTGGGAAGTCTGGATAAACAGGGACTATCTCACCGCGTAGTGCCTTCTTCTCAGCTTCGATTACTTCAAAAGCATTATGAGGGAGAATCTTAGTAGCCATGCCAACTGCGATGCCGCTAGTGCCTTGAATAGCTACGACAGGAATCTTAGCCTGGAATACTACAGGCTCCTGGTTTCTGCCATCATATGAATCGACATACTCAGTAATCTCTGGGTTATATAATACCTTCTTAGCAAGAGGCTTAAGTCTGCACTCGATATATCGAGGAGCAGCTGCACCATCACCTGTCAGGAAGTTACCATAGTTACCCTGCCCTTCAATGAATAAGCCTGCATTAGTCAGATTAACAAGCGCTTCATAAATAGATGCATCACCATGCGGATGGTATTTCATTACGTTACCGACAACGCCAGCAACTTTATTGAATCTGCCATCATCTGTCTGGATCATTGAGTGGAGGATTCTTCTCTGAACAGGCTTGAAGCCATCAATCAAATCAGGGATAGCTCTATCTCTGATTACGTAAGATGCATACTCTAGAAAGTAGTTTTCATATAATTTCTCAGCTTGTGCCATTACAGTAAGTTCTCCATGATGAAATCTCTTCTCTGAGGTGTATTGTCACCCATATAGAACTGCATCTCTTCTCTAATCTCCTTCATGCTGTTGATAGTAACAGGCACAAGTCTTATATCCTTTCCAATGAATGCACCAAATTCGTTATCACTGATCTCACCAAGACCTTTGAACCTGGTAATCTCAGCATTCTTTATCTTCTTGACAGCCTCATCTCTCTCTTTCTCGCTATAGCAATAGAGAGTCTCTTTCTTGTTTCTGACTCTGAAAAGCGGAGTCTCAAGAATAAAGAGACGACCAGAAGTGATGATCTCTTCAAAGTATGAGAAGAAATAAGTCATCAAAAGCATCCTGATATGGAACCCATCAACATCGGCATCAGTTGCGATAACGACTTTGCCGAATCTCAGGTCTTCCATGCTATCTTCAATGCCAAGTGCAACCATGATATTGTAGAGCTCTTCATTCTTGTAGATCTCTGTCCTATTAAGGCCCTGCACATTCTTAGGCTTACCGCGAAGTGCGAAGACAGCTTGGTACGAAGAGTCGCGCGCTTTAGCTATAGGCCCTGCTGCAGAGTCTCCCTCTGTCAGGAACAGCATTGAGTTCTCGCCCTCTTCTCTGTGCGCTGCAGGAGCATTGTTCAGATGGTATTTGCACTCTCTGAGCTTAGGAATATTAACAGAGACCTTCTTAGCTTTCTCTTTAGCACCATTTCTTACTGCAGCTTCTTCTTTATGGACCTTCTCATTGGATTGAATCTTCTCCTGAAGACCAGTTGCAATATCTTTATTCTTCATAAGGGCATCGATAACGCCCTCTTTAACCTCTTGAACTATCCAGCTTCTGACATCTGTGTTTCCAAGCTTGTTCTTTGTCTGGCTTTCAAAGACAGGATTAGAGATCTTGATAGCAACAGTAGCAACAATGCCATCTCTGATCTCTGGAGCTGCCCAAGTCTTTTTGAAGTATTCATTGACACCCTTCAGAACACCCTCTTTGAAGGCTGCTTCATGAGTACCACCATCACTTGTGTACTGACCGTTGACATAGCTATGGTAGCTCTCACCATACCCATTGGTATGAGTGAAAGCAAACTCAAGATGCTCATTCTTGAATTGGATCAGAGGATATAATCCATCTTCTCCAAGAATCTTATGGACAAGATCCATAAGCCCATTAGGGCTTTTGATGATCTTCTTATTGAAATCAATAGTCAGACCTTTATTGAGGTATGCATAGTTCCAGAGTCTAGATTCAACGAAATCAAGGTTATAAGAATAGTTAGGAAAGATCGTCGGAGAATCATCTGGCGTAAACTCTACATAAGTGCCATCAGGCTCAGAGCACTTGCCTTTGCTCTTTCTTACAAGCTGTCCACACTCAAACTCAGCAAGCATGAAAGCGCCATCTCTGAAGCTCTTGACTAAGAAGTGCTTTGAGAGCGCATTGACAGCTTTAGTACCAACACCATTTAAGCCTACAGAGTACTTGAAGATTTCATTATCATACTTAGCACCAGTATTGATTACAGAAACACACTCAACAACCTTATTAAGTGGAATACCACGACCAAAGTCTCTGACAGTTACTTCATTATTCAATACAGTAACATTGATTCTAGAGCCATAGCCTGACATGAATTCATCAATAGCATTATCTATAACCTCTTTAAGCAGAATGTATATACCATCATCTGGATGGCTGCCATTGCCTAATCTACCAATATACATTCCAGGACGAGTCCTGATATGATCAATAGAAGAAAGAGATTTTATCGCATTATCGTCATAATTCGCCATAATGACAGTATAGCCCAAAAATTGAATAAAAAGAACCAACTCAAAATTATTAATTTCTTTCTGTCGTATAGAAATACTCAAATAAGTGATAAAACATCAATTTAACAAAGCAAAACAATTACAACTATCTCAAATTTTACATCAAATATTTGAGTTTCTATTTTAGTTTCTTTGAAAAAACTCAAAAATCATGTTATTATCTCAAATAAATAAGGAGTAACTCAAATGACATCTGAAGAATTATTAGAGAAACTCAAAACAATTCAAGAAATGAAGTGTGAAACACAAACTCTCGAATTAAAAAATGCATCAAACGGATGCCCTAAACGTCTATATGACACACTATCAAGTTTCTCAAACCAAGACGATGGAGGTGTAATCGTCTTTGGAATAGATGAGGAGAGTGGCTATAAAGAAGTTGGAGTATATGACCCACATGATATTCAAAAGAAAATCAACGAACAATGCTTACAAATGGACCCTGTAGTACGTCCGCTGCTGACGGTTGCAAAAAAAGATAACAAATTCTTTGTCTCAGCAGAAATTCCAGGTCTTGACCTAGTCGATAGACCATGCCACTACAAAGGACAGGGCAGATTAAAAGGCTCATATACAAGAATTGGGGATAGTGATGAACCAATGACTGAATATGAAGTATATAGCTATGAAGCCTTCAGAAAAAAGAACAGAGATGATATCAGAGAAATAGAAAATGCCACTTTTGCAGCTTTAAGCCAAGAATTATTACAAACATATTTAGAAAAATTAAAAAAGGGAAAGCCTAATCTAGCAACGTTAGAGAACGAAAACATCTATGAACTAATGAATTTAAAACACAAAGGCAAATTAACTCTATGTTCGGTCTTGTTATTCTCTCTATATCCTCAAGTTTTTTTCCCACAACTATGCATAACTGCAGTTGTTGTACCTGGAACAGAAATGGGAGATATGGGCATTAATAAAGAGCGATTTCTTGACAATGAGAGAATAGAGGGAAATATTCCAGATATGCTTAATAATGCAATACAATTCGTCCGAAAAAACATGCGAACGAAAACAATCGTCAACACAGAGACAGGAGAAAGAGAGGATCGACAAGATTATCCAATTCTTGCAATCAGAGAAGCCATTCTCAATGCTCTAGTTCATAGAGACTACAGTATTCATACAGAAGGAGCCCCCATCCAGATTGTGATGTATGACGATCGAATGGAAATTATTAATCCTGGTGGAATATATGGGAGAATAAAAGCAAATCAGCTTGGAAAAATTCATCCATATACTAGAAATCCAGTGATTGCAACCACTTTAGAGATTTTAGGAATAACAGAAAATCGTTATTCAGGAATACCAACTATCAAGAATGAAATGAAAAAATACAACTTGCGAGAACCTGAATTCATAGATGAAAGAAATTTCTTTATCGTCAAGTTTTATAGGGATCCTGTAAAAGAAGAAAAAAATGATAACAAGAATGATGAAACAGATAAATTATTAGTGTTTTGCAAAACACCAAGGACAAGAAAAGAGCTCTGTGATTTTTTAGGCATATCATCTATCTCATATGCAATGCAGACAAAGATAAGGCCTTTAATTGAAAAAGGGCTGATAAAGCAAAGCATTCCAGATAAACCCAGAAGCTCTAAACAACTATATTACAGTGCGTGAGTGAAGAAATGAGCTACTCAGTTTTATCCAAGTAGCTCTAAACACAAAAAGGAAAAGAAGCTGTCCCAAGGGGATATGAAACAGCTTCATGAGAAGATGTGGGAGTTTATCACACCATGATTTCGCCGTCTTTTGAGACCTTGTTGAAAATCAACAGAGAAACAACAGTGAAGACAGTTACAATTGAAGCGAGAGCACATGCTCGTCCATCTGTTCCATTTGAAACAGCCTTATATACCGCAACGTTCAAAGTCTGTGTTCTGAAGGAGTATAGGAGAATAGAAGATGAGAGCTCTGTGATAAGAGTGACCCAGCTCATGATTGCTCCTGCAAAAACACCGCTGAACATCATTGGAAGCGTTACTTTTACTAGAGTCTTAAGCTTACTAGCGCCTAGAGACTCTGCAGCTTCATCGATACTCAATGGAATCTGAGAAAGTATTGCAACACTAGATCTGATTGTATAAGGGATTCTTCTTATGCACATTGAGATAACCATGATTGCTACAGTACCAACAAGAGGAATGTATGGGTTATTGAATGCAAGAATAAGAGAAATACCTACTACAGCGCCAGGAATGATGTATGGAACCATTGAGAGTGTATCGATACATGAGTTGATGAAGTTCCTTCTTCTTACAGTTAAGTAAGCAACAAGAACTGCAATAACAATGATCAGTATCAATGCCATACCGCATATTCTGACTGTGTTCCAGATTGTATTGCCCATTCTGTCAAATACATATCTATAGCTATCCAGTGAATATCCATCTAAGAATACTTCGCCGCCTTTGTTTGTCTTTCTGAATGAAAGATAAATCAGATATACCTGAGGAAGCAGAGCAATGAATACTACCAGATAAGCATACAAGTGAATGAAGAAACCCTGCACTGGCTTTGCTTTCTTTCTCTCGATGTGGTGCATAGCACTCATTGAGAAGCTGTTCTTTCTTGTCAGATAAGTCTGGATCAAGAAGAAGAACAGAGTAATGAAGATAGCAACAACGCTTATTGCAGCTGCAAAGTTGTGGTTAGTACCAACTTCACCTACATACTCGTTATAGATGATTACAGGGAACGTTGTATAACCTTCACCAATCATCAAAGGAGTACCGAAGTCTGCGATAGCTCTCATGAATACCATCAATGTTGCAGCAAGAATTGAAGGCATGCAAAGAGGAAGTACAACTGTGAAGAATCGCTTCAAACCAGATACGCCCATGTTAGCAGATGCTTCAAGGAGTGAATTGTCGACATTCTTCATTGCACCTGATACATACAAGAATACCAGAGGAAATAGCTTTAGAGAAAGAACCAGTACTATTCCATTAAAACCATAGATATCAGGTATTGTAATGCCAAGCGTGGCACTGAAGAACTTCGTTATGACACCTGCGCGGCCAAGCAGCTTTACCCATGCGTATGCACCGATGAATGGTGCAGACATAGAAGAAAGCACAATAAGCATCTGGAGTGTCTTTCTGCCTCCGATTTCATACATATTGTATAGATAAGCCAGAGGTATTCCGATTATCAAAGAGAACACACAAGTACAAATAGCTACTTTGAAGCTATTTATAAGCGTCCTGAAATAGTATGGCTGACCAAAGAACTTGATAAAGTATCTCAGCGTAAACTCACCAGTGGCTTCATCATGAACTGACTGACGAGCAATCTTATACAGTGGATAAACCATGAATAGAAGATAGAGGCCGAGGATTACTAAGCTTATGATCACCCAGAAATCAAACTTCATCTTTCTTTTCATTTGCCAGCACCCTTGATGAGACTAGATTGTCCATCCTCTGTGAAGACGTTGATCTTCTCAGCTTTAAGCGAAAGCTTAATTTCTGTTCCGTTCTTGATGATGTCATCAATCTGAGATTCCTGAATGATCTCAGTTCTCATACCATCAGAGAGCTCTACGATATAGTGAGTATTAAGACCTAAGAATGTGCTATAGAGAACCTTTCCTGAGAGATAGTTCTCACCATTCTTTGGACCAACGCCTGAGATATATAGTTCCTCTGGGCGTACAGATACTTTAACTTTATCTCCGTCTTTAGCGTTAACAAGGTTATCCATCTTGACATCATAGCCTTCAGGGAATGAAACAAAAGTTTCACCACCTTTGACTTTGATAGTAGCAGGAAGAATATTTGATCTGCCAATGAAGGTCGCAACAAATGAATTGACAGGGCGCTGATACAGTGTCTTTGGAGTTCCAATCTGCTGAATAACGCCTTGGCTCATTACTGCGATTCTATCAGAGATAGCCATAGCCTCTTCCTGGTCATGAGTTACATAAACAGTTGTGATTCCAAGTCTATTCTGGATTTCCTTGATAACTGTTCTCATCTCAACTCTTAGCTTCGCATCCAGGTTAGATAGAGGTTCATCCATCAAAAGCACATCAGGCTCAATAGCAAGCGCACGCGCAAGAGCTACACGCTGCTGCTGACCGCCAGATAGCTTCTCAGGAAGTCTATCAGCGTACTGATCGATTTTCATGAGACCCATGAACTTCTCTGTGCGCTCATTGATTTCCTCTTTTGAAAGTTTTCTATTCTGAAGGCCAAAGGCTACGTTTTTTCTAACAGTTAAGTGTGGGAAAATAGCATAGTTCTGGAAAACCATACCAATATTTCTTTTAGCTGGATCAAGGTCATTTATTCTCTTTTCCCCGAAGTAGAAATCACCACCTTCAATAGAGTTGAATCCAGCAATCATTCTAAGCAGTGTTGTTTTGCCACAACCAGATGGACCTAGAAGAGTAAAGAACTCTCCTGGCTTGATTTCAAGTGAAAGATCAGGGATGGCAACAAAGTCACCATACTTTTTTAATGCATGATTAATAGATATTTTAACATTCATAGCTTTAATAATTAGTGTCAGAGATGAAGTGTGGTGGCGCGTGGCCACCACATATACATTAGCTTAGTTCTTTCCGTACTTTGCCCAGTAAGAATTCCACTTGTCGCAGATTTCAGCCTTATGATTAGCAAGAGCCTCAGTATCAGCAACCTTAACGTTGATTGTCTTGAGGTCAACCATAGTTGGGCTACCACCCTCTAGAGCAACAGTTGTAGCAGGACGAGCTGCTGCATCAAGATATGTCTGCTGACCAGCGTCTGACTGCAAGAAGTCCATGAAGAGCTTTGCGTTCTCAAGGTTCTTAGCGCCCTTGATGATTGCAGATGCGAAACCAACACTTGTTACGCCTTCTTCCCAGAATACCATGTGAGCTGCTGTATCGCCGCCATCAATCATCTTAACAACCTGTGGCTCATATGTAAGACCTACAACATACTCACCTGCGAATGTTGACTTAGCAGGAACAGATGAAGAAGAAACCATTACAAGACCATTCTGCATAAGAGCTGCGATGTAATCCCAAGCTGCGTCGCTGTCCCAGCCACCAAAGTCTGTGAGCAAGCACTGAAGGTTATTCCAAGCAGATGAAGAAGCTGTTGGGTTAGCTGTTACAACCTTACCATATAGTTTTGGATCAAGAAGAGAATTCCAGCCAGTAATCTTAACGCCAACCTTCTTCTCAAGCTCGTTGTTAACAATCAAGCAAGGAATCTGGATATCGTGGAATGTAAGCTTACCAGATGTGTTGTGGTAGCCTTCCTGCATCTTATCATCGTTCTTGCTTACATATGTCTCAAAGTAGTCGCCATATGCAGCGAGGTCAGCATACTGGAGGCCACCAAACATTGCGTCTGCCTGAGGGTTAGCTGATTCAGCGAGGATTCTTGCCTTGCAGTCTCCAGCACCACCATAAGTAGAGTAAACCTTAATATTTGGATATAGTTCGTTGAACTTTCCAATTGTTAAATCGTAGTGTGCATCTTTAACTGTTGTATAAAGAATCAGTTCTCCAGAAGGACCTGAAGACTCTTTCTTTTCTGCTGCTCCCTGAGCAAAAACAGAAGTAAGAACAACGAGAGCTATAAGCGCAATACTTAATGCCTTTTTCATACTTTATTCTCCTTTTTTTACTGCTTAATGCAGTTCTTCCCTAAATAATCCAGAACCTCTCCTTTGGTTCTGATCCCCTTTCTTCCACCCTTCTCTTCACATTTGAGAGCAGAAGAAGCCGAAGCGAACAAGATAGCATCTTCAGTGTCCATGCCATCTAGATAAGCTGTAAGAAACGATCCATGGAACACATCGCCACACCCTGTTGTGTCTACAACACACTTAGGAGTAAAAGTGCCAAATGTTCTGATCTTACCGTCAATCACAGCCATCGAACCTTTCTCTCCTAAAGTGCACATGACAATCTTTGGTCCCCATGTGCTCATCTCTAAAAGCGCTTCTTCATAACTGGCTTTCTCACTAACGCGTAGCGGATATTTCTTATTCATGATGAGAATATCAGCCTGGCGTGAGAGCGCCTTGTTCTTCTCATTATCAAGCTGCATTGAGCAGCCATCCAATGAGACAAGTGTTCCTCTTTCGTGGGCAATTCTTGCTGCATTCATTGCATTAGTCCAATTAGTTCCATCCAAATGGAGAATTGAAGCTGAAGCAATTGCATCTTCCAGTCTTCCATCCCACTTAAGAGGAGGATTCACATCACGCTCTGGAAACTTTGTTCTGCTGCCGTTCTCTGGATTCACCATGACAAAAGACTCAAGCCCAAAAGAGTCTTCTCTCTCAACCATATAGGAAGTATCAACACCATCTGATTCAAAGAGCGACTTGATTTCTGCAGAAACGTAATCTGATCCAATATTCCCGATAAATGCTGTCTTCTTACCAAGCCTAGAGAGGGCAACAAGCGCAGTAGCTACAGCACCGCCGCCCTGGATATCTATGCTAGTGATATGAGTAGACTCATCCTCTCTAGGATAGTTTTCAACTGTGCAAACTCTATCCAAGCAGCTATGACCTACTCCAACAACATCGTATCTTTTCATTAATTCCTCTTAACAAGTTCCATTGCTTTCTTAGCAATGTTCTCTTTAGTAATTCCATACTTTTCTAAGAGTTCTCCAGTAAGACCCGACTCGCCGAATTCATCAAAGATAGCAACTGAATCCACTTTGATATCATTCTCTTCAGCAAGCGCAGATCTAACAGCTTCTGTTAAGCCGCCAATATAGTTGGCTTCTTCGCAAATGAGCACTCTGCCATGAGTTTTTCTAACGTTTTCAATGATAGCACCGCTATCTAAAGGCTTGATTGTATGAATATTAATCAAAGTTGCACTTATTTCTTCTTCCTTAAGAATTGAGAGTGCTCTATGAGCGAGAACACTCATCATACCAGTTGCAACAATAGTCAGGTCTTCACCCTTTTCAAGCACATCTGCCTTACCAAGTTCAATCTCATGGTCTAGAGAAGTAATATTCTCAACAGGCTCACGAGAAGTGCGAATGTAGCAAGGACCTTTATGGTCATACATCATGCGAGCCATCTTTCTTGCCTGGTTTGAATCACAAGGTGAGAGAACTACCATATTAGGAAGAGCTCTCATTATTGCAATATCCTCGATAGCCTGATGTGTGCCACCGTCTCCAGCAGCAGTAATGCCACCATGGCTACCAACGATCTTCACATTCAAGTCAGGATAGCAAACAGAGTTTCTGATAATCTCAAAAGCTCTGCCAGCAACAAAGACAGCCATAGACGCACAGTAAGGAACAAGCCCTACTCTGCTAAGCCCAGCTGAAATGCCAACCATATCCTGTTCAGCAATGCCAACATCTATATAACGCTCTGGAAAAGCCTTCAAAAACGCATAGCTACCAGTAGTCTTAGCAAGGTCAGCATCAACTGCATACACATCGCTCTTTTCTTTGGCAAGCTCAACTAAACCTTCATAGAATCCAAATCTAGTTGCTTCTTTTTTCTCTTCCATTTAGATTCCTCCTAGTTCCTTTCTTGCCATCTCTGCTTCTTCTGCATTAGGAAGTGCACCATGCCACTTGATATTGTTCTCCATGAATGAAACACCCTTGCCCTTAACAGTATTAGCGATAATGCAATGACACTTGCCCTCTGTTTTATGGTCTAAAGCCTTGAAGATTGCATCAAAGTCATGACCATCGATAGAGTCGACACTTAAGTTAAAGCTCCTTATCTTATCTTCTAAGCTATCCAGAGGAATCAGATCCTCTGTCTTAGAACCAAGCTGAAGCCTGTTTCTATCTATGATGATAGTGAGGTTATCGAGCTTGAAAGCATTAGCAGCCATAAAAGCTTCCCAGCAAATGCCCTCATCAAGCTCTCCGTCTCCTACTACAACATAGACTTTGTTTTTCTTGTTTTGCTTTTTCAATCCGAGTGCCATACCAACAGCAACACTCAAGCCTTGGCCCAAAGAACCTGTTGAGCAATCCAGCGCTGGGCACTTCAAGCTATCAGGGTGGCCCTGAAGCGGGCTTCCAAGACGCCTTAGAGTGCTCATCTCTTTCTTATCGATTAGACCAAGATCACACATTATTGCATATAGAATGACATTAGCATGTCCCTTAGAAAGCACGAACTTATCTCTGTCGCTCCCTTCTCCTTTCATCTCATCATAGAAAAGAGCAACTAGCAGATCTGTACATGAATATGAACCACCGATATGACCAGAACCAGCCTTAAGTATCATATCCAGAACATCAAGTCTAAGAACACGAGCTTTTTCAGTCAAAAAAGCAATATCTCTCATACACTACCTCACGCTTTGCCAACGCTTCCAAATAGCTTCATTTTCTTAATGCACATTGCTTTTGTAGCTTCAAGACCAGGAGCCAGAACAGCACGAGGAGTAAAGCCTTTGCTTTCCTTATCTTTGTTCTGCTCAAAGTAAGCACGAGTTGCTTCTGTGAAAGCAATCTGACACTCAGTGTTTACATTGATCTTGCTAACACCTAAGTCGATAGCCTTTCTGATCTGATCATCAGGAATACAAGAACCACCATGAAGAACAAGAGGAAGATTGCCAACCTCAGCCTTGATTTCCTTCAATAGATCAAAGTGGAGACCTTCCCAATCAGCTGGATACTTTCCGTGGATATTGCCAATGCCAGCAGCTAGGAAATCAACACCTAAATCAGCAATAAGCTTGCACTCTTTTGGATCTGCGCACTCGCCGCGTGAGATGTGACCATCTTCTTCGCCGCCAATACCGCCAACTTCAGCTTCTACGCTGATGCCTTTAAGGTGCGCAAGTCTGACAACTTCTCTAGTCTTCTCGATATTCTCAGCAATAGGATATGAAGAGCCATCAAACATAACAGAAGAGAAACCATTTTCAATAGCATCAAGTGCTTCATTGTACTTACCATGGTCAACATGGAGTGCAACAGGAACTGTAATGTTTAGAAAGTTCATGAAGTCCTGAACCATATCACTGATAGTTCTATAACCACCCATGTATTTAGCAGTTCCACCAGAAACACCCAAGATAATTGGTGACTTAACCTCTTCAGCAGCTAAAAGGAAAGCTCTAACACTCTCCATGTTATTAAGATTGAAATGACCGACTGCATAATGTCCTCTTTCAGCGGCATCAAGCATTTCTTTTGCAGAAACAAGTTTCATTATTTCCTCCGTTTATGAATCCATTATAAATTGGCATTTTCGAGAAGTAAAGGAAAACTTCATTTTTATGAAGCATTAGTAATACAATCATTCATATTTTTGAATGAATTATGAAGATTATTCAAAATTTATGAATTTTTCTTTATTTTATAAACGAAATAAAGTAACATAAGAAACATGTCAGATAGATCAGTTATTGCAGAAAGACGAAAGAAAATCCTCGACTACATTACAGCCAACAAAGAGGTAGAAGTATCAGAACTTGTTAAGCTCTTCAACACCACAGAATCAACAATAAGACGTGACCTAATAGAGATTGAAAAAACTAATTTAATCTTCAGAACACACGGCGGTGCAATAAGAAACGAACAAAAAAAATCGATATGGCAGACTTCGTCACTTATTAATAGACTCGACAGAAACAGAGAACAAAAAGAACGCATAGCAGAGTTCACATGTTCACTCATCAAAAACAATGAAAGCCTATTCATTGACGGAGGAAGCACAACACAAATACTTGCTTCATACCTCAAAGACAAGATGAATATGCTCTTTGTAACTAATGCAATCGATATTTCACAAATTCTAATCGAAAATGAAAGCAATCATACAATCTTAATAGGCGGAGAAGTCGCAAAAGACACACATCTGACAATCGGCCCAGACGCAGAAGCCCATATAAGGAAGTACTACGTCGACAAATGCATCATCGGCGTAACAGGCCTAGACCCAGATATAGGCGGCTACTCAGCTATCCCCGAAGAAGGCAGCATAAAGCACTTAATGATGAAGCATTCCCGTGAAACAATAGTTATCATCGACAGCACCAAGTTCTCACGCAAAGCATTCTGCATATGCTTCCCTATTGAAGACATCAACACAATCGTCACAGACACAGGAGCCCCCAAAGAAATAGTAGAGAAACTCAGAAGCAAGGGTGTGAATGTGGTAGTTGTCTAGTTTGACCTTTTTGTTTTTGTATTTCCTTATAAAAGGCTAATATACCATTAGAAGCTCATTGGAATCCAATGATAGAGTTGCTTACTCAAAATTCATGAATATTAAAGAATAATGATGTAATATCATATTAGTGGGGATAAAATGGCAAGCAAAACAATCAATATTGATGATATCGAATACCTTTTGACAGATGCTATAACAGGACCAAAAGAAGAATTCCTAAAGAACTTCATGGAAGCTTATTCATTTCCAAAAGCAACATATAAGAAGCTAGAGACTTCAGGTCCTGATAGAGATGGATATTATTCTGTAAAACAGAAAATGCTCTATAAAGAACTAGGGCAAAACGTAAACATGGAGCATGCTTATTTTGATGCTATCCAGCATGCAAATGCAAAAGAAAGATTTGTTATTATCAATAACTTTGATAGGTTTATGGCCAAAGACATGGCATCAGATAAAGGTATAGATATACCGTTTGATGAACTACCTGATAGCTATGAGTTCTTCCTCCCTTGGACAGGTCGTGAGATAACAGAAACTTTAGTCGAAAACCCTGCAGATGTTAAAGCAGCTGCAAAAATGAGACATCTGTATGAATCAATTGCTAAAAGCAATGAGGAAATGGATACAAAAGCACTTAATGTGTTCCTTACACGAATCCTATTCTGCTACTTCGCTGATGATACAGGTATTTTCCCTCAAAAGAACCAATTCATAGACTCTGTCATAAACAATACAAATGAAGACGGAAAAGATCTTGGAGATTATTTAACAAGACTCTTCAATGTTCTTGATATGCCAGAAAACAAACGGGTCGATATCCATCCATGTTTTAAGCACTTTCCATATGTTAATGGAGGTCTATTCAGAGACCATTACGACGCACCTCGATTTACTAAAGAATCAAGAAAGAAACTAATCGAAGGAGGAGCTCTTGACTGGTCAGCAATCAACCCTGACATCTTCGGTTCAATGTTCCAAGCTGTTATAGACCCAGAACAAAGAAGACACCTCGGACAGCATTATACAAGCGTTACTAATATCATGAAGGTCTTGAAGCCATTATTCCTTGATGGCTTAACTGCAGAACTAGATAAAATTGCTGAACTCCCATTAAGCATAGAACGCGACAAGAAACTGAAAGCATTCAGAGCAAAACTATCAAAGATTAAAATATTCGACCCAGCTTGTGGCTCTGGCAACTTCCTAATCATTGCCTACAAAGAACTATGTCACCTTGAAATGAGAACAATAGAGCTGTTCTTCAATAAAGAGCTTATGTTCTTAGATATCCAGCTTGATCACTTCTATGGAATTGAAATTGATGACTTCCCATGTGAGATTGCTCGTCTATCTCTTTGGCTCTCTCAGCATCAGATAAACATGGAATGCACAGAACGCTTCGGACAAGCAAACCCGACTCTACCTCTAACAACATCAGGCCATATCATATGTGGCAATGCTCTAAGACTAGATTGGAATGAAGTATGCCCTGTCGAAAAGGATGATATTGTATACCTATGTGGTAATCCTCCATATGCAGGAGGGTATTTACTTACTGAAGAACAAAGAAAAGATAAAGAGCATATTCTTCAAACTGTTCCGAATAATGGGTTTCAAGACTACATATCTTGCTGGTTTTTGTTAGGAACAAAATATATTTCTCAAAATAAGAATACTAAGTTAGCTTTTGTTACTACAAACTCTATAACTCAAGGCATGCAAGTATCGCTATGGCCTGTTATTTTCTCTCTCAATGTTGAGATAGCATTTGCATATAAAAGTTTCAAATGGAAGAATAATGCTTCTCACAATGCAGGAGTTTCTGTCACTATTATTGGATTACAAAATAAATATGATAATGAAAAGTACATTTACACAAAAGAACAACGTATAGAAGTTAATAATATAGGTCCTTATCTTATACCAGGATTTACTAATATAGTGACTCCAAGAAAAACACCATTTTTACACGGATTACCATTAATCAACTTCGGAGCTAAATTTGCAGATGGGGGAAATCTAATCCTAACCACAGAAGAAAAACAAAAAATAATCAAAGATTATCCCGAAGCTAAAAAATTTATTAGAAAACTTATGGGGGCAGAAGAATATATAAATGGAAAAGATCGCTGGTGTTTATGGGTTGATGACCTAGAGGTATCTGCTGCATTATTAATACCACCTATAAAAAAACGTATTGATGCAGTAAGAGTTTTTAGATTGACAAGCAAGAAAAAATCAACACAACAATGGGCTCAAGTGCCTTGGGCTCCAACAGAAAACAGGTTTAATATCACCAGCCCTTCTATTATTATTCCGGCCATTACTTCTGAAAATCGATTATACATTCCATTAGGATTTCTTCCTCCGAATATTGTTGTTACTAATCGTGCTTTTGTTGCTTATAATGCTCCATTATGGCTATTTTCTTTCTTGATATCATCAATACACATGACTTGGATGCGTGCTGTTTCTGGAAGATTAAAAACAGATTACAGCTATTCTAATACCGTTTGTTACAATACTTTTCCTTTCATTGCACTAACAGATAAGCAAATAAAACTACTCGAAGAATCTGCGATGGCTATCTTAGAAGCTCGAGAGAATCACTATGACTGTACAATGGCACAGCTTTACAATCCAGAATCAATGCCTGATGATCTTAAAGCAGCACATGAAGCTAATGATTTATTGGTTGATAGCTTATATTCAAAGAATGGATTTAGAAATGATGAAGAGCGTTTAGCTGAGTTGTTTAAACGTTATGAATTAATGACAAAGGGGAATAACTGATGCCAGAGATAGCTCACATTACATATGAACACAATACCTCTATACCTGAGCATGATAACCAGGGCATGAGACTTATGCAGCGCAAGGTTTATGATAGAAGGAATGAACAGTACATTCTTTTAAAAGCCCCTCCTGCTTCGGGTAAATCTCGTGCATGCATGTATATCGCATTAGATAAACTCTACTTTCAAGGATTAAAGAAAGTAATCATAGCAGTTCCTGAGAAAACTATTGCATCCTCATTCAAGAATACAGATCTTCGTTCTGGTGGTTTCTTTAGAGATTGGTGTGTCGACAAAAACTATAATCTATGTGTCGGTGGTTCTGACTCTGGAAAAGTATCGAAATTCCGTGCTTTTTTGAAAGATCCTGGAGCAAAGGTCCTGCTATGTACCCATGCAACATTAAGATTTGCTTATGATGACCTTAATAATGATAAGTCTTTTGACAACTGCTTCCTTTGTATTGATGAATTCCATCACACTTCTGCTGATGTCAACAATAGCAGACTTGGTAATCTGATTTCTAACATCTATAGAAATTCTGATGCTCATATCCTCGCTATGACAGGGTCTTACTTCCGAGGAGATGGTGTTCCTGTCCTAGATTCAGAAGTTGAACGAGGTTTCACTAGTGTTACATACACATACTACGAACAACTTTCATCATATAAATATCTGAAGACAATCAACCTTTCTTATGACTTCTATGCAGGTACTTATTTCAGTGTCTTAGAAAAAGACCTTGATTTAGATAAGAAGACAATCATTCATATCCCAAACATAAACTCAAGAGAATCAACAAAAGAAAAGTACGATGAAGTAGATAGAATTCTTGATATCATTGGCGATGTTGAAGACCAAGATGAAGATACTGGCGTATACCTAGTTCGTGGAAAAAACGGCAAGCTTCTTAAAGTTGTTGACCTCGTTGAAGATGATACTAAAGAACGTGCTAAACGTGAAAAGTATGTCAGGGATAATGCAGATAAACATGATGCAATAGATATTATCATTGCTCTGAACCTTGCTAAGGAAGGCTTTGACTGGCCTGCATGTGAACATATGTTAACTATTGGTTATCGTGGTTCATTGACTGAAATAGTTCAGATCATCGGTCGTTGCACTCGTGATTATCCTGGCAAAACTGAGGCTGCTTTTACTAATGTAATTGCAGAACCTGACTCTACTGAATCTGATACAGTAGAAGCAGTAAACAACCTTTTAAAGGCTGTAACAGCTTCTCTTCTTATGGAACAGGTTCTTGCTCCTAAATGGGATTACAAGGCAAAGCTGCCAAAGCTAAAACTACTTCAACCAGAAACAGATAAAGCTAGAAATATCATTGATAACGAAATGACAGATTTAATCTCTTCAATTATGACCAATCCTGAAGTACAAAAAGTCATAATGAAAAAGAATCCTGCAAAACTGATTAATAAAGGAATAATTCCGCAAATTCTCCTCGATAAGCACCCAGATCTCTCTGCTCATGATCGAGAAGCAATCAGACAGGAAGTTGTGTCACAACTTGTATTAGGCTCTGTAAAGTCTAATGCAGAGAAAATAGATGATGAAAGAAAAAAATCAGATATGCGTCTTTTAAGATTTGCAGATGGATTGATTGTCGACATTAGAGATTTAGATATTAACCTTATCGACTCAATCAACCCTTTCGAAAAGGCATACCAAATAATTGCGAAATCTATAGATAAAGCAACTTTAGCAACCATTAAAGATGCTATTGATAAACAAATGAATAGAATTCAATTTGTCCCTGATAACGAAATAAGAATCTATTGGCCTCAAGTAATTGCTTTTAATGAAGAATATGGCCGTATCCCAGACCGTTTTTCTGCTGATCCATATGAAGCACGACTTGGAGAAGTGCTATATTACTTGGCTCAACAGAAAATGGAGTTAAAAGATGAATGATAAAGATTTTTTACTAGAAATCTTTAACTCTGATTATTTAGGTTTGATAGATAAAGTTCCTTTACCTAAAAAAGCTGAACCAAGAGTCGAGACTAATCTAGCAAGTCAGAAAGAGAAAGAAGTTCAAGACTGGATTGATACTCACGGCAGGGAACCATCTGAAAAATCACAAGATATAACAGAGCGAATTCTTGCTAAACGCCATAAGGCGATGAAGAAGGACGTAAAAACTGTCAATGATGACAATCCTTTAAACTCTCCCCTACTTGATGAATTGTTATCAAAACTTGAAAGAAATAACTCTATTTATGATTTTTCTAATTCATTGTTAACAAAGCCTAGCGAGAAGCCTCGTAAGACTAATGACTTCGTTGCACAACGAAAACCAATGAAGAACTTTAATCAATATGAGCCTATGTTCATTAAAGTCCAAAGAGAAATTGAATCAAAAGCTCGACAGATTGTTCCTTTTACCGCAACTGGTTTAGAGGTTGGTAATTTCTATATCGCAGGTGGTCTACTTTGTTATATCGATGAAATATATGAAAAAGTCAGAACCTCTTTTGGCAGAATCGATAAGAGAATACATGTCATTTTTGCTAATGGTACTGAGAGCAATATGCTCTTTGCTACCTTTCAGAAGATCATGTCTACTGAAAATGGACGTACTGTAAAAGCACCTCAAATTGATAATAAAGAATTTGAGTTAAGCAATGAAGATGTTCAAACAGGCATTATATATATCTTACGTTCTGCTTCAGATGATGAGACTGTGACTCAATTTGGAAAAGAACTATATAAAATTGGCTATACTAGCACTACTGTAGAAGAAAGAATCAAGAATGCTGCGAATAAGCCAACATATTTATGCGCTCCTGTAATAATCATGGAACAGTGGAAGTGTCAGAATCTCAATGCTCGTGCACTTGAAACATTCTTGCATCGGTTCTTTGCCTCTGAACAAAAGCAAATTCAAGTCCATAACAAAGGAAAAACTCAGGTTGCTTCAGAATGGTATCACGTACCTTTGGATGTTTTGGAAAAGACTATTCCTCTAATCATATGTGGAGAAATCGTAAACTACAGATATGACTCTTTAAAAAGAGATCTCATGAGGGTGAAATAATGGCTAGAACTAAACGTGAAAACACCTGGAAGAATCTTAGTATACAAATCGATGAGAAACTGTATAACCTCCTTAAAGAAGAAGCAGAATCTGAAGCTAGAACACTAACTGCAACTGTTGAGATTATACTTCGTGAGCATTTCTCAAAAACAAATAATAAAACTCTTGATCTGCAAACGGGGATGAAAAACTGCATTTAAGTGCATGAATCAAGGTTTTTGATCCCTATAACGCAG
>CAKQJZ010000020.1 GCA_934247875.1 uncultured Spirochaetales bacterium
TGCGTTATAGGGATCAAAAACCTTGATTCATGCACTTAAATGCAGTTTTTCATCCCCGTTTGCAGATCAAGAGTTTAAAATTTACAATGGATTTTTATTTCATTATGCTAAAATCTTTAAAAGAGGTTTATATGAAAAAGTTACTTTCGCTTGTGTTGCTTTTGCTTTTGTTCTCTGCATCTCTCTTTGCAGTTGATTTTGATTCAGTATATGCAGGAGGTCATGGTTTACCTTCTACTGTTATGACTCTTAGATTTGCAGGTGATTATAGACAGCTTAAAAACAAGACAGATGGTGTTACAAAAGTACATAGCATTGTTACTGCAAGTGATATTGACGTCTATTTCAATGATTACATTGGTGCTTTCACTACTGCAGGTGTAATCATTCCTGTCATTGGAACATATGAAGGCCGCGATATTAAATGGGATCAGCTTGATGCTCCACTGTTTTGTAAGGTTGGTTTGATTGGCAGAGCTCCTTTTAGAGGTGGATGTGGCTTAGAGTTCAGATTTGGAATCGGAGTCAATTGCAACTATCAATATAGCTATTGGAACTACTATCCTGGTTATTATGGTTCTACAATCGCAGAAGAAGTCAAAGTAACTAAATATGAATCTCAAGTTGTAGGTGGGGTAGATTTCTATAATTTCTTTGATCGTAATAACGCATTTGGCATGCGTCTTGGCGCTGATGTTGCATATACTTTCTATTCATATGTTGAGAAAACATCATCAATGAGTCCATCTTCTTCTGTTTCAAGCTTAGAGATAACAGGCTTTGAAATACAGCCATATTTATCATTCATATTTGGATTCTGATAAGTATTTGAAATATATCTAATTACGTGATTCGAGGCTGCCAATCTGGCAGCTTCTCTTTTGCATATGAAGGTGATATGTTCTTGAGGGTACTTGAAAAAAGTATGAAATCGTACAATAATAGTATTGTTTCGTACTATTATGAATAATCAGAAAATAATGCGTTACCGACGCGCAATCGGTGAAATCGAGGCACTTTATCATGAAGTGGCAACAAAGCATGGCCTTTCAAATAGTGCTTATTCGATTTTGTATGCTATCTGCTCTCAAGGAGACAGATGCTCGTTAAAAGATATCGTGCTTTATTCATGCATCAGTAAGCAAACAGTGAATTCTGCCTTAAGAAAACTGGAAGAAGAGGGGATTCTCTACCTTCAGATGGTAAATGGAAAGAATAAAGAAGCTGTGCTTACCGAGAAGGGTAAAGAACTCGCTGATAAAACAGCGAAGAAGCTGCTTTTGCTCGAAGAGAAGCTCTTGAATGAGATCTGGAGCGAAGACGAATTTAATAAATACACAGAACTTTCAGAGAAGTTCGGTAAGGATTTGAAAGGATTAATTGAGAGGGAGTTATGATAAAACTATCGGATCATTTTGATACTAAGCGTCTGATTAAATACACGTTTCCATCAATAATGATGATGATATTCACTTCTATTTACAGCATAGTTGATGGCTTCTTTGTGTCTAACTATGCCGGGAAGACTCCCTTTGCTGCTGTTAACTTCATAATGCCTGTCTTGATGATTGTAGGCTGTGTTGGGTTTATATTCGGAACAGGTGGCAGTGCGCTTATTGCAGTCCTTCTTGGTGAGAAAAGGCGCGATAAAGCCAATGAAGTATTCACTCAGAATATTGTTGTTTCTGCACTCATTGGAGCTCTGTTGGCAATTATCACGTTCGTTGCGACTCCGAGGCTTGCTGCTTTAATGGGTGCTGAAGGTCAGCTTTTATCTGACAGTGTCTTATATTGCAGAATCAATTTACTATCACTTCCTTTTTTTGTGCTTCAATTCCACTTTCAGTGTTTGTTTGCGACAGCTGAGAAGCCTCGACTAGGACTTATAGTGACTGTAGCAGCAGGTAGTGCAAATATCATTCTGGATTTTGTTTTTGTTGGTATTTTCAAATGGGCATTAGTCGGTGCTGCTGCAGCAACTGTGATAAGCCAGATTGTAGGTGGACTTGCTCCTCTTATTTACTTTGGTAGGAAGAACACAAGCTTACTGAGACTGACTAAGTTCCATTTCAATGGAAAAGCACTCCTAAAGACACTTACTAATGGTTCCTCTGAATTCTTGAGCAATGTATCTATGTCGCTTGTCAGCATGCTTTACAACATTCAGCTATTGAAATATTCAGGTGAGAATGGAGTAGCAGCATATGGTGTTCTAATGTATGTTGGCATGATTTTCCAGTCAATATTCATTGGCTACGCAGTTGGCAGTGCACCAATTGTCAGCTACAACTATGGTGCAGAGCATTATGACGAGCTGAAGAACCTCAAAAAGCGAGGCACATCGATAATCATAGCTTCATCTATTATGATGCTTTTGTTTGGTGAGATATTCGGACGTCCATTTTCAAGAGTTTTCGTAGGATACGATGAAGAGCTATTGGAAATCACTGCTCATGCATTTGCTATATTCTCATTCTCTTTCCTGTTCTCTGGCTATTCGATATTTGGATCTTCATTCTTCACTGCTTTGAACAATGGTTTGATATCTGCATTGAACTCAGTGCTTAGAACTTTAGTATTTCAGGTGCTGTTTGTTCTTATTCTTCCTATCTTCTTTGGCTTAGATGGAGTTTGGCTATCAATAATAGGAGCAGAAGTCGCAGCTGTATTTGTTACTATAACATTTATGATAAAGCTGAAGAAAAGGTACAATTATTAACATAACTATCTATGCTACAAGGTATTGGGCAAAGAAGATAAAAAGTTCTAGCAATTATTATTCAACTCTGTCAAAATCATATCTATTGGAGTTGTTAGATGGTAAGTGAAAAGAAGAGCACTTTTTCAGGCTCGATTGGATTTGTTTTGGCTAGTGCAGGTAGTGCTGTAGGACTAGGTAATATCTGGAGATTCCCATATCTTGCAGCTGAAGGTGGCGGCGGAGTATTCCTTGTAACCTATATTATTCTTGCTTTGACTTTTGGTTTTACATTGCTCACAACAGATGTTGCTATTGGTAGAAGAACAAAGAAAAGCCCTATTGAAGCGTATGCAGCAATTTCTAAGAAATGGAAGTTCGTTGGATACCTTGCATTCATTGTCCCTGCTTTGATTATCACATATTACACAGTAATCGGAGGCTGGATTATCAAGTACTTGGTTACATATATTATCGGGCATGGCAATGCAGCTGCAGAGAGTAATTACTTCACAGAGTTCATTACATCTCCTGTTGCTTCTATTATCTATATGCTTATTTTCTTCTTAGCAACTGCATTCATTGTTTACAATGGCGTTGAGAAGGGCATTGAGAAGTCATCTAAATACATTATGCCAGGCCTATTTGTGCTGATTTTCATTATTGCTATTTACTCGCTTTTCTTAAAGCATGATGACAACGGTACAGTAAGAACAGGCCTTCAGGGGCTATACCATTATATAATCCCATCATTTAAAGGCATGACTCTGACAGGTTTCCTTGATGTTCTTCTATCAGCAATGGGACAGCTTTTCTATTCTCTTTCTGTAGCTATGGGAATCATGATTACATATGGCTCATATGTTAAGGATGATGTAAATCTTCCATCCTCTCTTGGCCAGATTGAGTTCTTCGATACTATGGTAGCTTTCTTGGCTGGTATGATGATCATTCCTGCTGTTTATGTATTCTATGGTATGGATGGCATGTCTGCAGGTCCAAGCTTGATATTTGTTTCTCTTCCAAAGATCTTCCAGTCAATGGGCTTTATTGGCCAGATTATCGGAGTGCTTTTCTTTATAATGGTTCTATTCGCAGCACTTACTAGCTGTGTATCCATATTGGAAACACTTGTTGCAAATTGCATGGAAGTATTCAAAGCAGAGAGAAAGAAGTCTTGTATTACAGTTACAGCTATTGCAACAGCAGCTGCTGTAATCATATGTCTAGGCTACAGCGTATTCTACTTCGAAGTCACACTCCCAACTGGCGCAGTTGCACAGCTTCTGGATATCGCAGATTACATCTCTAACAGCGTATTGATGCCTATAGTATCTATTTCAACTTGTGTATTGATTGGCTGGATAGTTGGTCCTAAGTGGATTACAGATGAGATTGAGAAGAACAATGTAGTCTTCAAAAGAAAGAGGCTATATGTAATCATGATCAAATTTGTAGCACCAGTACTGCTGTTCATTCTCTTCTTACAGTCTATAGGCGTATTCAATATAATTGGAAAGCTTTTCAGTTAAGATGTATGGGCCCTCGAAAAAGCAGGGTCCTTATTTTTTCTCTTGCCTATGTGAAAAAATCGTATTATTTAGAAGTTGAGGTGGAAACATGAACGAAGTAATTGAGAATATGACTAGCAGACGCAGTGTCAGAGCATATAGCTCTAAGCCTGTAGATCGTGCTCTTATTGATGAAATCATCGAAGCAGGACTTTATGCTCCAAGTGCTATGAACAAGCAAGATACTCTTATCATTGCTATAGAGGATAAGAGTGTACGTGATAAGATTTCCAAGATGAATGCAGCTATTATGGGAAGTAATTCAGATCCTTTTTATGGAGCACCTGTTATTCTTCTTGTCCTTTACAACAAAGCAAATAGAAATGGCATTTATGATGGTTCTTTAGTGCTTGGCAACATGATGAATGCTGCGCACTCATTGGGCCTTTCTAGCTGCTGGATACATAGAGCAAAAGAAGAGTTTGAAAGTGATGAAGGGAAGTCTCTCTTGAAGTCTTTTGGCATTGAAGGCGAGTGGGAAGGCGTTGGCCATATGGCTCTTGGCTATTCTGCTTCTGGTGAGCCAAAAGCGCCAGAGAGAAAGAGTGGGCGTGTGATTCATATCTGATTTATAAAGATACCGCAAACGCTTAGACAAGCAATCTTATTGTGCATATAATCCACATCAGCTATGAAAAAGAATATTGACATGCTTAATGGGCTGATGTGGAATAAGATTCCTGCCTTTGCGCTGACTATTGCTACTACAGCTGTTCTTAGCCAGCTCTTCAATGCATCTGACTTGGCTGTTGTTGGCAACTTTACAGGCTCCATGCGCAATATTGCTGTTGCTGCAGTTGGCGCTAATAGCCCAATTGTATCTTTGATCCTCAATCTTTTCATTGGAATATCACTTGGTTCTAATGTAATAATAGCAAGTGCTATTGGCTGTCAAAATAAAGAAGAAGCAAATAAAGCAGTTCATACATCGATAGTCTTTTCTGTAGTTGGTGGAGTCGTTACTGCTGTTGTATCGGAGCTTTTAGCATCTCCTGTTTTGAAGCTTTTGAACACTCCTGATGAAGTTTTTCCTTTAGCATTGTTATATCTCAGGATATATTTGCTAGGACTTCCTGTTATTTTCTTATACAACTTTGAAGCTGCGATTTTCAGAAGCAATGGAAACACAAGAACACCACTCTTTGCTCTAGCTCTGTCTGGTGTTATCAATGTAATTCTCAATCTCTTCTTTGTGATAGTGCTTAAGATGTCTGTTGAGGGTGTTGCTATTGCAACTGTTATTTCCAATGCAATAAGCGCAGCAATACTATTTTTTAAGCTTCTAAGAGAGGATGACTATATTCACTTAGACTTGAAAGGACTGGCAATAGATACTCGAATACTCAAAAAGATTATTTCTATTGGACTTCCTGCTGGTATTCAGAGCGGAGTATTCTCACTTGCAAATATCATCATTCAGTCATCTATTAACAGCCTTGGCACTGTCGTGATAGCTGCATCTAGTGCTGCACTGAATGTTGAGATTTTCGTGTATTACATCATCAACTCTTTTGCTCAGGCATGCACAGCATTCGTAGATCAAAACTATGGTGCTGGCCAGCTTGATAGGTGCAAGAAAGTATATAGAATATCAATGATTGAAGATGCTATAGCACTCTCTATAGCTGCTTCTTTTGTGTTGCTATTTGGAAAAGAGCTTATCGCTATCTTCAATAGTGATAGCGAAGTAGTGGAGACTGGGTATATCAGGCTTGTTATGATCATGGCTTCATACACTTGCAACTTCATCTATGAAGTAACATCTGGTTACTTAAGGGGCTATGGCATTTCATTGGTTCCATCTGTTTTAACTACACTGGGGATATGTGGAGTAAGACTTGTTTGGATTTTCACAGTGTTCCCTCAAAGCAGAACTTTCCGCACTATTATGGAAGCATATCCACTGAGTTTGTTTGTAACAGCATTCCTTGTTGTGTCATACTACATCTACAAACGGAAATCGCTTAGATGAAGAAAGCTCTGACTATATTATTGATCATATTTCTAATTGCTATTGGAGCTTTTGCTTTTTATGCCTCTGATTATTACAAAGCAGATGAAGCTGCGATAATAGAGTATTTGAAAGGATCCAAAGCTGATGATGGATGTATAGTAGTGCTTCCTGAGGAAGTCTCAGACAAAGCTTTGATCTTTTATCCTGGAGGCAAAGTAGAATACAGTGCATACATTCCTCTTCTAGAAGAACTAGCTTCTAGAGGTATTGTTTGCTTTCTTCCTAAGATGACGTTTAACCTTGCAATACTATCGCCAAACAAAGCTGATGAAATCATAAAAGAACACAAAGAGATAAATACTTGGTATATTGGTGGCCACTCACTAGGTGGAGCTGCTGCGTCAATATACGCGTCAAAGCACCAAGACGCTATAGATTCTTTGCTTCTGCTTGCATCTTATTCGACAAAAGATATTTCTGATTCAAAAATAGATGTGCTTTCGATTTATGGAAGTGAAGATGGTGTTCTTAACTATGATAGCTATGAGAAATATAAAAAGAATCTTCCTCTTAGTGCTAAAGAAGTGATAATCAAAGGTGGCAATCATAGTGGGTTTGGCTTCTATGGTCCCCAGAAAGGTGACAATGACAGTGCTATAAGCAAGGCCCAGCAAATTGAGGAAACAGTTGCTGCTATAATGAGTTTTATTGAATAATTTGCCAAATCTCAAAGTAGTACTTTGAATTTTTGCCATTTTTTCAAAGTAGAACTTTGATTTTAAGCAGTTTATTGTATTATATAGGTAGGAGCAAAAAGCGGAAAATACCTATATTAGCCGTATTCTCGATATTAATAAGAAGCTTGAGAAGAAATCTTTATTCCTCTTTGGGCCTAGGCAGACAGGAAAGTCTACATACATTAAGAAACAGCTTATTGAGCCAAAGCTATCTTGGACACTTTTAGATAACGAGCTCTATAGAGAACTTTCTATTCGTCCTTCTCTCTTGAAAAACACAATAAAAGCAAAAGGAATCAATGATGGTGTTGTTGTGCTAGATGAGATTCAGAGATTGCCTGATCTTCTCAATGAAGTTCATTTGCTCATTGAAGACACAGATATTCACTTTTTGCTTACTATCTCAAGCGCAAGAAAGCTGAAAAAGAGTGGCGTAAATTTATTGGGCGGACGAGCTAGTAGATGCAATTTCCATCCGCTGGTTTATCCTGAGATTGCGTCATTTGACTGCTCTCTTGAAAAGTTGTTTTCAACAGGCCTTTTGCCTACAGCTTTTCTAGGAGAGGATGCTGATAGCTTCCTTGCAGATTATGTAGGGCTTTATTTAAAGGAAGAGATTGAAGCTGAGCGGGAGATTCATCATCTTCCTCCTTTTTGGGAATTTCTGCGAATAGTTGCTACAACAAGTGGTGAGATAACCAACTATGAGAACGTAGCACGAGATATCGGGATCAGCGGCGTGAGTGTCAGAGAGTGGTATAGTATTCTGCGTGGCACTCTTATTGGCTTCGAAGTACCACCTTTTAGAAAGACTAAAATCAGAAAACCAAATGCTTCGAGCAAGTTCTATCTGTTCGATGTGGGTGTTACAAGAAAGCTTCAAGGATTAAAAACATAGAAGAAGGCACTGCTGAGTTTGGAAGGTATCTAGAAAATTATATTGCTATGGAAATCAGAAGCTGGCTAGATTACTCTGCGTGCGAAGGGGCAGGGCTATCTTATTGGCATGCACAAAATGGTCAAGAAGTAGATTTCATAGTTAATGAGAAGGTTGCTATAGAAGTTAAAGCTGCTAAGCGTATTTCTCAAAGAGATCTAAAAGGATTGAAGGCGCTTATGGAAGAGGGACTAATGGAGAAATACATCGTCGTTTGTCGAGAAGAGTATCCACAGGTTCTCGATAATGGAATCATTGTTCTTCCTTATAATGAATTCTTGAAGCAGCTTTGGAATGGAGAGATTCTTTGACTCGACAGACTCGACAGGCTCGATAAGATTTTGTCGAGTGCTCGATGAAATATTTGTCGAGGACTCGACAAATACGATATCTGCTTATATACTATAGAAAAGGAGCATTTTTCTATGGGTATTCCAATTAATATTAATGATATTCTATATGCAAGAAGAGTAGAATCTACTCGAATCGAGTATAAAGCGAGCTTCAACCCAGATGCGATTATCAGAACTATATGCGCCTTTGCCAATGATATCGACAATACCGGTGGCGGTTATATTGTTATTGGCGTAGAAGAAGAGAATGGTATTCCAAAGCTACCTATCAAAGGAATAGAGAAGGAATCCATAGATGGCATTCTCAAGAAAATGCTTGAGTATTGTTATCATATTTCACCTTTATATAATCCTGTTGTGGAGCCATTTCCAATTGGAGGGGGAGATAGATATGTTATTGTTATCTGGGTCCCAGGAGGGCATGATAGGCCATATAAAGCGCCAAAAAATGTAACTAAGCATGACAGCAACAGATATTTCTTCATAAGAAAATACAGTTCGACTGTTATTGCCTCAACTGAGGAAGAAAAGGCTCTATTTTATATCTCTTCGTATATACCATTTGACGATCGTGAATGTTTGATAGCTGAAGTAGATGATTTAGACCTAGGGCTAATGCGTGATTATCTTAGAACAGTTGGCAGTGATTTATATAAATACGCGCTAAGTGCCGATAAAGTCGATATAGCAAGAGATATGCATTTGATTTCTGGCCCAAGTGAATATCTAAAACCATTAAACGTTGGCATTCTTATGTTCAGTGAGAAAATAAATGAGTATTTCAAATACGCTCGAATCGAAGTTGTAGATATTCCGGATCCAACTGGTACCAATATGGTTGAAAAAACATTCTTGGGACCAATTCAAAGACAGCTGAAAGATGCTTTAGCTTATCTGAGAAATTATGTGATTAAGGAAGCTGTCATTAAGCACAGCGATAAAGAAGAGGCAACAAGAATCTTCAATTATCCTTATTCTGCTATTGAAGAAATCCTTGCTAATGCAGTGCTTCATAGGTCTTATCAGATAAAGGAACCAATAACTGTCAGAATCGAAAGAAACCAGATGGAAATCACAAGTACTCCTGGTTTTGACAGAAGCATTACAGATGAGAATATAAAGGAATATAATATTCGTGCTCAGGTCTATCGAAACAGAAGGATAGGTGAGTTTTTGAAAGAACTGGATTTGACAGAAGGTAGGAATACTGGATTCCCAAATGCTTATAAGGCTTTGAAGGAAAATGGTTCTGATCTTCCTATTTTTCATATGGATGAAGATCGTACTTTCTTATCTGTGATTATTCCTATTCATAGCTACTTTGCAGAGAAAAAGACTCAAACGACCAAAGATGAAGTTTTTGTTAATCAGATTGTAGCAATTCTCAAAGAGAATACTTTTACGATAACAGAATTGAGCAAAGCACTTGGCTATAAAGCAATTTCGAAAAAGCTTCGTAATTCTTTGGATGAGCTTGTTGAAAACAATACATTAGATAAAGTAATCGATAATAGGAGCATAAAATACAAATACCATAGATGGTAGTTACAGTTTTTTTCAAGTCAAAAAATTAGGGTGCACATCAAAGAGCACCCATATATCTAAATCTCGTTATCCAAGGAAACCTTGGTGAGTTACGAGACCAAGAGGATTCGAACCTCCGACCCTCAGGTCCGCAACCTGATGCTCTATCCAGCTGAGCTATGGTCTCATTGCAAAATGTATTTTGCACTACTTCATGACTTTAGACAAGTGGTAGAAGTTAAAAGTTTGACTTTTTCTTGTCATTGAAAGAAATTGCCTAATTGTTCCTAATATTTCTGTTCTTTTTTATAATGAAATTCTTGCTTTTCTTCTGTTTGAAACTTTGTTTCATGCACTTGGTGTTTGAGCTATCTAGTAAGATATCAGACATATATTAAAAGATAGTCCAAAAATTAGTGTTTTTAATGAGCTAATGGCTCTGAAAATGCGTAATATAATCTCATTTGAATTTAGCATTAATGTGTTCAAGAGAATCAAGTGATGTTTAATTTAGTGTTTGTAACTTATTATGCTTAAATAATTTACTATACTCTATAAATTTTTATTCTTTACATAAATTTGATTTGCCAGAACCTGAAACCTCATATAGTGTCTTATGGTGGAGTTTATTTTTGCCCGTGTTTTCAAAAGGAGGAAACTACAGTGAAAAAAGCAATTGTTGTATTGTTAGTACTATCTATCGCTTTGATGGGACTCTTTGCCCAGGGTCAGTCAGAGAAGGCTACAACAGGAAAGGAGAAGTTATCACTTTGGACTTATCCAATTGGTGATTGGGGGAACGACAGTGCAGTTAGAGCATTAACAGATGCTTTCACAAAAGAGACAGGAATCGAAGTTGACGTTCAGTATCTTACATACTCAGACGGAGACGACAAAGTTAACACAGCACTTGCAGCTAAGCAGGCGCCAGACTTAATCATGGAAGGTCCTGAGAGACTTGTTGCTAACTGGGGTGCAAAGGGATACATGGTTGATATGTCTGATCTATTAGATAGCGAAGACAGAGCTCAGCTTATTCCAGCAACTCTCAAAGCATGTGAGACAGCTGATGGCAAGCTTTATGAGTATCCTCTGGTAATGACAGCTCATTGTATGGCTATCAACCTTGATGCTTTTAAAAAGGCTGGTGCTGATAAGTATGTAAATCTTGAGACAAGAACATGGACTACAGACGATTTCATCAAGGCAGTTAATGCGCTTTATAAGTACTATGGAACTACTGTTGGTGCTGTTTATTGCAGTGGCCAGGGTGGCGACCAGGGAACTAGAGTTCTTGTAAATGGTCTTTATGGCGGATCTTTCACAAATGCAGAGCACACAGCTTACACATGGAATTCTCCAGAGAATATCAAGGCTCTTGAGACTCTCTATAAGCTTGATGGTATTGCTTTTGATCCAGCTATCAACGGTGGAGAAGAAATCAACCTATTCAGAAACGGTACTCTTAAGATGGCATTCTGCTGGAACATTGCTCAGCAGCTTATCAATGGCAAGACAGACTCAGGTGAAGAGATTGTATTCATGTCATTCCCATCAGAGACAGGAAAGACAGAACTCAATGGCGGTATCTGGGGCTTCGGTATCTTCAATAATGGAGACGCAAAGAGAATTGAGAACGCTAAGAAGTTCGTTAAGTTCTTCTGTGATGGTCCTAAGACAGAGGATGCAATCAAGACAGCTAAGTACTTCGCAGCTAGAACTGCAGCTAATGGCAAAGATATCACAGGTATCTGGGCAGACAACGCTGTTATGAACGATTACAACATCCTTATGCAGTACCTTGGTGACTACTACCAGGTTACAAATGGCTGGGCTATTGCTAGAACAGCATGGTGGAACATGCTTCAGGCAGTAGGCGCTGGCGGCAACATCCCTAACACAGTTAAGGAATTTGAGGCTCAGGCTAACGCAGCAGCTAAATAATCTTAATTTCTAATTTGCAGGGGCTTTGCTTGGCAGGGCCCCATTATCACTTTTTCAAGATAATTCAAGGTAATTAAATGTCACAGCCATTAACTATGAATAAGGCAATCAGAGTCCGTGAATCTGTTTCTGCCTATCTATTTTTATTGCCGTCCTTGGTATTCTTTATTGGTTTTGTTGTCTTTCCGATGTTTCTTTGTCTCTATACCAGCTTCTTCGATGCAGGTTTGCATGCAACTGAAGCAAAGGTGTTCATTGGAATTTCCAATTACAAAGAACTCTGGGGTGATAAGGTCTTTCTAAAAGCATTAAAGAATACATTCGTCATTGTTATTGTATCTGTACCTGTTGTTGCTGCATTCTCACTTTGGGTTGCAACTACAATCTATAAGATGAAGGATTGGGCACTTAGTGCATTCAGATGTATCTTCTACCTTCCAGTTGTTACAGGCTCTGTTGCTGTAACAGTTGTATGGAAGTGGATATACAACAACTACTATGGTGTTTTGAACTATGTCTTAAAGGGTGTTGGAATAATTGACCAGAACGTAAACTGGCTTGGAAACCCAAAGACAGCTTTAGGGTGTATCATCGTGATTCTTCTCACAACTTCTGTAGGTCAGCCAATAGTGCTTTATGTTTCTGCACTTGGCAACGTTGACCCAACTTTAGTTGAAGCAGGAGAAGTAGATGGAGCAACTAATATGCAGACTTTCTGGCATATAAAGTGGCCTGCAATCATGCCTACAACCCTTTATATCCTAGTCATCACAACTATCAATAGCTTCCAGTGCTTCGCACTTATCCAGCTTTTGACAGAAGGTGGTCCAAATAACTCAACGCAGACAGTAATGTATCGTATCTACTATACAGCATTCAAGCTGTATCGATTCGGCTATGGAAACGCAATGGGAATAATACTTGCGCTGTTTATTGCGCTTCTCAGTGCTGTTCAGTTCTATGTAGCCAGAGAGAAATAGGAGGGCGATATGGATCTGAAAAATAAACAAAAAGGTGCTTATTACTATATATGTGTAGTCTTGATCATCATTCTCGCTCTCTTAGCTATATTCCCGCTCTACTGGATTGTAACAGGAGCATTCAAGACAACTAAGGAAATCAACTCAGCAACACCTGTATGGTGGCCATCAGAGTGGACTAAAGACAACTTCATGCGTCTTTTCTCTAAACGCTCTGCGCCGCTGTTTGAGCTTGGCGGACTTACTGGCCCTAGAGTACCTGGTGCTATCAGATGGCTCTTGAATACTGTATTCATGGCAGTAATGGCTATGATTCTTACATGTATCACAGCATCTATGGCTGGGTATGCTCTTGCTAAGAAGCAATTCTATGGACAGAAGATTCTCTTTACTTTGATTGTCTGTGCTATGGCTCTTCCGAAGCAGGTAATCTTGATACCTCTCATCAAAGAGATGAGTGCGCTTGGTCTATATGACAATATCTGGGCTGTAATACTTCCAACAGTAGGCTGGCCTTTTGGTGTATTCTTGATGAAGCAGTTCTCTGAAAGCATTCCACGCGAGCTATTGGAAGCTGCAAGAATCGATGGATCAGGGGAAGCTAAGACATTCGTTCAGATTGTTGTTCCAATGATCAAACCAGGAATAGGTGCACTATCTATCTTCACATTCATCAATAGCTGGAATGATTATTTCATGCAATTGATCATGCTTACTTCGACAAATAACCTTACGATTTCACTTGGTATTGCAACTATGCAAGCAGAGAATAGCACAGACTTTGGAATAATCATGGCTGGCGCAGCTCTAGCATCCCTGCCAATCATCATCGTATTCCTGATTTTCCAGAAATACTTCACAAGAGGTATTACAATGGGAGCTGTTAAAGGCTGATTAAGGAGGATTATATGTCAGCAAGAGAAGATAAGTATAAAGGTATATTCCCAGCTTTCTATGCATGTTATGACAGCGAAGGCGAGATTGATAGAAATCGTGTGAAAGCATTTACACGCCACCTGATTGGTAAAGGCATTAATGGCCTATATGTTGGCGGAAGCAGTGGAGAGTGCATTTATCAGAGTGTGGAGGACAGAAAAGCACTCTTGGAAGCAGTAATGGAAGAAGCTAAAGGCAAGATTGTAATCATCGCTCATGTAGCTGCTAACAACACTAAAGACTCTGTCTTGCTTGCGCGCCACGCAAATAGCTTAGGAGTAGATGCTATTGCTTCTATTCCTCCTATCTATTTCCATCTTCCAGATTATGCTATTGCAAAGTATTGGAATGATATCTCCTCAGCTGCTCCAGACTGCGACTTTGTAATCTATAACATTCCGCAGCTTGCTGGTGTTGCGCTTTCTATTCCTCTCTTAAATGAGATGATTAAGAACGAGAGAGTAATAGGCGTCAAGAATTCAAGCATGCCTACAGAGGATATTCTGAGATTCAAGGCAGAAGGAAAGAAGAATGGACGTGAGTTCGTTGTATTCAATGGTCCAGATGAGCAGCTTATCTCAGGCTTGTCTATTGGCGCAGATGGTGGCATTGGCGGAACTTATGGAGTTATGCCAGAGCTCTATCTTGCTATATATGACCTTATGAAGAAAGGCGAGCTAGAGCGTGCAAGAGCTATACAGAATAAAGCAAATGAGATTATCTATGCTTTATGCAGTGCTAAAGGCAACTTATATGCAACTATGAAGGAAGTCATCAAAAAACGTGAAGGCTTAGATCTTGGCGGCGTCAGAGCACCTCTGTATCCATATACAGATGCTGATGCAGCAGTTGTCGATAAGTGTTCGCTGATGATTGATGAAGCTATAAAGAGTCTTTAGTATCGAACTTTGAAAACTGCTTTTCTGATTTTCATCGGAGAAGTAACAGCTAGTCCTGGAGAGTGGGCTTCTTCTGGCATTGTTATGCAAAACTGACCTTGCTTTATGATATGCCTCTCTCCTTGACCTGTTCCAAAGAGAATATCTTTCTCTTCGCTATAAGGCTCAGTAATCTCAATTGCCTCGATAGGAGCTATATCGATAGCTTCTTCACCAGAGATTATGTAGTGAATATCGATAAAGACGCGATGCGCTTCAAATGTGTTAGTGCGCTTAGTTTCCATCTCCATGATATTCAATGAGATATCATCATCGATTGTTAGCTTTCCATTTGGGAATGAAGCAAGATCATGAGAGTAGATGTAGTCGATAGCTTTATGAATGCGAGAGAATGTTAAGAAGTCTGGTTTCATAAAACCATGGTACCATGAGAAAGGAGAATCTAAAAATGAATAGTGTTGATGCACTAAAAGGTAAGCTTATAGTTTCATGTCAGGCTCTTCCTGATGAGCCTCTTCATTCCTCATTCATTATGGGAAGAATGGCTCTTGCTGCTAAAGAGGGTGGTGCTAAAGGCATAAGAGCAAATACTCCTGAAGATATTGAAGAGATCAAGAAGAATGTGGATTTGCCTGTTATTGGCATTATCAAGCGCGACTATGAAGATAGCGATGTGTATATCACGCCGACAATGAAAGAAGTAAGAGAGCTTATGTGCGTAAAGCCTGAGATCATCGCACTTGACGCTACAGAGCGCATGCGCCCTGGCAGAACTGCACTAAAAGATCTCTTTGCTGAGATTAAGAAAGAGTTCCCAGAGCAGCTCTTGATGGCCGATTGCTCAACTCTTGAAGAGTGCATATATGCAGATGCACTAGGTTTCGATTTCATTGGAACTACTATGGTTGGCTATACTCCAGAGAGCAAAGGTCTAAAGATCGATGAAGATGATTTCTGTCTCTTAAGAGATGTTATAAAGAATGTGAAGCATAGAGTGATTGCTGAAGGCAACATAGATTCTCCGCTCAAAGCAAGACGCGTACTTGAATTAGGTGCATTTGCTGTAGTTGTAGGATCTTCAATAACAAGGCCACAGCTTATTACCAAGAAATATACTGAGGCTATTGAGAAATGAAGTACATTGCAGCATTCGATATCGGTGGAACTGCGATAAAGTATGGCATCATAAACTCTGATGGAATCATGCTTGAGAGCTCTGTTATGCCAACAGAAGCAGAACTAGGGCCTGAAGTATGGATGGAAAAGATTGTTTCAAGAGTCAAAGAGATGGAAGCGCGATATACACTCTCTGGTGTTGCTATCTCTTCAACTGCTATGATTGACTCTGATAGTGGCAAAGTATTCTTCTCTTTGCCGCAGCTTCCTCGATACACAGGTTTCGATATCAAAGGATTTCTTGAAGAGAGATGCAATCTTCCTGTCACAGTTGAAAACGATGTGAACTCTGTTGCACTTGCTGAGAGCATCAGCGGCGCAGGTAAGGGTTACAGCTCAGTGCTTTCTATTGCGATAGGAACTGGTGTAGGCGGTGGCTTTACAGAGAATGCTAAACTATTAAGAGGCAATACATTCTCAGCTTGCGAAGTTGGATACATAAAAGTAAGCGATGGCACTCTAGAGAGCTTAGGCTCTGCACGTGCTCTTTCTCGCCGCGTTGAGAGCTATAAGAATGCACCTGCTGGCAGCTGGAATGGCTATATGATTGAAGAAGGCGTTAAAAGCGGAGACGCAGACTCTATCAAAGCACTAAACATTACAGTTAATGCTATTGCTGAAGGACTTGTAACTCTTTCATATATCTTAAATCCAGCTGTAATAGTGCTTGGTGGCGGAATAATCAAGATGGAAGGCCTTGTTAGTATGATCAGAGAACGCTACTTAACTCTAATCAATCCGCTAATTGGCAGCCGCACTAAAATTGTCAAAGCTCAATATGATAATGAAGCTGGCATGCTTGGCGCGTATTATAACTTCAAGGAAAAACATCCGGAGATGAAGCTATGAAGAAAAGAATATTGTGTTTTGGTGACTCAAATACCTGGGGCTATATCCCAGGTAGCGCAGAGCGCTATAGTGAAGATATTAGATGGCCATCTCTTTTAGCATCAAAGCTAGGTAGTGAGTATCAGGTAATAGAAGAGGGCCTTAGTGGCAGAACAACTCTCTTTGAGTGTGATTATGATGAGTATCTTAATGGAAAGAAGGCACTTGGCTTTGTACTGAAATCACAGCAGCCGCTAGATTGTGTAGTGCTGATGCTTGGTACTAATGATCTTCCTGACCATCATATCGATAGAGTAGAGATCGCTATTACAGAACTGATCAGGAACTTTAAGAATGCTAACTATATCTTCCGCTCGAAGACTCCTATATTTCCAAACGGAGTGAAGCTTCTTTTGATATCTCCTCTTCCATTTGGAAAGAGCGCAGCGCTTAGAGATGAGATAAAAGAAGAGAGCAAACTCTTTCCAGAAGTATACAAAAGAGTTGCTGAGCTATGTGAAGTAGACTATTTAGATCCAACTTCACTTATAGAACCATCAGATGTAGACGGCATACACTTCACGCCAGAGGCGCATAAAGCACTCGCAGCAGAAGTCTATAAGAAGCTTATGGAGATGAACATCTGATGAGCTTCTTCTCTCCAGAGTCTCAGCCTTGGAAGGCACTTGGCAAGGCAGTGGACTTTGTAGGGCTGTCACTGTGCACAGTCTTTTTATCTCTTCCTGTTATCACAATAGCGCCAGCACTTGCTGCGCTATATAGTGCAGTAGTCAAAGAGTTCCGCTATGGCGACAATACTCCGTTTAAAACTTTCTTTGACTCATTTAGAAAGAATTTCAAGCAAGGAGTAATCCTGATGCTTATCTTTATCCCTGTAGTTCTGTTGCTTTCTTATGGCTATGCGATAATGAAAGACCATTCAGATACAAGGCTAGGTGCATTTCTCTTCACGCTATACTATGTGCTTCTTCTTGTTCCTGCTGGAATAATACTCAATAGCTTTCCGCTTCTTGGCCGCTTTGAGTATAAGACATCAGAACTCTTGAAAAGTGCTCTGATATTCACATTCATGCATCTCTTCAGCACATTCATAATAGTGCTGCTATCACTAGAGCTTACTATTTGGACAGTTAAATACTATTCACCTTGTTTTATAACTCCATCTCTATGGGCACTCTTATCATCTTTCTTCTTTGAGAAGAACTACAAGAAACACTTAAGTGCAGAAGAAGCAGCCAAACTTGAGAATCTGACAGTAGAAGAGTATCTCGAAAAAGAAAAAGAGCGAGAAGCATTCAGAGGCAGATACAAGAGAAGATAGAAAATCAATAACCATTATCTTATGAAAGGCCTGCTATAATATATCAAAAGCAACAAAGGAGGCCTCGCTATGTTCACTTCTGAATACTTTGAGAATCTTCTGGAGCGTATTGAGCGTATTAGAAGATCAGACAGATTGTTCTATCAGAAAGCCTGCGATATATTCTCAACAGCTTTCGATTATAATCCAGATTCTGAGTTGGCATTCTCATTCGAAGAATACATAGAAGGAAAACTCTTCTTTGCAATACATCGAAGAAGCAAAGAGAATCAATATATTAAGCCATATGAAGTCTCTCTATACTTAACAGAAGATGAGCATAAAGGCCTTAATGACATTGTTGAGCTTTATCTGGATTATGCCAAAAGACAAGCAGAAGAAAGCATCCCGATGTTCATGGAAGATTGGGCTTATAAGCTCGATGGCTTTTTGGAGTTCGATGGCTTTGATATCGTAGTAGGACCAGAAAAGCTCTTCAAAGAAAAAGAAAGGCTTTGCTCTGAGAAAGACAGTTATTTCGACTATGATGAGCTAGATGATGATCTTTGGGATATTTGAGCCATCTTAACTTAATTCTTTGTAGCTTCAATTATAGCTGGAGCTAAAAGAGCTGCTAACTCGCTATGTCCCTTTCTGGTTAAGTGCATGCAGTCAATCTTATTGAATTCGCATCCGTTAGCATCAATGAATCTAGCATTGTTATCTGATGCAACGCGCTTATATTCTTTAGCGAGGCCTTTTCATATTTCTCAATACAAACATTGAAATAATACCAGTAAGTTAGACTTAAAACATTAAGCTGTAATTTCTTGTACGGCTATTTTCTTCTAAAGCATAAATAAAGAATTAGGATCATGCTGAATCCCTTTGTTCCTATGTCAGTCAATTCTCCTCAAAAGAATAAAAAATTAGAAATGCTTCATAAAAAAGTAAAATTGAAAGGTCAATAAAACACGACCATCATTAGAAAAAAGGAGGAACGAATGATTGACATTAAGCAAACAAATCCAAAATGTAAAGTATTACTAGAAAATGAATTCTTGCAAGTTGAAATTCTTCCTCAAGATGGGGGAAGGATAGTCTCTCTTGTTGATAAAAAGAATAATTGCCCATTAATTTGGACAAATGTTAGAACAGAAAATGTTCATAGATATTACAACTGTGATTATGATGATTTATCTAATGGTGGATTAGAGGAAGCTTTTCCAACTGTTCAGCCTTGTGTGGTTGATGGACTGCATTATCCTTTTTTTGGAGAAATCTGGAATTTAGAATGGTCTATCAAAGAATATGATGATGAACATATTACATTGTTCTGTTTTTCTCCGGTTTGTGCTGCAAAAGTAATTAAAACCTTCTTTTTATCTTCTGAAAGTAAAACTCTTGTTGTCGAATATTCTATAGAGAATTTGTCTTTCAAAGAGTTTCCATATATTTTTGGATTTCATCCTTCTTTTGTTTTGTATAAAGGAACAAAACTAGAAGTTCCAGATGGAAATTACGATATGTACATTTCTCCAGGGCAAGAAGAAGGATCAATACTCAGTTTTAAATATCCTATTTTCCAAGGGGAAGATATCAGCATTGCAAAGGATGAGGCAAGTTATGTTTATTATAACTTCTTATCATTTCCTACAAATAAAGGAGAATACTCCGTTATACATCCTTTCAACAATTCTGGAGTAAGAGTTAATTTTGATAGCAATTTCTTTAAATGTCTTAGCCTATGGCCTTTGTATGGAGGACGTAGAGGTTTTTATTGTTTGATGACCGAGGCCTTTACTGCTTGGCCAGCAAAATTAGATGAGGCAATAGAGAAAAACCATGCTTATTGGATTCCTGCAAAAGAGAAGATAACCACAAGTGTTTCATATTCACTAATCAATTAATTCTTCAGGAGGTTAGAAATGATTGATATAAATATAAAGAGAGAAGATCTTCTTAAATGGTGCAAAATTCCAATGGAACAGTTGGAAGCAAATAGCGATAGAAAATGTAATATTCGAATATCCAATGAAAAAGAAGAACTTTATAAAGAGATTGGAGAAATTATGGCTAATGAATTGTTAGACCATAACCGCAGAGGCCTTCTTACAAAATGGATTCTCCCTTCTGGACATTTGGATCAGTACAGATATTTTGCAAGCATTGTAAACAAGCAGGATATTAGTACCGAAAATCTTCATATTTTCCATATGGATGAGTGGCTTGATTGGGAGTTTAGACCAATCAAAGCAGATGAGACATCTTTTGCGAGTTCTCGCTCAACTATGCAACGTGGATTTTATGATTTGTTAGATAAGAAACATCAGATTCCAAAAGAAAATATTCATTGGCCTGAACTTGAAAGGCTTGATTACTTTGATTCTTTGATTGAAGAAATGGGTGGAATTGATACTGTTCAAGGTGGAATAGGCTGCAGGGGAATGGTTGCTTTTAATGAGCCTCCTAGATCACGCTATTACAAGGTATCCCTAGAAGAATATAAGAATTCAAAAACAAGGCCAGTTGTAATTAATGATGATACGATAGTTGCTTATGCTCAGAGAGAATTTGGTGGATGTTATGAAGCTATTCCTCCAATGGGAATCACTGTTGGAATGAAGTCTATCTTAACAGCGAAAAAAGCAATATTTCTAGTTACTACAGGAGAATGGAAACAAACAATAATAAGAATTGCGCTATTTAGTGAACCAACAACAGAGTTCCCTGTAACCATTCTTACTTCAGGTATCCCTGAAATGACAATCTTTACTGATACAAAAACAGCAGATCATGTTTTGAGCCATACAAATGACAATGGATATCTTGAGGGAAAAACAGAATGAAGTTGGAAAAAGAAGGTATTGTTCTTGTCTATAGTCATGGCGCAGGACAAAACATTTTAGTTGATAAGCTCCCTGAAATAGGAGAAACACTGCAAGCAAAATCTTGGGATTTTAACTGTGATGGAGGTAAGGGTACCAATATTGCTGTAGGACTTGCAAGATTAGGCCTTAAGGTTTCTCTGATTACAAGAGTAGGAGATGATGTTTTTGCAGATCTTGCAAATAGTTGGCTAATTGATGCTGGAGTAAATATAGACTTTGTGGAAAAAGATCCCAAAGTCAGGACATCAACAGGCGCAGTTTTTGTCGATGCAGAAGGAAATAACAGCATAATCCTATCTGATGGGGATACTCATATTCCTCATAATCTCATTGATGAAGGCCTTAAGGCGAATGAGAGATGCTCAATCTTTATCACAGGATTTGAAATTGATCCTAATGATGCAATTTATTCCATGGCTAAAGCTAAGGAACTCGGAATGTATACAATCATTAACCCTTCTCCTTCCTCTAAAGAGTTTCTATTTGAGGATGCCGATCTAGTTGTCATTAACGAGGTTGAAGCAAGACAGATGATAGAGAATATGGAGGCTAATGATTATGAGGTAGTTGCTCAAGAGATTTGTAAGAATTACAAATGCAAAAACTTAATAATAACTTTGGGCTCAAAAGGATACTTATTGAATACATCATATGGCGTTTTCAAGGAGAACGCATGGCCAGTGCCTATTGTAGATACCAGTGGTGCTGGAGATGGCTTTTTACTAGCTGTTGCATATGCTCTTAATTCAGGGAAAAGTTTGGAAGAATCATGTCACTGGGCAAACCTTTATTCCGCAATAAGCGTTGGAATTAGAGGAACTATTCCAAGTTATCTACCAATTGAAGATGTTAAAAACAAAATGGAGAAGATAGAAAAAGGAGAAAGAAAATGAATTCAAAAGGCAAAATAAAAAAATCGGCCATAGCGTTTTGGAATTTAAGAGAGAGCAGTATTATTCTATTAACAATTCTATTATTTATTTTTGTTCAATGTGTAAATCCTGCTTTCCTTAGCAAAAGCAATATAGTCAATATGTTCCGCTCAACATCCTATCTGCTGATTGCGGCGTGTGGAATGACGTTTATACTCATTTCAGGAAATATTGACTTAAGTATTTCAACTGTTATGGGGCTTGGTGGCATTGTATTTTGCTTATTGCTTAAAGCTGGAGTTCCTATATTTCTAAGTTTTATTATAACAATGATGATTGCCGTTGTTATTGGTTTTGTAAATGGCTACTTGATTTATGAATTTAATATTCCTCCAATGATTATGACGTTAGGTATGCAGTATGCAGCAAAGGGCGTAATCAATATCTTAACAGAAGGAAAACCTGTTTATCCTTTACCAGAAGCATTCACTAAAATCGATAAAATAACTGTTCTTGGTATGCCTTTTATTGCAGTAGTAGCAATTGTCATTGCAATCGTATGTTGGTTTGTAATTAAGAAAACCCGATTTGGAAGAGAAGTATATGCAGTAGGAGGAAATAGAGAAGCCTCAAGACTTAGTGGCATCAATATTCGAAAGACTTATATCCGCGTTTTTATTATAAGTGCTTGTTTGGCAATGTTTGGTGGTATTGCAATGGCTGCAAGAGTTGGCTCTGCACAGTCTGCAAGTGGAACTGGCTACGAACTGAATTCAATTGTTGCCTGCCTCATTGGTGGAACAAGTGTTATTGGTGGAAGTGGTGGAATCGCTGGAACTATGATCGGTTCTTTGTTTACCCAGGCACTTCAGAACGGATTGCTCATGCTTCATGTCAATGTTTATTGGCAGCAGCTCGTTATCGGCGTAATTGTTATTCTTGCTGTTATTTGGGATAGCTTCAGAACTAGATTGCAGATGAAAAAACTATAATTGAGGAGTTTGGTTATGAGTCAGCATTTACTTGAATTTCGACATGTAATTAAACGATATCCAGGTGTTATAGCATTGAAGGATATAAACTTCAGCCTTGATAAGGGTGAAATAGTTGCCTTATTAGGCGAAAATGGAGCTGGAAAATCAACTTTGGTGAAGATTCTCTGCGGAGTTATTCCTCATGGAGAATATGAAGGCGATATTGTACATAATGGAAAAACTGCAATATATCACAGTACTAAGGATTCAAATAAAGATGGAATTGCAATGATTCCACAAGAGGTCAATTTTCTTCCAGATCTTTCTGTTGCAGAAAACATCATGATGGGGTATTGGCCAATGAAGGGGCCTGTTGTTGATTTCTCAGTAATGAAGAAGAAAGCAGAAGAAGCATTAAGAATAATTGATTACGAAATTGATGTTTCTAAGAAAGCTGGATTGTTTACCTCTGGAACGCATCAGATGATGACAATTGCGAGAGCATTGATGCTGAATCCTTCTGTTTTGATATTAGATGAACCTACATCAGCCTTATCAGATAAAGAAACTGAAGTTCTACTAAATAAAGTAAAAGAGCTTAGAGATAAGGGCATCTGTTGTGTTTACATTACTCATAAGCTTGATGAAGTATTCAAGATTGCAGATAGAGCAATTGTATTTAGAGATGGAAATTTAATCAGAGAATATTCTCGAGAGACAATGTCTCCTAAGAAGATTGTTGACGATATTATCGGATCAAAAGTTGATAATGATTACATCCATAAATCAAATTTGACTAATGAAATTGTCTTATCTGTTAAGAATTTTGCTATCAGCCAAACATATGCTCAAAGTAAGTGCTTGCTGAAGGATATTAATTTTGATTTGAGAAAAGGTGAAATCCTTGGCATTGCCGGTCTTCTTGGAAGTGGTAGAAGTGAGCTATTGAGAAGCATTTTTGGCGCAATGAAAAGATTGGATGGAGAACTTATCTTGAATGGTGAAAAAATCGAGATAAAAACTCCTGAGGATGCGATTGAGAAAGGTATTGGTCTTCTTACAGAAGAGAGAAGTCATGACGGTTATGTTCGAACCATGAATGTTGGAGAGAACATGTCATTAGCAATACTTAAGAAACTTTCAAATAAAGGATTAATAGATTCCAAGAAAGAAAAGGCTCTTATAAAGAAATACTTTGACTTCATTCATATTAAAGCACCTTCTTCTAAAACACCTATTCTTTCATTGTCTGGTGGAAATCAGCAGAAAGTATTAGTTGCTAAATGGTTAATGAATGAATGTAAGGTTCTATTGTTAGATGAGCCAACTAGAGGGGTTGATGTTGGTGCAAGAAACGAAATTTATAATCTTTTGACAGAGCTTACTGCTTCAGGGGCGAGCATTATTATTGTTTCCTCTGAATTGCCAGAGTTAGTAAAAGTTTGCGATAGGTTTGTCGTTCTTGCAAATAATACTGTCAGTGAAATCGTTGACACAGCAGATGGTCCGGTTTCTGAGGCGTCATTGATGATGAAAATCAATGCGGTTGATGAATAAAAACAGGCATGCCTGTATAAAAAAGGAGATAAAAATGAAAAAGAGTATCATTCTACTTCTGGTTCTTGTTCTAGCGGTTGGTATCGTATTTGCCAATGGTTCAAAGGAAGCTTCAAGGGACAAACTGCACATCACTTTTGTCACACCTCTTATTGGTCATGATAGTTGGCTTCAGGCTAAAGATGGCTTATTCAAGGCTGCTGAAGATTTTGGATTTGAAGCAGAGTGGGTTGGCCCAGCAGATGGAAACGTTGACCAAATGATTAATTACATTGAGATTGCAATTGCTCAAGGTGTTGATGGCATTATTACACAGGGCCAGAATCCGGAAGCAATGGTAGCCGTTCTGCAGAAAGCACGTGATGCAAATATCCCTGTTTGTGTCATTGACTCTCCAATTGAAGATGCTCCTCAGCTTGGATATATTGGTTTTGATCTTCAGAAAGCTGCAAAGATTAGCGTAGATGCTGCTTATGAGAAGTTTGGAAAAGATGCAAATATCAATGCTCTATTCCTGACAACTAATATTGACTATAGTGCTGCAACAACCTCTTACAACTACTATATTGATTATCTTACAGAATACTATGGTAATAATTTCAAGATTCAGCAGAGAGAAACACTTGGAGATAGTATTAAATGTATGTCAGTAGTAGAGACATGTATTTTGGCTGATAATACAATCAATTGTATTTTCTGTATTGATGGAATCGCTGCTCCTGCTGCATATACTGTATTAAGTCAATATGGCTTACAAGATAAAGTCTTTATGGTTGGAATTGATGATACTGACGAGCAGATTGATATGATCAAGGCTGGAAAACTTCAGGGTGTTACATATGGTTCATTCTTTAAGCAGGCATATCAGAGTTGTATGTGGATTCTTGATTATATTAAAGATGGTAAAATGCCAGAATATGTATTCAACGATGTAGGAACAATGCTGGTTGATAAGACTAATGTAGAAAACTACAAGGAAATTGCCAATGATGTTTCTTCTTGGACAAGTTATGATCCTATTCCTTCTCTCTATCCAAATGGAATAACTAAGAGGACATCTTATTAAGAGAAGTGAACTGTTTGTGAGTATAATTTCACATTAGTATAAGAAGGCAAGAGAAACTATGTCTTTGGCATGGTTTCTCTGCTTTGTTTATGAGCGTTTCTATTTTTATATCCACAAGTATATTGAAAAGAGCCAATTACATAAGAATCTTCACCATACATTGGGACAAGACTTACAGTAAGATAGTGTTATGAAGTTTTTTCAGAAAAGTATTAAAAGTATTTTTAGATTTTCTCAAATATGCATAGGTGTTTCTGTTTTATTTTGTTTAGTTGTAAGTATTATTTTAAGTACTAAACTCGTAGTTAACCTTCGAGCTATATCAGAAAGAAATGTTGCATTGAGTAATGTGTTTTCTTACCCTTTGGAATATCTTGAACAGAATTACCAGTATATTATTACGCATGACTCCATCTATTTAGATAATTGCAGGGAGATACAGAAAAACTGTATGAAGGAGCTAGATAGTCTCATTGTAAATGTTAAAAAAGAAAGAACATACGTAATGATAAAAGGTCTTAGAAATATGTATGAGAAGCTTTTTGAGCGAGCAAATTTGGCAATAGACTATATTCAAGAAGGAAATTTTGAAGATGCTTACACTGAGTATTATAATGCCGTTTTTTACTCAAATTTAATAAATGATGTAATATCATCGATGTATTCTCTTTACACGGAAGATCTTAATGCATATTTGAGTGATGAATTTCATAATAGCCAAAGAAGCGTGATAATCGTTTTTATAGGACAGATTATTGTATCTCTCTTTGTTTTGATTTTGTTATATGAAGTTTCAAAGGGAATTAAATCAAAAACATCAAATCTCTCTCAACTGGCAAAGGATATCGCTGACCCCAATTATGATACAGAAGGAATTGTATTCGATACTGATAGTGAAAATGAATTAGATTATCTTGGTGTGAACATGATAGAAATGTCAAATAAAATAAAGACTTACATCTCGATAATTCAAGAAAAAGATAAATTAATGCTGGATAGCACATTAAGAGAAAATGAGTATCTGAAATTCTATAGTGCAGCTAGAGAATCTGAGGTTAAGGCATTAAATAGCCAAATTAATGGGTCAATCACTTTTCTTGTGGGATGAAATAAAAAGCAACTAAAGCTAGTTGAATAAGAATGGGCCGTTAACCTA
>CAKQJZ010000021.1 GCA_934247875.1 uncultured Spirochaetales bacterium
CTTCAGCTAAAAAACCGAAATTCCTCATATAAATAGCTCAAAACATCTGGTTTAATTATCTCATGCGTTTATTCTGAAGCACACCTCTCATCTCTTCAACATTAGGGTTGTAGATATTAGAAGAAAGAAGCTTGTCGTATTCATCGATGAGAATAACAACCTTTGATTTCTTTGCTACGCTTTTTATCAATTCAGACCATGCATCGTAATATTCAGCATCTTTGTCAAATTTAACACCATATTCAAGTGATAGATTCTCAATTTCCTTTTTAAGGCTCTTCTTTAGCATCTCACCATCTGTTGCATTGATATTCCCAAGGTCTATGTGAAATACAGGATACTCTTTCCAGTCATAGTCTGTGTCATAAATCTTCAGACCTTTGAAAAGCTCTTTCTTTCCTTGAAATATTGCTTCAAGCGTTGAGATTGTCAGAGTCTTGCCGAAGCGGCGAGGACGAGAACAGAAGAAATATGTACCTTTGAGTTTAATAAGGTTATAAAGAATGTCTGTCTTATCGACATAGATATAGTCATTGGTGATAAGATTCTCAAAAGATGGATTGCCTATCAATATGTTCTTCATACATATAATTTAGCATAAAAACGAAGTTATTCATATTAATAGCATATTGCGTCTTTATGTGTATGCTTTTTTTATTCTTGCGCCATGCCTTCTCTGAACTCACGAGGAGAAAGGCCTGTGAAGCGTCTGAAGATCTTTGTGAAGTATGAGGGGGTAGGGAAGCCGCAGCTATCAGCGACTTCGCCGATGTTGAGCGTCGTGTTCTTTAAAAGTTTCGCAGCTTTATTTAGTCTGTAGCTATTTAAGTATTGAAGAAAGTTGATTCCAGCTTCCTCTCGAAATAGAGAAGAGAGATGGTTTTCACTCATTCTGGTGTATTCTGCAACTTCAAGAAGTCCGATTTGCTGAGAATAATGATCCTTAATGAATTCAATAGCCATGTTTATATAGTGGTTCTGAACTGAGTCTGGCAGTTCAAAGAGGTCCTCTTCTTCTCCTCCTCTTTCTTCTATTCGTTCAATGGCTTTTTTGAGTGATGCAATCAGCTCATCATTATCTATTGGTTTTTCCATATAGTTTATTACGCCAAGCTGGATTGCCTGCTTTGTGTATTTGAAGTCTGTATGCCCTGAGAGGATTATAGCAAAAGGGCCTGGAGTATGAGAGAGCATAGAAAGTCCATCCTGTCCAGGAAGGCGTATGTCTGTCACTATGATATCTGGAGACAGTTCTTTTATTATGTTCTCTCCAGTGATGCCATTATCTGCTGTTGCTATGACTTCAAGGTTCAGCTCCTTCCAAGGTATAGATATCTTGAGCTCTTCAAGTGTTATTATTTCATCTTCAACAAGTATTACTTTATAACTCATCGATTTCCTCCATCGGGAATGAGATAGAGATCAGAGTTCCTTCTCCTATTTTGCTGTTTATTGAGAATTTGAGCTCATCGCCATACTTCATCTCTAAGCGTCTATAAACATTATACATTCCAACGTGCTCAGAGCGTGCAAGCATCTTCATATTATTCTCTAGCGGAGATGAATCAAAACCAACTCCGTTATCTTCTACTTCTATATATATGAATCTATCATCATTTCTTACTCTAATCTCAATATACCCAGGTTCAGTCTTTGGCTCTAAGCCATGGATTATTGCATTTTCGACAAATGGCTGAATGATTAAGCGAGGCGCCATTTCATCAAGTGTTTCCTCGTCGCAAATTATCCTATATGAAATCTTGTCTTTGAATCTGATCTTCTGAATCATCAAGTAGCTCTCTGTAAGCTCTAAGCTCTCTCTTATAGTGCACTCGCCGCTATGGTTCTTAAGTGCATTTCGAAGAAGATATGAGAGTTTTATCGATATAGTGTAGATTTCATCTTCATGGTGAAGGGATGCAAGTGCTTTGATAGTATTGAGTGTATTGAAGAGAAAATGAGGGTTGAGCTGCTGCTCAAGCTCTTTTCTCTCAGCTTCTCTGAGTTTCTCTTCTTCCTCTCTAGTAATGTCTATAAGCTCCTTTAAGCGTATAGTCATAGAGTTGAATGAATCAGCTAGCGCTGAGAACTCTTCAATCTCGCTCCTGCCTAAAGTCTTTTTGTCGATTGATGCCGATAAGTTGCCACTTGCTACGCTCTTCATTGAGCCAGATATCTCGCTTATGCGCTTTGATATTGACCTTGAGAATGCAAATGCGAATATCAAAGAGATGAGTATGCCTATTGTCAGTACGCCTACAACCATCAGTATCAGCTTGGTCTGTGATGTCTGATAAGCAGATGCATCTATAGTGCCTTCAAGCTGGAATGAATTCTCCAGGAGTGGTAGAGAAGGGTATGTATAGACTCTGTCTTTTGATGAGAAGCGCTGCGTATATAGCGCTTGATAAGGCTGCAGCAGATCTAGTGAGACATATGTTGTGTTATCTACAAGCACTTCGCTTGAAAAGAGCGATAATTTATATAGCACTGAAACAAGAGTATCTGTATATATGTCGATAATGACAAAACCAAGGTTCTGGCCATCTTTGTTTTTGACGCTTCTCATAAGTGTTGCAAATATGGCTTTGCCATCTTCATTGGTCTTACCTTGCTGGAGCATTATCAAAGTGCTTTTGTCATCACTCATTCTTCTCATTGAGTAGAAGATTGAGTTCTGGTTCCACTCATTTGAGTTGATTCTGAGGTCATATAGCTCAGGAAACACATGAGTTGAAAGACGTACTTTGCCGCTTGTTGATACTATAGAAGCTTCAGCTAGCTTCTCTTCTCCTGCCATAGCAGAGTAGAGCGCGAAGTAAGCTTTCTTGCTTAGCTCTGTCTTATCAAGTTCATCTTCGCCGAGTACGCTCTGAATGCTCTCATCAGCTGATATTTCATATATGATGTGCTTATATTTCAGAAATAGATCTTCTATCTCATTTCTATTGGCATTAAGCGTTGTCAGAGCTTGCTCTTCAAATACCTTTGAAAGGTCTCTTGTGTTGTAGTAGATAAGTGTTGATACAACTATTATGAGAGGGATTATCATGACAATCAGAAAGTAGGTTATAAGCCTAGTGAAGATTGTAATCGGACCTTTTTCTCTCATAAAGGTTATTTTAACGCTTTGAAGGGGCTTAACGCTATTATTTTCTCACCTTAATCGTAGCTGCATATGCACTGTTGCATAGGCCTAGAATAGCTGAGAGCGTGAATAGTGTCTCAATTCCGGTCTTTTGCCATATAAGGCCACCAAAGAGTGCAATGATTATAGAAATCAGATGATTGACTGAAATACCTGTGTTGATTGTTGCTCTGACTTCTTCTTGGTTATCTGATATATCCTGGACATAGACATTTGATGCCATTGAAGCAAGTGAGATGATTGAGTCCAGGATATAATTAACGCAACATACTATGAATGCGATATGCATTGGGAAAATATGGTGTGCAAAGCCATAGAAGAAACAAACGACTACAAGGATGATTGTGTCTGAAACCATTACGATCTTGTATCCGATCTTATCAATAAGCCTTCCAACAAGAGGTGCAATGAAGAAGCAAAGGAGTGCTGAAATAGTAAACAATAAGCTTATAATGCTTGCATCAGCACCATAGAAAAGAATCAGAACATATGGGCCGAATGTGAAGAAGATCTGCTTTCTAGCTCCATAGAAGATTTCGAGCATGTAGTATTTTGTGTATTTCTTTCTGAAATAGAAACGCTTCTTGCTTGCATCAGGTCTGTTGTTGCCTTTAAGCGTGAACGATGAAATAGCACTGAGAGTGAGAATGAGTGCGGAGATTATGAATATGATTCTGAATGATTTCTCTGTGCTTGGGATTATAAGAAAGAGCACTGTAACTACTATGAAGCCAAAGATGTTGCCGAAGTTAGAGAGTGCATTCTGTATTCCAAGTGCTTCGCCGCCGTGCCCTTTCTTCGCATAATCAAGGCATAGCGTATTCTTCATGCCTAGCTGGATATGCTCTCCAGTTGAGTAGATGAATATTGCAAATATTACAAGAATCTTAGATGCAGGAACAGAAGCAAGTGCAACTATGCCTATAATCATGATAATGCTTGCAAGCTTGAAGATGCGTTCAGCTGATAGCGAGTATAGCAGTGCGATTATGAAAATCAGCAAGAATCCAGGAAGCTCTCTGAAGAACTCCAAGAGCCCTCTATCAAACTCTCCCATTTTGACTACTTCTGCAAGATAGTTGTCTAGAATTCCTTTATAGAGACCATAAGATAGTCCAATAGTCAGAAGCGAAACTATGAATGCTTTATATGGTGATTCTTTACGGAAGATTTCGTTGATTTCATTTTTTCCTCGATGCCAATTGTAGCTGATAAAGTATTATTTCCCAATAAGACAAAAGGATAAAGACATTAATTCAGAATGTACAACTTTATTAAGTGGTGTTAATGTTTGAAGTATATGGTATAATGTTACTATAAAAACAGAATGTATAAAACTATAACAAATTCTTAGCAAAGTACTTGCATATGATAGGGGTTTTGAATATCATACGCTTAGTTTTGATAAAGGGTAGTGACGTCGATGGATAATAAGAAAATTAAAGTCGCAGTTATTGGTGCTACTGGTGCAGTAGGTCAGGTTTTTATGTGGATGCTTTCAGACCACCCATGGTTTGATCTCAGCTATGTTACAGCTTCTGCTGCTAGAATAGGACAGAGATACGCTGCAACTGTCCATTGGGTAATGCCATTTGAGATGCCAGAGCGCATTAAGGATATGGAAGTCAAAGAGTTCTCTTTCTCTAAGATGAAGGAAGAGGGTGTACAGATTGTATTCTCAGCACTTCCAGCTGCAGTTGCTCAGGAAGCAGAGCCACAGCTCAGAGCTAATGGCTTCTATGTATTCTCAAATGCTGCTGCTATGAGATATGACTCAAATGTTCCAATTCTCATTCCAGATGCAAATGTTGAGCAGCTCGATCTGATTCGCGAGCAGGGCTATCCTCAGACAGGTTTCTGCGTAACTAACGCAAACTGCGTAACAACTGGTCTCGCTGTTGCACTCGCTCCTCTGAGACAGTTTGGCATTAAGACTATTACAATCAACAGCTATCAGTCAGTTTCTGGTGCTGGATATCCAGGTCTTTCTTCTTTTGATATCACAGATAACTGTATCCCATTCATCAAGGGTGAAGAGGAAAAGATTGAGAAGGAAGTAAAGAAGATTCTCTCTATTGACCCTGAAGTATTTGCATATACAGTTCGTGTTCCAGTTATGTTTGGACACTTGGAGACAGTATGGCTTGACTTTGAAAAGGATGTTGAGAGAGAAGATATCATCAAAGCCTGGGCAGATTTCAAAGAGGTACAGGATCTTCCATCTACTCCAGAGCAGGCAGTTGTTTACTCAGATGAGCCAACATTCCCACAGCCTAAATATGCATTCTGGGGCAATCCAAAGGGAATGGTTGTTTACACAGGCCGCTTAAAGAAGAAGAATGGCAAGATTGGATTCTGCCTCCTAGTCAACAACATTGTTAAGGGTGCTGCAGGTGGTTCAATCCAGAACGCTGAAGCATTTGTTTCAAGATACGGTCTTAGATAAGACTAAGCTATAAACGGTGTTGCAATGAGCTTCACCGTTTTTTTTGTCTTAATGTGAGTCAACTTCGAATTTAGAGGGCCCAAAGCAATGCTTTTTTGAAACCTGCAAATAGAAGTGAAAGCTATTAGAGGAGCACATATGAGCAAATATAATGCGCTTTGGGCATATGTTCAGAAAAGCGATAAGCCTCAATTGACATTGACATTCAATGAAATCAGTCAGATTGCTGGTGTACCCATAGATCACTCTTTTCTGAGCTATAAGAAAGAACTCTCTGATTATGGATATGAGGTTGTGAAAATCTCAATGAAGGCACAGACAGTGCTTTTTTCCAAGATGCCAAAGGCATGAGAGGAAGAGCTTATCTGTTCAATTATTCATCTTTGCAAATGACACTTTGGCAATTATCTACATATGCAATGTAGTTGTTGCCGTTTTGTGAGAGCTTGAAGCTATAGTGGCGCTTGCAGTCTTTGCAATCAAGTCCAAGTCCATCATGGCGGTAGCATGCACGTGATATAAAGAGTGGAGGAGTGAAGTCATTCACTAGCGTTGGCGTAAATGGCCAAGGTTTCTCGTATTTGCTTCTCTCTAACCATAAGTATCCACCGATGAACGATGGAATTATAGACATCAGTAGCTCAGCAGCTTCTCTATTTGATAGATATAGATAGATATCTGCAAAGTATTCAAACTCTTTATGGTCTCTTGCAAAGCTTATCTGGGATATATTATTCAGTCCTATTCTTACGTTCTGCTTGCCTTTGAGTTTGTCATCAAGTTCTTTGTATAGAGTTTCTTCTGAGTAAGTGACAGGAGGAAGAGTATAGTACTCATAGCTATCTATGATTACGCCATCAAGATTCCATGGAATATTGCCTTTTGAGAGCTTTTTCCTCTCTGGAAGAGTCTTGCTCTCTTTGTTTTCAATACTTATAGTGTACTTTCTGAAATCTTCTGGAGCTTTATAGTTTTCAAGGTATTCTCGTCTTATTCTCTTCAGTTCACTTGGCTTTATGTAAGGAGATGAGAATGAAGAACTGTTCTTAATCTCAACTACATGTGGTTCAAAAGACGATGTGCCGCTTTGACTGAATATGCGCATGATAGCACTTTCAAATCCATTATTATTTGCTTCTTCTATAGTTGTCTTATACGAGATTCCATTTACTATTAGTCCTTCATCTTTAATCTCGATTGAGATATCAAGCAGAGATTTTGAAAGCGGAATGTCCAAAGACGGAGCTTTTTCATTAAGCGCTGAGTCTGAGATTCTGTATATGTCGCTATCTTTTGGTATTGTCTTTCCTTCAATGTTCTTCAAAAGGACATATTCTCCATCTTGATTCAGTACCTTTGCGCTGAACTTATAAGGAGTAGGAGAAGATAGGATCATAAGTCCATCTCTATCTTTTATCTTATAGTCACTCTTGATTTCGATTCTTGTTCTGTCTGCTGCAATAACGTGGCCGACTTTTTCCCCGATGTGGCCTGTATAAGCGCCAGTAGTGAGTCTTTTGTGCCCTGGGCCTGCACCTTCAAGATAGCCACTTGATGCTTTTCTTGAGAAAGAGCACTGAAGCGGATGAATTAAATCTCTCTCATCTTTACCATCCAGAATAGCTCTGTAGTAGCTTGCTGCAGCAGCGACATATTCATTGCCTTTGAGTCTGCCTTCGACTTTCAAGCTATCTATTCCTATCTCATCTAAGCGTTTTACAAGCTCTCCAGCTCTCATATCACAAAGAGAGAATGGATATATGTTCTCGCCACTCTCTTTGTCTTTGAAGTATGTTCTGCATATCTGGGCGCATTCGCCTTCGTTTGCAGAGCGTCCTGTTATTATGTGGCTTGCCATGCATAGCCCTGAAAACCCATAGCAGAGCGCACCATGAATGAAGACTTTGAGTTCAATGTCTCTACATGCTTTTCTGATTTCTTCAATCTCTTTCAGCGTCAGTTCTCGTGATAGCACTACACGCTCAAAGCCTAGAGCTTTAAGTTCTTTTACTCCGTTTATTGTATGTACAGCTAGCTGTGTCGATCCATGAAGAGGAAGAGTAGGAAACTCTTTCTTGATTAAGTTGATTATGCCTAAATCCTGAACAATGATTCCATCTGGCTTATATGGCTCAATCAGCTTCAAAAGCTCATAAGCTCTCTCAAGTTCAAGGTCGTCAACAAGTGTGTTTATTGTTATGTAATATTTCTTATTATTGTCTTTAGCTAGCTTATTAATCTTTGATAAATCTTCTAGAGAGAAGTTTCCAGCTCCTTTTCGAGCAGAGAACTCTTTTAGACCAAAGTATATAGCATCAGCACCTCGTTTAAATGCTATGATTCCGTTCTCTAATTTTCCAGCTGGCAGTGCAAGTTCAATCATGCGGTTACTATACCATATTCCAATGAGTAATAGAAAGGCTTATCTCTGATGAGAAAAAGAATTGGATAAATCGATAAAGGTTTATCTTTATCACAATGCGCACTTGATAATTCTAGCATTTATAATTATTCTTTAATCAGACAAGTTAGTGTGGTTTTCCACGCTAGAGGAGTAATAAATGACAGTTAATGAACTTAAGCATGCAAAGCTGGTTGAGTGGGTTAATGAAGTTGCAAAACTTACCACTCCAGATCAGATTGTAGTCTGTGATGGCTCAAAGAAGCAGTATGATGAGCTTATCGACCTTCAGGTTAAAGCTGGCCTTTGTGTTCGCCTAAACGAAGAAAAGAAGCCAGGCTGTGTTCTATTTGATTCAGATCCATCAGACGTAGCTCGTGTAGAGAAGAGAACATTCATCGCTTCTAAGAAGCAGGAAGATGCTGGTCCAACAAACAACTGGATTGACCCAGTAGAGCTTAAGAAGACTATGACAGAACTTTACAAGGGTTGTATGAAGGGCAGAACAATGTATGTAATCCCATTCTCAATGGGCCCACTAGGTTCTCCTATTTCTAAGATCGGTGTAGAGATCACAGATAGCGCTTATGTTGTAAACAACATGATGATCATGACAAGAGTTGGCGAGAAGGTTCTTGATCTTCTTGGCACAGACGGTTATTTCGTTCCATGTCTCCACTCAGTAGGCAAGCCTCTTGAGAAGGGTGAGAGCGACAACGGCAAGTGGCCATGCGCTTCTATGGAACACAAGTACATTTCACAGTTCCCTGAGACAAGAGAAATCTGGTCATTTGGTTCAGGTTATGGTGGAAACGCTCTTCTTGGTAAGAAGTGTCTCGCACTTCGTATTGCAACAGTTCTTGCACGTGACGAAGGCTGGCTCGCTGAGCATATGCTTATTCTTAAGGTCACAAACCCAGAAGGCAAGAGCAAGTATGTAACAGGCGCATTCCCATCAGCTTGTGGTAAGACTAACCTCGCTATGTTGATCCCAACACTCCCAGGTTGGCAGGTACACACAGTTGGTGATGATATTGCATGGATGAAGCCAGGTAAGGATGGCAGACTATATGCTATTAACCCAGAAGCAGGCTTCTTCGGCGTAGCTCCAGGCACATCAGCTAAATCTAACTACAATGCACTCATGGCAGCTAGCAAGAATACAATCTTCACAAACGTAGCTCTTACAGCAGACAAGGACGTTTGGTGGGAAGGTATTGGCTATGATGCTCCATCTGCTCTTACAGATTGGCACGGCAACGAGTGGATTCAGGATAAGACAAACAAGGAACAGGCTCCAGCTGCTCATCCAAACTCAAGATTCACAGCTCCAGCTTATCAGTGCCCATGTATCGCTCCTGAGTGGGAAGATCCTGCAGGCGTTCCAATTTCAGCTATCCTCTTCGGTGGTAGAAGACCTTCAACAATTCCTCTTGTACATATGTCAAGAAACTGGAATCATGGTGTATTCCTTGGTTCTATCGTTGGTTCTGAAGTTACAGCTGCTACTCTCGACGTTAAGGCTGGTACAATCAGAAGAGACCCATTCGCAATGCTTCCATTCTGCGGATACAACATGGGTGACTACTTCCAGCACTGGATTGATGTAGGTAAGGCTGCTCCTTCACAGGATGTTCTTCCAAAGATCTTCTATGTCAACTGGTTCAGAAAGACTGAAGATGGCAAGTGGCTATGGCCAGGATATGGCGATAACAGCCGTGTTCTTAAGTGGATCTTCGAGTGCTGTGATGGTACTGCTAAGACAGTTGATACTCCAATTGGTATCATGCCTACTGTTGACGCAATTGACCGCCCAGAGGGTGTTAGCGAAGAAGATATGAGAAAGCTATTGACAGTTGATGTTGATGGATGGCTCAAAGAAGTTAAGGATATCAGAGAGAATCATTATCCTAAGTTCGGTTCACATCTTCCTGCAGAGCTCAAAGAGTGTCTTGATACTCTCGAGAAGAACCTGCTCGCAGCAAAATAATAAAAGCATAAAGCTTATTGGCCTCCGCAATACGTGGAGGCTTTTTTAGTGCCTCATCAAGGCATAAAAAAAGAGCACCCATCATCAAATGCTCTTTATCTTTGTATAAACGGAAGGAGGTTGGAAAGGGCATACTAAACAATTGCTATTACAGCGCGCCTCTCCTTCGAATATATATACATAGCTTAATGCGATTTGTAAATAGTTAAAGTAAATAATAAACAAAAATATTTAAAATATTTGTAAAGAGACTTATGGAAAGAACATGGTTTGACTTCCCTATGTCACTAAGCTACCATCGTATATATAAAGGGTGAGAAAATGCAGAAAAATCCATCATGTGATAATGATGGCGAAGTAACTTTGTCTGTTGAAAATTGCTAAAATAACCAAATCGAATATAAAAGGTTAGGGTAATGAGAAAAAAGCTAGTTTCCTTTTTAAGTGTTTTCTTTTTGTTTTTGCTATCATGCGGGGCAAGAGTCGCAGAGGTCAAAGTAGTCGAAGTCTCTAATAGTCTTCCTGCTGCTGGAAAAGACAGCTATGAATACTTGAAGAAAGCGGATCCAGATTATAAAGTGCTTGATTCTTTCTATAGCGTAGAGAAGCTTCCTCTGTCAGATGGTGGTCTTCCTTCTGTTTATGGAGGTAAGCTCACTAGCACATCTTTTGATAAAGAAGTCAAAGCTGAAATGACAAAGACAGCTGATAGTAAGCTAAGCGGAACTATTTATGAGCTTAAGAATGGAAAGTATGAAGAAGTATTCGCTTTAGATCAGACTCTGATGAACTCTTTTGGCTCTGATGAAGTAATACACTTAAATCTTGATAAAGTTGTTGTTGGCAATGAGCTTGTTGTTTTCCATTCAGATAAAGCACAGTGTGGTACTTATGGCAGCTCTTGCTGTGATATTCTTATTCCAGTAATCAAGACTAATGGCAATTGGCAACAAGGTAGTATGCTCAGAGCAGATAACCAGAATGACGCTCTGAGTGTTTGCTATATCTCAAAAGAAAGCACAACGCTTAAAGCTTGGTATGAGTTTGGCAAAGGCAGAAATATTCAAAGCTTCTCACGTTCTTTGGGTGGTTTGGTTATTGCTATGTATGATGCCAAGAATAATACTGTAGACCTTCTCAATACGAGTCCATTCTGATAGCTTATGAGCAGTGCTGAGAGAATAATGAGGATGTTCTATGAGCTAAGCCGCGAAGGTGGCTTTGTCTCAAAGAATGAAGTCATTCAAGAATACAATATAACAGATAGACAGCTTCGACGTGATATCGAGTACATAAGAGAGCGGATTCTCTCTCCGCTCTTTCCTTCTAGTGATTTGAATATTGTCTCAAAGCGCATTGAAGGCCAGAGCTATTACATGATAGAGGGAGATGTGAAAGAGCTTGAAGAGCTTAGAGCGAGGTCTCTTATCAGCGATGCTGTATCACGTTCTGCTTTGGACCCTATAAGAGCAATAATAGAGGACCAGAAAGATCCTTTCAGCAAATATATCAAGTTCCTTTCGAATGCTTCTGAACTGCCTGATTATACGCTCTTTACAAAGCTTTTGAGAGCTATCGAGAAAAAGCATAGGATTGAGCTTGAATATAGGCGCATAGGCAAAGAGCCTTTTACTACTGTGCTTGAGCCTCTGGAGCTCATTAACTACTCAGCGCTCTGGTATCTGAGAGCTTATAATATTGCACTCTCATCTATCAGGACTTATTCGCTATCTAGGATAATAAACATAAAAGAACTCCTTGTAGATATCACATTTACAGAGTATGAAATGCTTAAGAAAGAGGATGAATCAAGCTATGGCATCTACTCATCATCTTCTGAGCCTGAGATATATACAATCAGGTTCAAAGGAAGTCCTGCATTCATTGTAGCTAATCAGCTTTGGCATGAAGACCAAGTAGGGCACTTCATTTCAGATGATGTCTATGAGCTCTCTCTTCCTGCTGTCAATATGACAGAGCTGCTTGCCAAGACGCTCTCATTTGGAGAGGATGCATGGCCTATAGCTCCAGAATCTTTTGTTAATGCATATAAAGCAAAAATCATCGAAATGGCTCGCTTGAGGTTATAGCTTTATATTGATATTCTTAGCTGCTATGAAATATATAAGCTGTGATGAAGATTTAGAGAGTGCGATTAAAACATGGAGTGAAAAAAAGGAAATCGCTGTAGATTTTGAAGGTGAGTTCAATCTCCATGTATATGGAGAGCATCTATGCCTTATACAGGTATTTGATGGTGATGAGTACTATATCGTAGACCCGCTTTCAAAGGCTATCAATAAAGAAACTCTTATTGCTTTCTTCTCTCTGGATGTTAAGAAAGTATGGTTTGATTGCCAATCTGATCATTCGCTTGTATATAAGCTCTATGGCTCGAAAATCAATAATATATTCGACATACGTGTGCTTGCGAAGCTCTTAGGCTTCAATGGAAATCTTATATCTCTTGAGAAAGAGTATCTTGGCCTAGATATCAAGATCAACAAGAAAAAGAATCAGCAGGCTAATTGGCTCCGCCGCCCGCTTGATGATGAGCTTATTGAATATGCGCTTTTGGATGTTGCTCATCTTATGGAACTTGAAGATGTGCTTATGTGTGAGATAAAAAAGCGTGGCCTTGAAGACAAAGCCAAAGCGCTTTTGAATAAAGCCAATGGTGTAAAAAAGCCTGAAGATCCTTGGCGCCATGTAGTAAACTGGAAGATGATTTCTAAGCGTGAGAGAGTATATGTGCGCAACATATTCTTAGCACGCGACAGTATTGCAAAGCGCTTCAAAGTGCCTGCGTACTATGTTATGGATAAGCATAGAATAGGGGAGCTTGCCGCTCACCCTCCTAAAGATATAAACATGCTCAGAGTCAGGATCCAATGTGAGCCTAAGCGTTTTCTTAAGTTCTTGGAGCCTGCTATCTGGAGTGCTATTGAGAAATCTGAAGAGGAGGTCAAGAATCTAAAATAGCATATACAAGTTCTGATAGTGCTTTGAATTCTTTCTTATCTAGGTATTCGCTCTTGCTATGTGCATTATAGTAGCCAGATGCGAGTACTACAGATGGAAGCCCTAGCTTATTGAAGTTATTTGCGTCACTGCCGCCCTTTGTAGCTGTTACGACAGGTTCCCTTCTGATTCTCTTTATCGCGTCTTTTGCTTTCTTTACTATCTCGCTCTCTTCAGAGACAGAGTAGAAGCTATATAAGTCATCATGGATTAATGTGATTTCAGCTCTTTCTTCGCTTGCGACTCGCTTGCAGTTCGCTTCAATCTCTTTGATAAGTGAATATCTGACGCTATCGTCTAGGCTTCTTATTTCGAACTGGAATTCAGCATTCTCAGGCACTATATTGATTGAGCCTTCTGCTTTGAATGAGCCAATGTTCAGTGTTGTATATTCATTAGGCCTTTCTGCTGGGAAAGAAGATATCAGGTCCGAGGCAACTCTTATAGCATTTATTCCGCTTTCAATATTGAACCCAGCATGAGCGCTCTTGCCTTTGACTTTTACAGTCACTTTGCTCTTTCCAACAGCGCTGTTGATTATAATCCCGACTTCTTTCTCTGCATCTAGAACGTAGCACTCTTTAATCTTGAGTCCAGATAAAATGGCAGGATTCAAATGCGAAGAGCCATATAAGCCAATCTCTTCTCCGACAGTGAATATAGCAACAAGGTTATCTTTTTTGTAGTGTTCAGCAGCTTCAAGTATCACTGCTAATGCGCATTTGTCATCTGCGCCTAGTGCTGTCGTACCATCTGTATAGTATTTGTCGCTGTTTTCCTGCAGCTTTGGATAAAGCGCAGGTTGCACAGTATCCATATGAGCTGAAAGTGCTATTTTCTTACATTCGCTTTCTTTATAGCAAACTAAGTTATGCACGCTGTCTTCTCTGATTGAGTAGCCAAAAGAAGCCATCTTCTCTTTTATATATGAAGAGACTCCTTCTTCTTTCAATGAAGGAGAAGGAATCTGAACTAATTCTTTAAAGTATTCGTCAATATTCATTTCTTATAAGCTGTGTGCTCAAGTGGAAGCGAGTAGCGTCTAATTCCATCAAAGCGAGTATAAGCATTGGCGATTGCTGGAGCTGTTGCAATAGTGCAGAGCTCTCCAACGCCTTTAGCGCCATAGCTTGTTGGAAGCTTTCCAGGGCCTGTTACAGTTATTACTTTCACACTCGGTGCATCTGTTGCTCTGATAAGTCCAAGAGTTCCGTATTTAGACTTCACATAGCCATTCTCGCTCTTGAAATTCTCAGTAAGCGCATAGCCCATGCCCATTATTACACCACCTTCAATCTGGCCTTCAATAGCTTGTCTGTTGATTACTGTACCAGCATCGCATGCAGCTGTAATTAGCTTTACTTTGCCATTCTCATCAAGCTCAGCAACCTGAGCTGAGTATGAGTATGCCAAGTGGGAAATAGGGTTGCCTTTATCACTTGTGATAGGGTCTGTAGAGTAGCAGAACTCTGCATAGTACTCTGCACCTTCAAGCTGAGAGAGCGTAAACTCATCAAAGTCTGGTTTCAGCTTAAGCGCTGCTCTTCTTACAGCTTCTCCTGTAAACGCAGTCTGTCTTGATGCTGTAGATGTACCAGAGTCTGGAGTTCGTGATGTATCTGGGTCTTCAACTACAAATAGCTCTGGATCTGCATTGAGAGTCTCAGATGCAATCTGAAGCGCAACAGTTGCAATTCCTTGTCCCATGCATGCAGCGCTTGTTCTTATGTGTATCAAGCCATTTTCAATGCTTAGTGTGCAGCGACCTGTATCTGGGATTCCAACTCCGATGCCACTGTTTTTCATAGCTAATGCTATGCCAGTGCGCTCTGAGTTGTAGTATGCAGCTTTAACTGCTATCAAACACTCATAGATACCTGTGTCTTGTGTTGCTATCTGTCCATTAGGCAATACTTGCGTTGGTCTGATGACATTGAGTTCTCTGATTTTGAATTTGTCGATATTGAGCTCAGTAGCAAGCTCATCTATAGCAGACTCAATAGCAAAGCATGACTGAGTAACGCCAAAGCCTCTGAATGCACCTGAAGGCACATTGTTTGTGTAATAAGCTTTGCCTATGATATCGAGATGCTTATAGTTATATGGGCCAGATGCGTGAGTGCATGCTCTCTGAAGCACAGGGCCCCCAAGAGATGCGTATGCACCGCTGTCTGATAGTATCTCACCTTTGAGTGCGACTATTCTTCCATTCTTCATAGCGCCAAGTTCTATTCTGATTTTCATTGGATGGCGCTTTGGGTGGATGCATAGAGATTCTTGTCTAGTAAGCTTTACTTTTACAGGGCGTCCTAGAATATAAGCTGCGAGTGCCGCATGATGCTGAACAGACATATCTTCTTTGCCGCCGAATCCTCCGCCAACTAATGCAGAATGAACTCTGACTTTATTCTTAGGAAGGTGAAGCATTCTTGCTATCTCTCTCTGGTCGTCATAAATTGACTGGCCGCCAGTGTAAGCAAAAATGCCGCCATTCTTATCAGGGAGAGCTATAGCGCATTCCATCTCCATGAATGCATGCTCACTGAATGGAGTAGTGTATTCGCCTTTGACTACAACATCGCATTCTTTAAGTGCCTTAGTTGCATCTCCGCGCAGAATATGCTCTTCAGATAAGAGGTTATCAAACTCATCATGGACGCGGATATCACCTTTTATAGAGTCTTCAACTGAGTAGACGCCAGGTAGCTCTTCATATTCAACATGTATCTTGTTCTTAAGCTCTTCTAGTGCGTTTTTATCATAAGAGACAACAAGGCATAGCGCATCGCCAATATAGTGGCTAGTCATGCCTTCGCCAATCAGTACATCCCAATCAAAGCGCAGATGCCCGATTTTATTCTGAGGTACTTGCTCTCTTTTGATTACAGCTACGCAGCGCTCATCTTTTTCACATTCAGCTGAATCTATTTTGATGATTCTTGCACGTGGGCATGGAGTGCGTAGTGCAGATGCATATACCATGCCTTCTACTGTGATATCATCGGCATATTTGCCTTCTCCTAGAGCTTTCTCAACTGCATCTATTCGTCTGAATTTTGTAGAAATCCTTCCGCTTTCCATCTCTGGCTTGATCTCTACGTTCTCTCTGAAATAACGAGCAGCTAAGAGTATTGCATCTTCAATCTTTATATATCCAGTGCATCTGCATATATTGCCTCTGATAGCTTTCTTTACATCTTCTCTGCTAGGATCCGGATTAAGAGCGAGCAGTGCTTTAGCAGCCATTATCATTCCTGGAATGCAATAGCCGCATTGAACAGCACCGCTTTCAGCAAAAGAGTAGGAATAGATATCCTTCTCTCTTTTAGTTAAACCTTCGATAGTTACTACTTCAGCACCTTCAAGCTTTGAAAGCATTGGTACACATGCTTTAGTTAGTTTTCCATTTACGATTACAGAGCAAGCTCCGCAAGCTCCTTCGCTGCATCCATCTTTAGTGCCAGTTAAGTGAAGTGTATCTCTCAAATAAGCTAATAACTTCTCGTCTTTATCGGGATGCATTTCGACACCATTGACTGTCAATGTCATAATAAGCTCCAGTTGATAATGATATAGTCGAGGATCTTAGCTTCTGTTGTGTCTTTAACAGCGGTCTGTTTTCCTTCTGTTATTTTAACTTATATTTGTCGCTTTAGGAAATGAAAAAAATCAGAACCTGACAATAAGTTCCTTTCTCTCTGTTACTAAAGGCTCAAATGAAACACCAGCAGCTTTAAGCATACGCTTGCTTGCTTTAGTTGCATCTGTATCTGCATATTTATCAGATAGATATATGATTTTCTTTATTCCTGCCTGGATTACAGCTTTTGCGCATTCATTGCATGGAAATAGTGCAACATAGAGCGTAGCGCCATGAAGCATCGTGCTGTTGTTTGCGTTGAGAATCGCATTGAGCTCTGCGTGGCATACAAATGGATATTTAGTATCTATCCAATTTCCTTCTCTATCCCAAGGCAGATCATCATCTGAGCATCCTGTTGGAAATCCATTGTAGCCAACGCCAATGATCTTCTTATCGCTTGATACTATGCATGCGCCGACTTGTGTGTTTGGGTCCTTGCTGCGCATTGAAGAGAGCACTGCGACTCCCATGAAGTATTCATCCCAAGAAATATGATCTTCTCTCTTACCCATTGTTTTCCTCCAAGAATGTGTAGATTTTATCCATCAGCTCCTCTTGACATGAGTGGTATGAGAGGAGTGCATGGTGAGTATGAATGTATTTGTCATCCATCTTCTGCTGTATGAATATGGATTTAGTATGAGTTTCTCTCCCTATTATTCCCTGATTCTTAAAAGGGACAGTTCTGTCACCTTCATCATGAAATGAGATCATAGGTACATTTATGCGTCCAAGCTCGCGTCTTATAATCTTCAAGTTCCAGCTTAGCGATAGAGTAGGTGTAGAGAAGAATCCATGGTAGCCAGTCCATGTCTCATCTCCATCATTATGGTCTTTGAGCTCTGTGCCTATATATGCTTTGTAAGAAGCCCAAAATGGTCTGATGATTCTTACAAAGTAGACGCCTTTATTAGTGACAATCCCATCTCTGAAGAAAGAATTGAGAGTAACTGGAGCAGCAACTACAGCTATAGCGTTAGGCTTTAGGCCATCTTCTGAATGAACTTCAGCAAGCTTCAGTGTCATTGCGCCGCCCATGCTTACTCCGATTACATCGAGAGTATCATACTGTGTTCTGAGTTTTTTGTAGTAGTTGTCTATGAATAGAAACCATGATGAGAAGTTGGTTCTTTCAAACTCTTTGATATCTGCGCCGAATGTCGGAATCAGCGGGGCATAGACATCATAGCCTTTATCTCTCATGTATTTCGTTGCATAGTCATACATATATGGAGTTGATGGAAATCCATGGATGAAAAGCACTGCTTTCTTATTGTCATTCTTATAGACAACAGATTTGCAACGAGGTGAAAAGCACTTTGATTCATCGCTTTCAAGCACTACAGTCTTCTCTTTATAAAATGGCAGATATATAGACCAGAGAAGCAGCAAAGTAATGAATAGAGCTATGATTATTATGGCTAACATAAATAGATTGTAACAGAAAAAAACCTAATGTTCTCCATCTTCTGTATATTTTGGGAATGTGATTATGAATTTGGTTCCTTTGTTCTCTGCTGACTCAAATGAAATCTCTCCGCCATTCTTGATTACAGAGTGCTTTACAATCGCAAGTCCCAGTCCTGTGCCGCCAACATCCTTGCTTCTTGATTTGTCGACTCTGAAGAAACGCTCGAAAACTCTCTCATGGCACTCTTCTGGAATGCCAATACCCTGGTCTTGGACTGAGATGATGACTTTATCATCAGAGGAAGAGATAGCAATATCGACTTTGCCGCCTGTGAATGAATATTTGATAGCATTATCTACAAGGTTGTAAAGCGCACCATAGAGCATCGACTCACTGCAATATACAGAGTCTGAGTTGTCGCCGCTGAGTGTCAGTGTGATATTGTTCTCATCTGCAAGCGTTACTAAGCTCTCTTTTACAGCAGATGCGATAGTGTATGGGTTTACTACGCTTTTCTTGATCTCATCCTTGCCTTCTTCTATCTTTGAAAGCTTCATGATGTCTTCAACTAAGCTCTTCATCCTCTGGCTCTCGTTGTAGATCTGATTGATGAATCTGGCTTTATCTTCTTCTTTGACTATTCCAGACTTCATAAGCTCTGCGCTTCCAAGAATTATATGAAGCGGGGTCTTCAGCTCATGTGATACATTGGCTGTGAACTCACGGCGCCTTGCCTCTTCATTCAGAGTCGATGTTATATCATAGATAAGTGCTGATACGCCAGTTTTGACGCCATTTTCAGTAATGGCTGTTATCTCAACGTTGTAAGTTTTCTTCTTTCTTTGATAAATGCACTTCTGGCCTTTCTTTTCGCTAGTTCTTTCTATCGCATTCACAATACTCTCAGGAAGCACCTCTTTATAAGGTTTTCCGCTTACATCACTACTTAATGAAAGAATCTTGAGTGCAGCTCTGTTGATATATAGAACTCTTCCTAATGGTCCTACTAAGAAAAGACCTTCTCTGAGAGATTCAGATACGACATTGAACTCTCTCTGTCCTTGCCTAAGCTCTTCTTCTTGTTCTCTTAAGTCTCTCTTCTGTTCCTGTATCTTGTTAAGCAGTGGACTTATTTCCTTATATTCATTAGGAACATCAGGATTTTCCAGATCAAGATTATTCAGAGGTCTGACAATGTATGTTGTCAGCGCTTTAGCAAGAATAGCTGCGAGAATCAGAGATAAGAATAGAATCAGAAGAATCTGGCCATGCATCTCTGCAATTGTATCGCCAAATGTCTTCATTGTAGTTGAAGCAACTATGACTGTATCATCTGGCAGACAGCGCCCAGCAAGCAGCAGTTCTCCAAATAAGAATGTCGTGCGTGTGCTTACTATCTTGTCCTCTTCAAATACATCAATCAAGAAGCGAGAGAGAGTCTTCTGGTCTGTTATCAGATACCAGAGGTCCTCTAAGTCATCTGATAGAATCTTTCCGCTAGGTGATATTATCGTGATTCTATAGCTGGTCGTTGAGAAGCCTTCAGTGAATTTCTCACCGCCGACTATGTAGCCATTAGCTACAATATCTACAACTTCTCTTAAAAGCTCTTCCTGCCTTCCTGTAAGAATATTCGCAGTTGCTGATACAGTAAGCATTATTGATACTATCATTATCAGTATCATCGATGCTAAGAGAGAAAGGAGCAGTCTCCTTGTCATTTTGTGTTGCCTTCAACTAAACGGTAGCCAACGCCTCTGACTGTCTGGATAGAGTTAGCGCACTTGCCGAGCTTCATCCTCAGCGTGCCTATATGCACATCAACAGTTCTGGTCTCTTCGATTCTCTCGAATCCCCAGATCTGCTTCAGAAGCTCCTCTCTTGAGAAGAGCTCATTAGGGTTTGCAAGCATCAAGCGCAAAAGCTCATACTCTTTTGCTGTGAGCTTTATAGGCTCACCATCTACCTGAACTCTATGAGCTTTGTCATCGAGTGTAATAGAGCCAAGTGTGAATATCTCTTTCTTCTCTTCCCGTGGAAGACAGCGCCTAAGTACTGCTTTAACACGTGATACCATCTCCATCATTCCAAATGGCTTAGATAGATAATCATCTGCGCCGTTATCAAGTCCTATTACTTTGTCATATTCGCTGTCTCTTGCTGTTGCTATGATAATAGGAATATCAGCAGTATCTTCGTTGGCCTTAAGCTTATTTAATATAGATATCCCATCTTCACCAGGAAGATTGAGATCCAAAAGTATCAATTCTGGTTTTTCACTCTCAAGCAGAGGCCATAGCTCATTGCCATCTTTAACGCCTTTAGCTTCAAAGCCTGAAGCCGTTAGAGTATATACCATCATCCCCTGGATAGATTCCTCATCTTCAACGCAATAAATCATACGCTACTCCTCTCATCACCTATTATAACATATGATTACTTTCTAAAAACAGTACAAAAACTCTTTCATTTGTAAAACAAAGTTTCATTAATTTTACAAAAATACAGTCGGAATAATTATAAAATTTTCGAAATTGAAGCGAAATTAAAGAAAATATGTAAAATTCATGAAGAAATGTAAAGAAAACGTAAAGTTTTGCTTGCAAGAATTAAAAAGTGGCTATAGCATAAAGGACAGGAAAACAAAATAAAGGAGAAAATATGCGTAAATCGTTTATTGCAGTAATGATTGCAGTTCTACTGTTTACAGTTTTAATCCCATCACAGCTATTCGCTAAGGTTAGCGGCGCTGAATTAAAGAGCTATGATTGCCCATTCTTAATCACATCTGGTGGTCAGGGCGCAGGTTCTAAGATGCTTAGACTTCTCATTAACCAGTCAAAGCAGTTCAAACTCGGCACAGACTTCACACTTGAAGATGAAACACCAGCTCGCTGGGACTTGATTGACAGCGGCAAGTATAAGGCTCTCGTAGTTGTAATGAGCGTTACAGAGAAGGGTCTTGGTGCTTCAGGTATCACAATTGAAGACGAGATCAACTACCTCAAGGAAGTTGTAAAGAAGGCACAGGCTCAGAATATGCCTATCATCGCTGTATCAATGGAAAGAGATGCAAGAAGCAAGATCAGCACAAACGGTAACGAGAGAGTAATCGATACTATTTGTCCTAATGCAGACTGGATCATCACAATCGCAGCAAACAACAAAGACAACAGATTCACAGATCTTGGCAACAAGTACAACATCCCTGTAACAACTATCGATGCTCCACTCGATCTTGTTAAGGTTCTACCTACAATTTTTGTAAAGTAATAGGAGTAGTTGATGTCTGTAACAGCTTTGACATTTATTCTGCTTATCATAATGATTGCATCATTTGTATTAAGCAGCATTAAACTGAAGTCCCCTGATATTTCCATGGTTATAGCAGCTATAGTTATTGCTATTATTGGAATTTTCATGTTCCCAGATGTTGGAAACCCAACTAGATACCTAGTTGAGGGACTCTTCGTAAACTTGGATTTAGCAATGCTATTCATTGCTGCATCTATATTTGTAAATATCTACTCATACTCTGGTGCTCTTGCAAATATCACAAGAGGTATAGTAGAGAAGATCAACAACAAGTGGCTTCTGATTACAATCATGGGCGTACTCATGATTATCCCAGGTGCTTTAACAGGCGCTGGATCAGTATCTATCTTCGTTCTTGGTAAGCTTGTTGATACAGTACTTGATGCTCAGGGAATCAATAAGAGAAAGAGAACTGTCTTCATCTTCTTCTTTGCAATTCTCGCAGCAGCAGCTCCTCCGATCAACCTTTGGACAATGCTTATGACAGCTCAGGCTAACATGCCATATGTTGGCTTCACATGGCTGCTTCTTGTTCCAATCTGCATTGCTGGTGCTATCTGTATCATCTATGTAGGCTGGGGTAGTAAGCCTGCTCCAAAAGAGGAAACACTTAAGAGACTTCCTGAGAGAGTTGAAGGTCAGTCATGGTGGAGAATGCTCCTTCCAATCGCAACAATTATCTTACTCTTTGTTCTTTCACTTGTCACACCTTGGAACATCCCAGTAATCGGTCTCCCTTTGATGTTCGTAATTGCTGCTATCGTAGCACTTCTATGTAACCCAAAGAAGACAACTGTCAAAGATTATCTGTCAATCCTCGATGGAACAATGGAGCAGGTATTCCCACTAGTTGCGAACGTACTTTCAATTGGAGTACTTCAGAGTGCAATGGCTGCTACAGGCGTTAGAGGTCTTATTGGATCCACTTGTGTTGGTCTTCCACTTGTGCTTATCTACTGTCTCATTCTTGTCATCGGTCCTATCTGTCAGGGCTGCTTCAACTACGGATGTTCAGTTGTACTCGGCGGACCACTTATCTTCATGTTCAACACACTTGGCATGGACGTAACAGTAATCTGCGCAGCACTTTCTCTGATCTTCCCAATCGGCGACTGTCTGCCACCTTCACGTATCGTTGGAAGACTTGCCTGCGAGGAAACTGGCTATACAGATTCTTACATGGCTTTCTTGAAGACAGCATTAGTACCTATTCTTGCAATCGGTCTTATCGCTGTATTGATGATCGTTAAACCTATTTGGTTCACATTCTTATACTAGGAGGCCTCTATTATGATATTTTGGGAAAAATTCATTCATATACTATATTTCGTTATGGCTGGCCTCATTGGCTTAAGCTTCTTCAAGAGTCTTTTCAAGAGAAAAAAGAATAACTCAATTGTCTATGACATCATGTACGCATATTGTCTTATTCCTTTCGTTCTCCGCGTGCTTTGTATCAAATAAGGGGAATGGAAATGGAAAATAATAAGAAAAGACTAACAATCAAGATTGTACTCTTGATCATCATGGCAATCATTGCAGGTTTTGCTGGCGCTCAGTTCTGGGAGCTCAGACATTACAAGGAGACTATCGTTCTCTCTGAAGATTGCACAGAAATCAAGTGGTATTCAGACTATGTTCCTTCTCTGAAGAACACATGGCTCGATACTCCTGTATTCATCTTTGATTCAGGTGTTGAAGGCGGTACTGTATTCATCAACGGTTGTCCTCATCCATATGAGCCAGCTTCAACAATGGCTGCTATTTTGATGCTTGAGAACCTACACGTAGAGAAGGGTAAGGTAATCATCGTACCAAGAGCTAACTATTCAGGATCCACAGAGGGTATGGCTGGGGACGCTTACCCAATGTATTTCAATGTTAAGACAGCTTGGGGCGAAGAGACATTCAGAATCGGTGATAGATATACTAACCCTCTTGACCAGTGGCCAGATCCATTTACTTATGTAAACTACCCATCAGGTCAGAACCTCGCTTACCAGGATATCAGAAACCTCAACAGAGTTTATCCAGGTCGTGAGAATGGTACTATCACAGAGCGTGCAGCTTTTGCTGAGATGGAAATCATCAGAAACGAAGGCGTAGATATCGCAATCGATATGCACGAAGCTGAGATTCTTTACCCAGTTACAAGTACTTACGTAGCACCTGCAAAGGTACTCGACAGAGAACACTTCCTAGAAACTGGTGAGATGGTTTATGTAGAGCCAGAGAAGAGCAGCTTGGACGTTGCTATGATGGCTTCAATGAACATTGATCAGTTCTTTATGAAGTGTGCTGCATCACCAAATACTCTCCATGGTCTATCTCACAGAGAATGGGCTGACTGGTCAGATGCACTTACATTCCTAATGGAGACACCAGAAATCTTCATCGATAAGATTACTGGACCAAGAACAGAAGCTCTCATGTATGAGGGTAAGGATGAGTTCTTACAGCGTGTAACTGATAAGGGTCTTACTTACTTCCCATATGATATGGAGTTCGGTACACCAATGTGGTACAGAGTTGCAAGACATCTTTCTGGCTCAATGGAGATCATCAACTGGACAGGTATGTTCTACCCAGAGCTCGAGTGTATTGTTTCATGGCCACTATATGAAGATCTTGAAGAACTAGAGAACAGCGGTGTTGATTCTGTAGGTTACTTCCTCAAGAACCCACAGGCTGCAGAGAACGCAGATAGAGTATTCACACTCTACCACAAGCCTGTTGAGAAATAAGTTATAAAGTCTCGCAAGAGATATAAAAGGAGAAAAAGAATATATGAGAAAGCGTATCATTATTACAGCTCTGCTTATTGCACTTTTCGCAGTTCAGAACGTATTTGCATGCTTTATCACAGGCGTTGGCCGTCTTGCTTCTGCAGATGGATCAACAATGACATCACACACTTGTGATAGTACTGGTGATGACATCAGACTCTGGCTGATTCCTTCTATGGAGAAGGGCAGTGAGAGAGAAGTAGTTGTTGACGGCAGAAAAGATGCTGACTTCACAAACTTCCCAGCAGTTAAAGATTACGGTGCAAGAGGCGTTGTAATGTCCTCTTACGAGAACGATAAAGATACATATCAGTACCTCCACGCAATGTACTCATTTGCTAACGAGAAGGGCGTAACAATGAACGAGTCAACATGTGGCTCAACAAAGGCTCAGAAGGCTGTTCTTAACCAGTACGAAGGTATTTGGGATTGCTACATGCTCCAGGACGCAGCTCTTGAAAACAGCTCAACAGCACTTGAAGCTGTTAAGTTCATGGGCGACAAGCTTACAAACGAAGGCTGGTATGGTTCTCCTGAGTGTATCGTAGTTGCTGACGGTACAGACGTATGGGTATTCGAGGCTTATGGCGGTAACATGTGGTGTGCATTCCGTCTTCCAGATGATGCTTTCTTCTTCTGTGCTAACAGATGTAGAATTGACTTCTGGGAAGAAGATTCTGACACATACCTCTCAGTTCCAGGCATGAAGGACTTCGCTATTGAGAATGGCCTCTGGGACGGTAAGGGTGACTTCAGACCTAACCAGGTATTCGCTGCTGGCAATTATTCATTCAGTTGCGTAGGCAGAGAATGGAGAGTACTTGTAACACTTCCAAGTGATTACACAGCTGACGTTATCGGTAAGGATGAGCTTGCTACATGTCCAAACCCAGATGATATGTTCCCACTTTACTACACACCATATGAGAAGATCACTGTAGATACAATCAAGAGAATCTGCTCTGATAACTACGAAGGTACAAAGTATGATGGAACTAAGACTGCATATTCAGGAATGTATGGTAACGTTCTTTCTGGTAAGTACCAGTACAGACCTACAAACGTTCCACAGTGCACATACTTCCAGATTTCTAACGTAAAAGCATGGCTCCCAGAAGAAGCAAGATGTCTTGTTTACTTCGGTTGGGGTGCACCAAGCACAACATATCTAACACCTGTATTCGCATCTCAGAAAGAGCTTGCTCCTCACTTCGGCAGAGGTACAAGATATGAGTACGATCCAAATTCAGGTTGGTGGAATGAAGCTCTCGTACAGACAGCTGCTACTCTCAACTATGCTGATGCTATTGAAGTAATCAAGGCAGAAAGAGATCCAAGAATGGCTGCTCAGTATGAATCAACATTCGCTGTACAGAACAAGGCTGCTAAGATGATTGCTAACGGAGACAGAGAGGGCGCTATCGATATGCTCACTAAGTACTCTAACGATCAGGCTACAATGTGGTTCAACCTCTATGGTCAGCTTTCAGAGAATCTTCTTGCAAGATATGTTGTTGGAAGAGTTAACATGAAGATGACACCAGCTCTACATGAAGAGTGGTGGGACGAAGTTGTAAAAGTAGTAACAGACGTAGCAAAATAATAAAAGAGGGTGTTGAATGAAAAAAACTATTTTGACAATGCTCGTAGTTTTAGCACTGCTGCTTTCCTTCACCGGATGTACTTCTACATGGCAGAAAGTAGACGGCGTTAAGGCTGTTAGAGAGTATAAGCTTGTTGGATATGATTTCCTATTCACACTTGATGGAAACAGTGTTACATATGAGTATGTTGACGCAGTAGGCGATAGCAGAATCCCACTTATTGCAGAGACACTCGGCGCTGTACTCCCAGGCTATGTAGGATATGAGTACCCAGCTGGTGGTATGATTATATTGCAGAGCAAATGCAAGCTAACTGAAGCTCAGTTTGATGAGTTTGTTACTAGCGCAGAAGCTCTTATCTATAATACAATTTATTAAGTTTTCGGGCTGGCACCTTAACGGGTGTCAGCTTCTGTATTTATAACTATGAAAGTTTCTTAGTCTGAATTGAAAGTGAGGTGTTTCGATGCACCTCACTTCATTTTTGTTATTCCTTTGAGTTCTTTTTATAACACCAGAATAAACGCATGAGATAATTAAACCAGATGTTTTGAGCTATTTATATGAGGAATTTCGGTTTTTTAGCTGAAGT
>CAKQJZ010000022.1 GCA_934247875.1 uncultured Spirochaetales bacterium
CATGAGTTACAAAGGCAAGAGAACTTACCAGCCAAGTAAGATGAAGAGAACTAGAAAGTTCGGTTTCCGCGCAAGAATGGCAACAAAGGGTGGCCGCAAGGTACTTGCTCGTCGCAGAGCTAAGGGTAGATATAGCCTCACAGCAAGTGATGAAAAGAAGCCTTACTAAGATAGAAATCATCAGAAAAAAGCAAGAGATTGATCGCATTTTCAAGCATGGAAGAAAATATTCTAGCTCGGAAATGCGATTAATTGCTATTAGCAACAATCTCGGTTTTGATCGTCTTATAGTTATTCCAGTAAAGCACTTCGGCAGAGCTGTTGACAGAAATAAGGTAAGACGCAGAGCTAAAGAGATCTTCAGGCTTTATGATAAAAGACGCAGTGCTAATGGACCGCTCAGTTCTGATTCTAAAGATTATGTTTTAGTAGTGTATCCTGGAAAGGTTTCTGATTTTTCCTTGCTTGAGTCTAGATTCACCGAATTGCTAGACAGGTCTAATCAGAGATAATTCTCCTCTAATCAAGCAGATATTCCTATTCCGACTTTCCTTGGTGCAGAATCAATTTCTTAAATTAAGTATTTATTATTTAGGAGTTTTAAATTGGATAGGAATACTATCATTGCAATTGTCTTATGTGTAATCGTTATTACAGTAGGAATGACAATTCAAACCTCATTTTTTGCCCCTGACTATGTTGAAACTACAGAGACTGTTGAAACTGTAGATGATGCTGTAACAGCTTCTGTAGCTGAAAGTGCTAAATCAACTGTAGTCGCATTAGGTAGTGATGGAGATTCATCTCCATTCAGAGTTCAGAATAAGAGCTTAGATATCGAATTTGATCCAGCTGGAGCTACAATTTCATCTATTCAGACTTTAGAGCATGAAGCAGATGGAAAGCCTGCTGAGCTTGTATTCAAAGAAGATGGAGATGTAAACCCATTCATGGTTTATCTCAATAATGGTGCTACTGCGCTTTCCTCTGTTTTCTCATATACAATCGAGACAAAAGAGATACCAAGCAAGGGAACTATCACACAAGTTACATTCACAAGAGATTTCGAAGATCAGAATGGCTCTAAGTTCACATTAGAGAAGAAATATGCAATCCCTGATAATAATGAGTATATGATTCAGCTTGCTATTACTCTTAGAAGCAGCGATGGCTCTGTTATCTCTCTAAATGACAATGGAACTATGTATTCTCTCTCTGTAGGCCCTCAGATTGGACCTTCTTTTGAGTCACTTAGCAGAAACTATGACTACAGAAGAGTCTATATGAAGCGCAGCGATAAGAGCAGCAAGAAGGTTATTTCTACAAAGAATGGCCTCTACACATCTTCTGATCCTGTTGAGTGGATTGGTCTTGTTGGAAAGTACTTCGCTATGATCATTATTCCAGAAAGCGATGGAATCATTTCTAGTGTTAAAGTTGTTGAAGCACAGGGTAAGGATGATATCTCACAGCGCGATACTATCTATCTAAATAGAGCAGCTTCAAACGCATCTAGCGTTACAGATGTTTACTCATTCTACTGTGGCCCACAGCTGGCTAAGACACTTAAGATCTATGACAGAAGCGTAGATAATATCTTTGGTCTAGAGAATCATAACCTCAAGAAAGCTCTTGATGTCAGCTGGCTAAGCTGGCTTGAGACTATTCTTAAGTTCTTCCTTGATATTTTCTATAAGATCTGCAGAAACTATGGTGTAGCTATCATCCTGCTTACTGTTATGGTTAAGCTATTATTGCAGCCAATAAGCAAGAAGGGCATGGATTCTACAGCTAAGATGAGTGCTCTGTCTCCAAAGATGGAAGAGATAAAAGCTAAGTATCCAGATAATCCTGAAGCTCAGAATGCAGCTATTGCTAAGCTTTATAAAGAAGAGGGAATCAACCCAATGGGTTCATGTATCCCAATGCTTATTCAGTTCCCTATCTTCATTGCACTATATGGACTGCTCAATAAGAACTTCGAACTCAGAGGTGCATTGTTCATCCCAGGCTGGATTCCAGACCTCTCAGTTCCTGATACTATTGCAACACTGCCATTCAATATTCCACTGCTTGGTACTCAGATTCATCTGCTGCCAATCATCTATACAGTATCTATGATCTTCTCAATGAAGATTACACAGACTGGTTCTACTAATAGCCAGCAGCAGGGAATGATGGCATTCATGACTTATGGCATGCCAATCATGTTCTTCTTTGTAATGTACAATGCTCCATCAGGTCTTCTAGTTTACTGGACAGTAACTAACGCTATCTCAATTGGTCAGCAGCTTATTGTAAACAAGAAGAAGGGCGGAATATACCGCAATGAGCTTGAAGCTAAAGACAAAGAGAAAGAAGCTAAGAAAGCTGCTAAGAAAAAGAGACGATAAGAGGGAAATATATATGTATAAAGATTTTGAAGGCAAAACAGCTGAAGAAGCTAAAGAAAAAGCTATTGAAGAGCTTAACCTTGAAGGCGAAGACTTCAATATTGAGATTCTAGAAAATACAAAGAAGGGTCTTTTCAAGAAGCCATCTGTTAAGATCAGAGTCTACTATGGTGAAGATGATGATGAGACAGAGACTCCTTCAAAGAGCGAAGCTATAGCAGCTGAGAATGATAATGAGAAGAAGGTTCTTGAGTTCATCGATACTCTTATTTCCAAGATGGGATACGAAGGCAAGAGCTCTATTGGCTTCAGACGTGAGAGCAAGATCGGCATCAACATCGAATCTGATGACAGCTCTATTCTGATTGGCAGAAAGGGCAAGAACCTTGATGCTATCCAGCTGCTTGCTAACGTTTATGCTGGCAACCTTGATCCAGACTTGAAGATTGTTGTCGATAGCGAGAACTACAGAATGAGACATGAAGAGCAGATTATCAGATCTGCTTATAAGTCAGCTGAGTTTGTTAAGCGTACTGGCAAATCAAGACTTCTGGAACCAATGAACCCATTTGAAAGAAGACTTGTTCATACAGCACTAAATGATTTTGCTGGAGTTGAGACTAAGAGTGAGGGCGAAGGCCTTTATAAGCAAGTCAGAATCATTCCAGAGAATAAATAAGCTATTTATTCTTCTCAGCGAGGCTACTTCTTAATGAGGTAGCTTTTTTGTTGACTTTATCTTTAATTACTATTAATAATTATTATCATTAAGAAAGGGATATTATGGTAAGAAGAAATACAAAGCAGAAGAGCATTGTTTTATCTGCAATGCATAAATATAAAGGTCATCCATCGGCAGAAGAAGTATATGCTATTGTCCATGAAGATAACCCTTCTATTTCAAAAGCAACTGTATATCGCAATCTGCAGACACTCTCTTCTGAGAATGTAATAAAGAAGCTTGAAGCAAGTGGCAGGCCTGAAGTTGTATATGATAGAAATGTAATGCTCCATTCACATGCTATATGCATATCATGTGGTCGATTTATAGATGTTATGATTCCTGAAGAGGAAGATATAGAAAAAAAGGCCATACCAGAGGAAGAAGGGTTTAAACTATTATCACATGAAGTAATCTTTAAAGGATTATGCAAGAAATGTGCTGAAAAGGAGAGGAAAAATGGAACTGAAGGGATCGAAGACTGAACAGAATCTCATGACAGCATTTGCTGGTGAGAGCCAGGCAAGAAACAAGTACACATACTTTGCTTCTAAAGCTAAAAAAGAGGGCTACGAGCAGATTGCAGCGCTATTTCTAGAGACAGCAGAGAACGAGAAAGAGCATGCTAAGCTATGGTTCAAGTACCTAGAAGGTGGAGAAATCAAATCCACTATGGAGAATCTCAAAGCTGTAGCTGAAGGTGAGAACTATGAGTGGACAGACATGTACGCTAAGTTCGCTGTAGAAGCAGAAGCAGAGGGTTTTTCACGTATAGCTCAGCAGTTCAGAGGTGTTGCTGCGATTGAGAAAACACATGAAGAAAGATATCTTGCACTTCTGAAGAACGTTGAAGAAGGCTTGGTATTCTCAAGAGATGGAGAGCAGATCTGGAAATGCAGAAATTGCGGACACGTAGTTGTTGGAAAGAAAGCTCCTGAAGTATGTCCAGTATGCAACCATCCACAAGCTTACTTTGAGATAGCTGCAGAGAATTATTAATGAAATGGTGTTGCTAACTAGAAAAAAGAGGCAACACCTTTTTTTATCGCTACAGTTAAGAAATACACGTCCAGGGACTCTAACCCTGGACGAATAAGATAAAATGTTTCTGCTAAGGAACATTTATAAAACGTATTTTATCATAAATCATTAACGATTTTTTCTATATTTTCTTTAATCTCTTTTTCTCTTGAGAGAGGGAATTGAGCACCAAGCTGTGCAATGATTTCTCCAGCAAGGTATGAAGCAATCTTTCCAGATAGCTCTGAGTTATATCCCTTTAAGTAGCCATATAAGAAACCAGCTGAGTAAGTATCTCCAGCTCCTGTTGTGTCTATAGGAGAGCTTGTGCCATATAAAGGAATTTCATAGATCTTTCTATTGTCAGATATAAAACTGCCTTTCTTTCCGTTTTTGACTATCGATATATTGCAAAGCTTACCCATAGAGCGACAGCACTCATAAGCATCATAGTTATCCATAAGCACTCGTGCTTCTTCGCTGTTTGCAAATACAATATCTACATAGTTGGTAACTAAATCCAGGAATATGCTTCTGTATCTTCCAACAGCAAATGGATCTGCAAGGTCAAAAGCAATCTTCTTGCCTTTTGCTTTGCAAAGCTCCATAGCCTTTTTAACAGCGCTTTGCTGGCACTCTGTGTCCCACATATAACCTGTAAAGTAGAATACATCGCATTTATCTACTGTCTCTTCTATGACATCCGCAGCAGAGTAGAGCCTGTTAGCACCTAGATAGGTATTCATTGTTCGCTCTTTATCATCTGTCAAAAGTATTATTGATGTTCCAGTAACGCTGCTTTCTTTTGTAACAGTCTGGTCTATGACTCCAGCCTCTTTAAGCTTATTTCTGTATATAGCTCCAAGCTCATCATTGCCAACGCCACCGCCAAGAGCTGTATCGATTCCTAAGAGGCGGAGTGTAACCATAGTATTTGGAGCACTTCCACCGCAAGAATAGGTAATATCCTTATCTTTAGTGTAATCAACTATCTCTTTGCGTTTATCGCTATCGATAAGAAGCATTGTGCCTTTGCTAAGAGACAGTGCTTCTAAGTCCTTTTCTTCAACGTTGCATAGATAATCTATTAAAGGGTTTCCAATACCATATACAAAAGCCATATGACAATTATAAACACTAGAGAATTAATTAACAATAAAATATAGGAACTACGCTATATGTGGAAATTTCCCAATTTTTCCACATTTTTTCACATTCTCTGAAATAGTGGTGAAAAAGTAGAGAAAAGGAGCTTCTTTAAGTGGTTTTCGCAACACATTGGTCTATAGTGTTAACTTCTTATACTTAAAGTAGTTAAGTGAATTTTAGTGATTGTATTTTTTAATAAAAGTTATATAGTTTTTTAGAAAATAACACTTTAAAAAATAATGTGAAAAAACTAAAAATAGCTTAATTTTTCCACATTTTTTTCACAATTGATTTTATTTTTTCACAATCCTATAAATTAATGTAATTCAATGGTTTATTGGATGTAAATTTACAGATTATTAACAAATGTATTTTGAGTCTTGTAGTGTCTAGGAGAGCTCAAAAGAACGTAAAATCGAAAAGAGCTCTCTTACATTTCCTTTGAATTCGTAGTTATCTAATGCTCTGAAATCATAGAACCTTTTTGTGATTATCCCATGCTCAAATTCATAGAAATCTATCAGCTCAGGAATGTCTTCTCTGTGTTCTCTTAGAGGAGGTAGTTCTATAGATAGTGGATTTATTCTATAAAGCAGGTCTTTTCTGATTCTTCCTTTTTCAGAGAGAGAATCGAGATGCTCATTAGATGCAGTAATAAGACGGAAATCTGAGTGTATTGGTTTATCTGATCCGACTTTCTTATAGCTTCCTGTCTCGATTACATCCAGAAGCTCTGCTTGAGTATTGAGATCCAGTGTTTCAAATTCATCTAAGAATATAGTTGTGCCATTGGCCATGCCAAATAGACCCTTTCTATCTGTTGTTGCACCTGTGAAGGATCCCTTCATATGTCCAAATAGGCGGCTGCTTTTTAAGCTTGATCTTAAGTGTGCGCAGTTTTCATAGATCATCTCGCGACGCTTTCCAGAGTTAAGGTGAATCATCTTAGCTGCGATATTCTTGCCAACGCCTGTCTCTCCAAATAGGTGCACAGGCTCTTCTGCTTTAGCATATTTGACGATCTTGTCTTTTATCTCTTCCATAATAGAAGAGGAGCCTACTAAGTAATTAGGCCCTATCTTGACTCTAGGAACCATTAGAGCTTCTATTGCGTCCTCAATAGATGCATCATCTAGGCTCTTTAAGTAGATAGTGTTTCCACGCCTGATGATAGACATCTCGCTCTTATATGCAGCTTGAGAGCATATTACTCTCTGTTCTTTTCCTAGCTTTTCAAGCAGTGCGTTGATTTCAGCTTTGTCTGTGCTGAAAATAATGATTGCAGAGTCCTTCCTTTGGAGGGACGGGTTAATAGAGTCAAAGCAATTCTCTTTATAATTGAATGCTTTAACATGGTTAGTAGAAATAATTAAAACATCTCCTTAAAAGAGTGGTAAAAATAGTGTTCCATGGAAATCTGGAATAAGATACTCAATAAAGAAAGATTGCCCAATGGTGAACTTAATTAAGCCAATTCATGTAAGTAGAACTGAAGTGCTGATGCTGAATATATAGATGCAGTTTCTGCTCTTAAGATATTAGTCTTTAAGAGAACTGGCGTTGTGTTATTCTCTTCAGCGAATTCACATTCTTTATCTGAAAAACCACCCTCTGGGCCTATAAATAGGCTTACAGAATCAATAATCTGGTCTTTTAGGCTATCGCTTAATGATTTAGTAGTGCCTCTGCTGCTTTGATGGAGTATTACTTTGATGCCTTTTGCGCTCTTTATAGCTTCTTCAAACTTTATAGGGCCTGTAAGCGTTGGGGCTTTGCCGCCAGATTGCTGTACAGCTTCTTTTAAAATCAGGTCAAGGCGTTCTCTTTGGTGGCTAGATATAGTCTTCTCTTGCACAAATTCTGTCTCAACAAATGTAATTGATCTGACTCCTATTTCTGTTAAAGCTCTGACAACACTCTCTATTTTCTTTACTTTGAGAAGAGATATGTACATATCGATAGGAGTGAAAGAGCCTTTGTAAGAAGAGAGGTTATCAAGAAGAGTTGACTCTGGATTCTCAGTCTGCTTCAAAGAGAGAGTAGCTTCATCTATAAGTGTTGCTTCATAGTAGTTCTCTTCTTTGTCTTTTGCTGTGAAAACAATGCCTTTTTGAAGCCTCAATACTTTATTGAGATAGTTTCTTTCTCTTGCTTTTAAAGGGTATATGTTGTCGCTCTCTATTGGAGAGTCTAAGAGGAATACTCTCACTTCTTAATCTCCTCAATAGCTCTCTTAAGGACTATATCGAACTCTGGGTCTGCAACAGGGCGCTTATCAAAGTCGAGGCTATAGACATATTCATTTCTGATTAATAGACAGAGAAGAGTCTCTGGAACACCTGTGTCTTTATTGAGCTTACTGAAGCGCAATATGTTCTCTTTAGAGTACTCAGGGTTCTCTTCAATATACTCTTTCATATTATTGTTCTTCAGAAAATCTGCATAAGCTTTTAAGTCTTCTTCTGAGTATTCCTCTTCTTCGATTATGATATCTGGAGTAATGCCTTTTTCATGGATATCATTATCAAGTGGAGTTGTGTATTTGGATGTGACTATGCACAGATATCCACCTAAATATGGAATCTCGCTTTGCATTACGCCCTTTCCAAATGTCTTAGAGCCAATTACAGTTGCTCTGTTATTCTCTTTAAGCGCTGCTGTCAAAATCTCGGATGCAGATGCAGTGCCTTCATTTACTAGGATTATGACAGGGTACTCAGCAGGTACTAGAGTTGTAGCTGTAGCGTTGTAGACGATAGTCTTATTTGAGTTCTTGAAGTGCGCAGTCAGTAGCTTTCCGTCGCTTATGAATGAGTTGGCGATCTTCAATGAGTCATCTACATAGCCACCGCCATTGTTTCTGAGGTCGAGGATTATCCGCTTAGCACCATTTTCAAGCAGATAGTTCATATCTTTATTGAAGTTATCATAAGTATGAGATGTGAATGATGATATGAATAGATAACCTATGTCTCCATCAAGCATAGTCTTGCTTGTTGTTGGTGTAGTTACGACTTCAGGGCGCAGTGTGATATCAAAGACTGCGTCTCCTCTATGTATTGTAAGCGTTATATCTTCGCCTTCTTTTCCTCTGATCAACTTAGAAGCTTCTGTTGGTGTCAGCTTTGATATATCTTCACCATTTACATGGCTGATCATATCCTTTGCCCTGATTCCTGCTCTGTCTGCAGGGCCTCCTGGAAATGGAGATGATATTATAACCATATATGTAGAAGGATCTTTTGGATCTATATAGTCAGGGTTCACTTTAGTAAGGTATGTGCCTATTCCAACATAGTCTCCCTTGCTGTTCTCTTTGAAGTCTTCTGCTTCTTCTGGTGTTATATAGTAAGAGTATTTATCGCCTAAAGAGCTAACCATGGCTTTAATGAGGTTGGTTTGCATCTCTTTGCTATCTATAGTCCAAAGATAGTTGCTGTCTAAGAATGTATATAGATTACCGAGGCTATATAGCATTTCAGAGATGGAGACTGTCTCTTCTTCTTGTGCTTTGGCAAGTGAAGATACTGCCTCTCCCTGTAGTTTGGATGCTGGTGTGTATTTCTCTGAATTTCCGCTTGAAAACAGAGATGAAAGAGAGAATATCAATAAAAGGGTTATAAGAATTGTTTTTCTCATAAGAAAAATAATAGCAGTAATTTTTAATGATGTGTATGCAATTGCTTTAATGAAGACAAGGTTGTAAACTCAATTTATGTTTCTCTATGTACAATTTCCTTCATGGATTTCTCCTTATGTAATCAAAGGTCTTCCTGTACGCTGGTATGCGCTTATGTACATAGTAGCTTTTTTAATTGCTTACATATTGTTCAATTACCAAGTAAGACATGATAAACACCTTGAAATCGAGAAAAATGCAATTGATGATGTATTCTTCTGGGGTATTATCGGACTCCTTCTGGGTGCAAGAATAGGCTCTTGTCTCTTTTATAATGATGCAGTTTATTACCTTACTCATCCTTGGATGATTTTCTGGCCATTTGAAGGGAAGCACTTTGTAGGGCTTCCTGGCATGAGCTATCACGGTGGTGTTATAGGGCTAGTGCTTGGAGTCTTTATTTATGCAAAGAAAGAGAAGAAAAGCTTTTTAGCTATTGCTGACTATCTAGCTGCAGCGATTCCGCTTGGCTACGCATTCGGACGCCTTGGCAACTTCATAAATGGAGAGCTTTACGGAAGAGTAACGACTTCTAAGCTTGGCATGATCTTCCCAGATGCTACTCCATTCTCAACAACATATAGCTGGGTCAGAGAAATTGCTGATCAGCTTGCGCTTGCCTATAGCTACGGCGGCTATGTCAATTTGCCGCGCCACCCATCCCAGCTTTATGAGCTAGCTGGAGAGGGTATTTTATTGTTCATTATCCTCTTCTTTGTTATCAGGCCTTTGAAATATAAGAAGAACTGGGCTAATGGCGTTGTAATGGCATTCTATTTCATTTTCTATGGAATCATAAGATTCATTATTGAGTATTTCAGACAGCCTGATTCTGATATAGGCTATGTAATAGCACTAGGCAAAGAGAGCAATAATATTGCACTCTTTCAGTCGCCTTTGAATATATCAAAGGGACAGTGCTTCTGTTTTCTAATGGTAATTGCTGGTATCGCTATGCTTATAGTGTTTGCCAAAATGGGGAATAAAGATGATAGACGAGAGAGTAAACGAGCTAAGACGAGAGCTTAAAAAGGCCAATTTGAATGGCTATTTGATTACAGGTACAGATCCTCACCAGAGTGAGTATGTAGCTCCACGCTGGAGAACAAGGGCATTCATCTCTGGCTTTACAGGTTCTGCTGGCACTGTAATCATCACAGAGAAAGAGGCTCTTTTATGGGTTGATTCCAGATACTTCATTCAAGCAGAAGCTGAGATCAAGGGTACAGAGTTTAAGATGCTTAAACTCGATACTCCAGGGTATCTAGATCCATATAGCTGGATTATTGAGAATATGAATAAGGGCGAAGTGCTCGGTGTTGATGGAAATAGCATATCTATCAGTGAGTTCTCCAACCTTAAGAATAAGCTTAAGAAGAGTGGTGTCAAAGTAGAATCAACACCAGATCTCTTAGATCCAATCTGGAAAGAAAGACCAGCTGTTCCTTCAACTCTATGCGTAGAGATGAAAGATGAGTATGCAGGTTTCACAGCATCAGCAAAGGTATCGCTTATAAGACTGAAACTCAGAGAAAAGGGTGCTAAGTGGACGCTTATAACTAGCATCGATGATATTGCATGGCTCACTAACTTAAGAGCAAATGATATCCTATATAATCCTGTATTCTATTCATATGCATTTATTTCTTTAAATGAAGCTATTCTTTATACATCTCCAAAGAGATTCACTAAAGACCTTAAAGCTAAAACAGAAGAAGTATTTGTCATTAAAGATTATAAAGAGATCTTCAATGATATTGAGCGTCTTACTAAGCGCGGCGTTGGCTACTATGACCCTAATAAAGTCAACTATGTATTTGCGCCTTATGTTCTCAAAGCACGCAATATAACAGGCCGCGACATCTCAACAGATTTAAAAGCCAGAAAGAACCCTGCTGAGCTTGAAGGCATGAGAAGAGCTCACTTCTTAGATGGTATTGCGTTTGCAAACTTCATGGCACAGATTGATAGAAGAGGCCACTACTCAGAGATGGAAATCTCAGAGCGCTTTGAAAGAGAAAGAGAGAAGATGGAAGGCTATCTTGGCCCATCATTCGGTCCTATTTCAGGCTTCAGAGAACATGGAGCTATGTGCCACTATAGCGCTACAGAGAGCTCTAACAAAGCAATCGATCAGGAAGGTCTATTGGTTCTAGACACTGGTTCTCAGTTCGAGTTTGGCATGACAGACTTAACAAGAACACTTCTATTTGGCAATGAGCCAACAGAGGAAGAGAAGAGAGACTATACACTAGTACTCAAAGGCCACTTGGCACTTGCTAGCCAGCGCTTCATTGCAGGCACTACTGGTGTGCAGCTCGATGTGCTTGCTAAGCAGTTCTTATGGCAAGCTGGAATGTCATTCTTCCATGGAACAGGTCATGGAGTAGGCTGCCGCTTAAATGTACATGAAGGCCCAATGAGAATTTCATCAAAGCTTATCGATGTTCCTCTTCTTCCTGGAATGGTTATCTCAGATGAACCTGGTTTATATAAAGAAGGCAGACATGGAATCAGAATTGAGAATCTGATTGCTGTCCAGAGCGATGTTAAGACAGAGTTCGGTCAGTTCTACTCATTTGAGACACTCTCAGTTGTTCCTTATGAGAAGTTCTTGATTGATACTCGCTACTTAACAGATTCAGAGATAGAGAGAATCAATAGCTACCATAAGTGGGTTCATGATCAGATTTATGATTATGTTTCAAACGAAGCTAAGCTATGGCTCGATGAAGCTACTAGCCCTATTGTTAGATAATTAATATATTTATATCGATTATAAGGAGAATAATATGGTTGATCCTTTGGTAAAGAATGGAAAGATAAATCGTAAAGGTCCTGTAATGCTTGTCATTATGGATGGTGTAGGTTTTGGCAAGTACAAGGATGGAGATGCTGTAGCAACTGCTATGACAAAGAATCTCGATAAGCTTTATAGCGAATATCCATGGACTAAGCTTAAGGCACATGGCCTTGCTGTAGGACTCCCAAGCGATGCAGATATGGGCAACAGCGAAGTTGGCCACAATGCAATGGGCTGCGGCAGAGTATTCTCACAGGGCGCTAAGCTTGTAGCTAACTCAATCAACAGCGGTGAGATGTTCAAAGGCGAGACATGGCAGAAGCTTATAAAGAACGTCAAAGACAATAACTCAACACTTCATTTCATCGGACTCCTATCTGATGGAAACGTTCACTCTCATATCGATAACCTCAAGAAGATGATCATTGAAGCTAAAGCAGAGGGTGTTAAGAGAGTAAGAGTTCATGCACTTCTTGACGGCAGAGACGTAGGCGAGATGTCTGCGCTTGATTACTTCGATCCATTTGATGCTTTTCTAAAAGAGCTATCAAGTGATGGAACATTCGATGCTAAGATTGCATCAGGTGGCGGAAGAATGGTTATTACAATGGACCGTTACAACGCTAACTGGGATATGGTAAAGAAAGGCTGGGAGACTCATGTATTAGGAGAGGGCAGACAGTTTGATAACGCTCATGATGCTATTACAACTCTAAGAGCTGAAACTGGTGCTATTGACCAGGATCTACCTCCTTTCGTTATTGCAGAGAATGGCAAGCCTGTTGGAACTATTGAGGATAATGATTCTGTAATCCTCTTCAACTTCAGAGGCGACAGAGCTCTTGAAATCACAAAGGCTTTCGAGGCTGATACTCTGACAGAGTTCGATAGAAAGAGAAGACCTAAAGTAGAGTATGCTGGAATGATGGAGTATGATGGAGACCTTCATATCCCTCATCAGTTCTTAGTATCTCCTCCATCAATCGATAGAACACTTGCTGAGTATCTATGTGCATCTAAAGTCATGCAGTTCTCAATCTCTGAGACTCAGAAGTTCGGTCATGTAACTTACTTCTTCAATGGCAACAGATCTGGCAAGTTCGATGACAAGCTTGAAGAGTATGTTGAGATTCCTTCAGATATCGTTCCTTTTGAAGAGAGACCTTGGATGAAGTGCGCAGAGATCACAGATAGAGTAATCAGTGAGATCGAGAGCGGTAAGTGGGATTTCATCAAGCTCAACTTCCCTAATGGTGATATGGTCGGACACACAGGCGTATTTGAAGCTGTAGTATGCTCAATGGAGGCTATGGATCTTCAGATTGGTAGACTTAAAGATGCTATTGAGAAAGCTGGTGGCGTAATGATCGTTACAGCTGACCATGGGAATGCTGATGATATGTATGAGCATGGCAAAGATGGCTCATTGAAGCTTAAAGCTAATGGAGATCCAAAGGCTAAGACTTCGCACTCTTTGAATCCTGTTCCATGCATTATCGTGGATCCTGAGTATAACGGTGAGTACTCAAAAGAGCTCAACACAGGCCTTGGAATTTCTTCTATTGCAGCAACATGCATGAACTTCTTAGGTTTCGATGCTCCTGCTGATTATGATAAGTCAGTAATAAACTTCAATTAAAGTTCGCTGAAACTTGGTCAAGCTGCTTGTTTTAAAAGGACAGGCAGCTTTTTTGTTGCGATTTGTTGTTTTTGCTTTTATCTGTTTTTCATGTTCTTTTTTTGTTCATTTAGTCTTTTCAATAAACATTTTCAATAAAAAGCAGAGAAAGCAGCCTTTTCTTCATAGTATTCATATAGGCTCTAATCTTGAGCATCTCTTTTATTGAAAACCCTCAAAATTGCGGCATACCTCAATTTTAACCTTTTTATGACACTTCATCCTCTTTTTTACTAAGCAATCATTTTGCTCACTAAAATTAACAAAAGCAGGCAGAAAACGAACAAATATCTGTTCATTTGAACTATAAAATGTGGTTTTTGTGAGTTTTTGAGTTCAAAAAAATTATTGACACCAAAAAAAGCGAGACTATACGATGAAACCATAAATTGAGGTTTCCATCAATTTGTTTGTTATGGAGGAGTCTATGGGAAAACGCTATTCACAGATTCTAAAGCTCTTAGAGAATCAAGAATTCATGTCTGTTTCTCAGCTCTCTGATGCAACTGGCGTCAGTCCTATGACTATTCGCAGAGACCTCAATGAGATGGATAGCAAGAAGCTTATCAGGCGCATGCATGGCGGCGCTGCAGCTATTAAGACGCAGAACAATGAGCCATTCTATAAAGACAGAGCTATTGTCCAAGTAGAAGAGAAGAAGACAATTGCGCAAATAGCAAATAGCTTAGTCAGAGACAACTCAATAATAGCAGTAGATAGCGGTTCGACATGCTTTGAGCTAGTTAAACTCCTTCAAGGCAGGTCTATAACTGTTGTTACTAACAGTCTTCCTGTTATGGAAGGACTCTTGTATTCAGATACAGTTAAGATCATCGTTCCATGTGGCAATCTTCGTTCCCATGAAGGTGCTATATCAGGTTCTGATACTATCGAATACCTATCTAAACTTCATGTTGATCAGTTCTTCATGGGTGTTGGCGGGATTGATAGCAATGCAGGGATTACCGATTACAACATCGAAGATGCAGCTGTGAAGCGCATAATAATCTCAAACGCTTCAAAGGTCATAGTCCTTGCCGATTCATCAAAATACAACAGAGTAACATTTGCAAACATCTGCCCTGTTTCAGAGATAGACATCCTAGTCTCTGATTCTAAGCCGGCAGGAAGATTATATGAGAACTTGCAACGCTCCGATGTCCAGATTGTGACTCCATCGGATGCGAAGGAGGATAAATGAGCAAGAAATGGCTTAAAGATGTTTATGGTTCAGAGAAGCCTATTGTAGCTATGTGCCACTTGGATGCGCTTCCTGGAGATCCAAGATATGACAATGATAAAGGTATGGACTACATACTTGAGCGTGCCCATCGCAACTTGAAGGCACTTCAGGATGGCGGTGTTGATGCTGTTATGTTCTCTAACGAGTTCAGTCTTCCTTATCAGACAAAAGTAGATGCAATCACATCTATGGCTATGGCAAGAATAATTGGAGAGCTAATGGATGAGATACGCATTCCATTCGGAGTCAATGTGCTTTGGGATGCAAAGTCGTCATGTGAGCTTGCTGTTGCAACAGGTGCGCGATTTGTACGTGAGATCTTCACAGGCGCATATGCAAGCGATTTCGGCATCTGGGATACAGATTGCGGCAACACAGTCAGACGCAGAAATGCTGTAGGCGGAAAAAACGTAAGACTTATGTACAACATTCTGCCTGAAGCGAGTGTATATATTGCTGAGAGAGATATTGCAGATATTGCAAGAACAACAGTTTTCAATTGCCAGCCAGATGTAATATGCGTCTCTGGTCGTACAGCTGGTGCCAAGACAGATACTTCAATTTTAAAAAGAGTAGTTGAAGCTATCCCAGATACTCCTGTTTTCGCAAATACAGGAGTCAGAGCAGAAACAGTAAAGGAGCAGCTCTCAGTTGCAGATGGTGCTGTTGTTGGAACTGCTTTCAAGAGAAATGGTGATTTCTTTGATGAAGTAGATCCAGAGAAAGTAAAGGTTTTCATGGACGCCGTAATGGCCGTCAGGAAATAAATCATATAAGGAGAAGTGCAATGAAAAAGATTTCCACACTGCTTTTCGTAGCTGTCGTAGCACTTTCAATGGTCTTTGCTGGAGGCGCTAAAGAAGCAGCTCCTGCTAAAGAAGAGAAAGTGACAGTTGCTGTCGTTATCCCAAGCCCACTTGGAGATAGATCTTTCTGTGACAGTGCCAATGAAGGTGTCAAGAGAGCCAATGCTGAGCTTAACGCTAAGGTAGACTTGATTGAGACTCAGGGTGTACATGAACATGAGAATGCAATGAGAGGAGCAATCAACAAAGGCTATGATCTCATTCTTGGAGTAGGTCTTGATACTCAGATGATGCTTGACCTTGCCAATGAGTATCCAGAGCAGGCTTTTGCTTCTCCAAGTGAACTTTATGCAGATGTTCTTCCAGATAACCTCGCTTCATTGCTTATCAATGTTAACAAGTCTAGCTTCTTAGCAGGTCTTATCGCTGGTTACATGACTAACACAGATAAAGTCGGTGTTGTTGCAGGTGGCGATGCTCCTGGAATCAACCAGTTCGTATATGGCTTTAAGCAGGGTGTACTTGAGACAAACCCAGATTGCAAGTTCTATGTTAACTACCTAGGTTTTGATTTCTCTAACCCAACACTAGGAAAAGAGAGCGCAATAGCACTATATGACGAAGGCTGTGACATCATTTACAGCGTATGCGGACTCTCAGGCGAAGGTGTTCTAGCTGCAGCTAGTGAGACAGGCAACTATGCTATCGGCGTTGATACAGTTCAGGATGAATTCTATCCAGGTTCAATCATCACATCTGTAATCAAGAGAGTAGATAACTCTACATACGATCTTATTGAGAGCTATGTTGATGGAACATTCAAGGGTGGCTTCAGAACTCTTGATATCGAAGATGGCGCAACAGGTATCTCATGGGACGTTGGCTACACAACATTCAAAGACAACGCACCTGCAGATATGGCAGCTAAAGTAGACCCAGCTGCAAAGATTGTCGAAGAGTACAAGGCAAAGATCCTCTCAGGAGAGTACAAGGTATATGATGCACTCACAGAAGAGCTCTGGCCTTCACTCAAATAGTCAATAATTAACTTACTTTGGCCAAGCTCCTTTAGGAGCAAGGCCATTTCTAGGAGGATGAATGAAAGAGGCAATAAGGTTCGACCATATTTCAAAATACTACGCTTCAACCTCTGTGCAGGCATCTGATGATATCTCATTCGCAGTCGAAGAAGGTGAGATACATGCTATATGCGGAGAGAATGGAGCTGGTAAAAGCACTCTTATGAACATTCTTTTCGGTCTAGAGAAAGCAGACTCTGGCTCTGTTTTCCTTAATGGAGAGAAAGTCTTGTTCAAGGGGCCTAGTGATGCTATTTCATGTGGAATAGGCATGGTGCATCAGCATTTCAAGCTTGTCTCTTCATTCACAGTAAAAGAGTCTATACTCCTAGGAATCGAGAAAAAGGCTGTGCTCAATGATAAAGAAGAAGGGGAGTTCGTCAAAGAGCTTTCTTCTCGATTCAATTTGCCAATAGATCCAGATGCTGTAATAGAGAGTTTGCCTATTGGGCTTTTGCAGCGTGTTGAGATATTGAAGATGCTCGCGCGCGATGTCGATATCCTGATATTAGACGAACCAACAGCAGTTCTGACACCTCAGGAAGTTGGTCCTTTTCTAGAGACAATGAAAGGGCTTGCCAAGATTGGAAAGACTATCCTTTTCATCTCTCATAAGCTTGGAGAAGTGCTTGAAGTTGCAGACACGATAACTGTAATGAGAAAGGGCAGAGTAGTCAGGACAGGCATCAAAGCATCTGAAACAGATATTCCATCTCTTGCAGATTTGATGGTAGGGCGCAAAGTATTGCTTCAAGTTGAGAAGAGCCCTGCTAAGCCTGGCTCTCCTGTGCTTGAGATCAATGATCTTTCTGTATTCAGCCCAATGGGTCTTCAGCTGCTTTCAGATGTATCACTATCTGTAAGAAGCGGCGAGATCTATGGGATAGCTGGAGTTTCTGGAAATGGACAAGAAGCGCTAGTTGCTTCTATAAGTGGCCATGTGCATTCGCTCAAAGGCTCAGTGAAGATCAATGGAACAGAGATTGGCCATATGTCAATAAGAGACAAGAGGCAGCAAGGCATTGCTTATGTTCCTGAAGACAGAATCCATACAGGACTGAATATGAGAGCAAATCTCCTTGATAACTCACTTATGGGATTCCAGTCTTCTCCTGATCTCAATAAAGGCGTCTTTCTTGATTGGGACGCTATAGAGAAGCGCGCTGAAGGAATGATAGAGCAATACTCTATTGCAGGTTCTTCTCCTAGAGGTCTTGTATCTAAGCTCTCAGGTGGAAATATGCAAAAGGTTGTTCTTGCTAGAGAGCTTCAATATGAGCCAGCGCTGTTAGTTGTTGAGCAGCCAACTAGAGGTCTTGATGTTGGTTCTATAGAAGCTGTTCATAGAATGCTGATAAAAGAACGCGATAAAGGAGTAGCAATACTGCTTATCAGCGTAGAGCTTGAAGAGATTCTCTCTCTTTCAGATAGAGTCGGTGTAATGTATTCAGGAAGAATACAAGGCGAACTTGAAGGGGAAGAGATCAATGAAAAGAATATAGGACTGCTTATGGTTGGAAGCAAAAGGAGGGCAGAATGAAAAAAGTGAAAAGAATTGATCCGATGATTCTTTTAATGCCTGTAACAGCCTTGCTTCTTGGCGTCATTGTTGCAGTTCTATTGATTGCTATAAGCGGAGTCTCTCCTTTGAAGTCTCTTGGTGTCTTGATTACAGGAGGTTTTGGTTTTTCTGGCAAAGTCTGGCCTATATTCATGACACTTGGTTCCTCAACTCCTCTAATGCTTACAGGTCTAGCAGCTATGCTATGTTTCAAAGTCGGCGTCTTCTGTATAGCGCAGGAAGGCCAATATGTCTTTGGAGCTATCATGGCAGCCTGGCTTGGTGCATCGCTTAAACTCCCCTCCGCTATAGCAATCCCTTTTATAATGATTGCAAGTATGGCTATCGGTGGCTTATATGGCGTTATTCCTGCAGTTTTGAAGGTAAAACTCGGTGTAAATGAGATTATTTCCTCTATTATGCTCAATAACATTTCAACGCTTGTACTTGAGTATATGGTAGCTTTCCCTCTCAGAGCTGATGCTGGGCAGAAAGCACAGTCAGAGGTAATAGGAAAGAGCTATTGGCTACCGCAGTTCATTTATGGCTCAAGATGGGGCATCAGCTTTGTAATAGCTATCGCACTCATAGTCTTCTTCTATTTCTATATCTATAAGACTCGTTGGGGCTATGAGATGAGAATGGTAGGTGAGAATAGGCGCTTTGCAGACTATGGCGGAGTAAAGAGCGGCAATGTAATAATACGCACACTCGTAATAAGCGGCGCTATAGCAGGACTTGCTGGATGCATGGAAGTGCTTGGAAACTATCACAGAATAATGACAGGATTCTCATCAGGTCTTGGCTTTGATGGCCTTTCAGTTGCAATGCTTGGCATGTCTAATCCTATTGGTGTTGTCATAGTTTCATTCTTGCTTGCAGGAATCAGGCAAGGTGCACAGCTTGGTCTCCAGCTAAGCCTCCAGATTCCAAGAGAGCTTGGTGGAGTTCTTATTGCGATGGTCATCTTCTTCGTTGCAATAAGCAATGTTTATAGACCATTTGTAGAGAAATGTATTCATAGAATCCAGAATAGGAGGAAGAGCGATGAATAGTATATTTGACATAATAACGCTGAACGTTCTCTCAAGTGCGATAAGACTTGCGACTCCTGTTATTCTTGCAGCTCTTGCTGCTGCAATTTGCAATAAAGCAGGCGTTCTGAACCTTGGTATAGATGGGTTTATCACGATATGCGCATTTGCAGGCATTGTCGGAGCATATATTTTCCGTAACTACACTCCTCTAGGGCAGGCTCATCCTATATTTGCAACGTATATGGGTGTTCTATGTGCTATGGTCATAGGTGCACTGCTTGGGTTATTGTTTGCATTTTTGAAAGATAGCTACAATGTAGATCTCACAGTTCTATCAATAGCAATGAACATGATTGCTGTAGAAATCACTGTATATCTGATGAGAACTATATTCCACCAGTCAGGAACTTGGTCAGACCCATCAATAGTACAGCTTCCATCAATCAGGCTCCCTCTCATTGATAAGATACCAGGCATCGGAAAGCTGCTAAGCGGATACAACTCGATTGTATATTTTACTTGGATTTTGGCTCTTGTATTGGTATTTGTCATGCATAAGACAAAGTATGGCAGGTACATAACTGCAGTTGGAGAGAACCTTGAAGCTGCTAGAAGCGTTGGAATAAATGTATCGAAGGTACGTTATTTCGCATTGATCTTCTCAGGTATTCTATCAGGGCTTGCAGGTTCGTTCCTTTCAATTGGTCATCTTACTCTCTTTACTCGTGATATGGCATCTGGCCGTGGCTGGCTTGGTAACGCAGCTGCGCTATTTGGCTTCAATAACCCAGGCGGCTCGTTCTTTGCAGGGCTATTCTTCGGCTTTGCTGATGCACTGGCACTAAGGCTTCAGAATGTTACGAAGATACCGCCATACATAATCCAGGTTATGCCATATGTGCTAACGCTTGTTATTCTTTCGGTTGTTTCTTATCAGTCGATACAGAAGAAGAGAAAGAGAGCAATTTATTGATGGAGGCAAATGATGAGAAAAGTAATCAAAGCATCTGTTGTCCTTACTATGAATAAGGACGCAGAAATCTATAAGCCAGGTTATGTTGTTGTAGATGGAAATAGAATAGCTGAAGTTGGAAAAGGGGAACCTAAAGCAGGAAGAGACGATGAAGTTGTTGATTTTTCAGGAAAGCTCTTGATGCCTGGTCTGATCAACGCACATGCTCACACTCCAATGGTTCTCACTAGAGGAATGTGCGAAGGTGTTTCTCTTTTCACTATGGATGGCTTCTTAAATACTCTCAGACGCTATGAGAGCTTTGCTGATTCTGATATGGCAGCTCTCACATCTCCATGCAATATTGCTGAGATGATCAGAACAGGAACAACATGCTTTGCAGATCAGTATTTCTATGCTGACCGCATCTTCAATGCTGTTGATGAAGCTGGAATCAGAGGCCTTATCTGCTATGGCATAGTTGAATTAGGGGATGAAGAGACCCGTAAGAGAGAAACAGCTAGATGCGAAGCGTTCCTTGAGATGTGCCAGAAGCATCCGTTCATCAGAGGCTGGGTAGGGCCTCATGCTTTCTTTGTCGACAACTCTCTTGATTTGATTGAAATAGAGAAAAAGCTTGCAAGAAAGTATGACACAGGATTCCATATCCACTTTGCAACAAGCAATGAAGAGAATGACTACTGTATGGCACACTACAATAAGAGTGCCATTACAATGATGAAAGAGCTTGGCATTCTTGATGTTCCTATCCTTGCAGCACATGCAATTACTGTTTCTGAAGATGATATGGATATCATAAAAGGACATCCATTTACTCCTGTAATGGCACCATCATCATCGATGAAGAGCGGCTTCCCCGCAGCTCCTGTAAAAGCGTACAGAGACCATGGCATCAACGTTGCACTTGGCACCGATAACTTATGCGTTTCCAGCGCTGATATGTTTGAAGAGATGTCTACTGGTGCGAAGCTTATAATCCATAGAGAGCATGATGTTAAAGCAATAACAGCTTTTGATATGGTCAAGATGGCAACTCTTGATGGAGCTAAGGCAATAATGATGGAAGATCAGCTTGGCTCTCTTGAGAAAGGAAAGCTTGCTGATATGATCGCACTTGATCTATCGGCACCTGGCTGGGTTCCATTCTGCGGTCAGGATTACTACACACAGATCGTATATTGGATCTCTGGCATGTCTGTTACAGATTCTATGGTAAATGGCCGTTTCTTGATGAGAGATAGAAAGCTGCTGACAATAGACTATGAGAAAGTTGCAGCAGATAGTGAGAGAGCAACTGCAGAACTGCTGAGGAGAATGGGAGAGTAATGTCTGATTTGGTCATGGGAATAGATATTGGCACTACAGCTATAAAGGTTATCGTTCTAGAAGCACTAGATCTGGATAAAATGGAGATAGTTGCTGTAGAGAGCATCCCTCATGACCTTTTATCTCTTCATCCAGGCTGGGCTGAAGAAGATGCGCTTATCTGGAAAGAGAATCTATTTGCATTGCTTTCAAAGCTATCGAGAGAATATGATCTATCTGCTTTGAAAGCAATTGGACTAACAGGCATGGTTCCAGCTTTGATCTCTCTAGATAAAGATGGAAACCCATTAAGAAATTCAATTCAGCAAAATGATATGAGAACTAAAGCAGAGCTTGATGAGCTTAAAGCTGAGTTCGAAGCAGATGACGATAGCTACTTTAAAACTACAGGTTCTCATATCAATAGCCAGCATATAGCACCGCGGCTCTTATGGATAAAGAAAAACGAACCAGAAGTGTTTTCGAAGATAGCCTATATTCTAGGCTCTTATGACTATGGCGCATATCTATTGACAGGTAATATGCACATCGAGTCTAACTGGGCGTTAGAGAGTGGTCTTTTCTCACTTGATGGAAAGCTGATTAAAGAAGTTATCGAGTATGTAGGCCTTCCTGAGTCTGTTTTGCCTGAAGTAATAAATAGCTACGGCTTATGTGGCACTATAAGCGAGATGGCAGCTAAAGCTACAGGTCTCCCAGAGGGCGTCAGAGTATATGCAGGGACAGCAGATCATGTAGCATCTGCATTCTGTACAGGTGCTCATCAAAATGGAGACCTTGTTCTTAAGCTTGGTGGGGCAGGCGATATACTGCTTTCTTTAGATCATCTTGTAATAGATGATAGACTCTTTATCGACTACTTTGTCTCTTCAGAGTGTCCATTCATAATCAATGGATGCACAGCAGCAAGTGGTTCTTTGATTAAATGGTTCAAGAATGAGTTTGGTGGAGACTTCAAAGAACTAGATGAAGAGGCAGAGCATATAAATGCAGGGTCAGATGGACTTGTAATGCTTCCATATGTACTTGGAGAGAAGACTCCAATCTTTGATCCAGATGCTAAAGGCGTATTATATGGGCTAATGCTTTCTCACACTAAAGCTCATATATATAGAGCTATGCTTGAAGCTGTTGCATATGCCTTCAGACACCATGTTGATGTCTTTAAAGAGCTTGGAATAGAGATAAACAATGTTCATATAACCAACGGAGGCTCTACAAGCCCTCTTTGGCGTCAGATTATGGCAGATGTGCTTGGCTTAAAAGTTGATTATATCAAATACAATCCAGGCTCATGCTTAGGCGCAGCTTTCATTGCAGGCATTGCGCAGGGCCTCTTTAGCGAAAGAGTTATAGAAAGCTTCACTTCCCAGCGTCTCCCATCATTCCCTAATGATAAAAACAAGGCTTCTTATGACAAAGGCTATGCTATTTACAGGGAACTTTATCCAAGACTGAAGGATTTGTTTGGAGATTGAATAAAAGAAAAAAGATAAGTATTATATGACCATAAAAACCAAAGTGGTCATGTTTAATAATGAGATGACGTTTAAAAGCGTCATTTTTTAAAGAGGTATAAGTTAGTCATGACTAATCTAAAACAGGAGGCTGATATGGATCGTAAAGAAGCTATTCAGAGTGCGTATCGACTGACAGGTGGAAACAGCTTTTATGATGGCATGATTACATGCTCTACGCTAAGTGGAAAAGCAGTGTGCAGACTTGTCTGGGCTATGAATAAAGCAGAATGTGATTGCTATTTAGAGAAAGCGCTTTCTGGCATTCCTGAGCTTTTTTCTGGAAAGCTATTAGAAGTCCCAGTTGGAACTGGTATTCTGACGATGCCTCTTTATAAGACGCTACAAAACGCAGATATAACATGCCTTGATTATTCTGAAGACATGATGAGACAGGCAGAGGATAGGGCAAAGCGTTTACATTTGAAAAATATATCATTTCAGCAAGGAGATGTAGGTGCGCTTCCTTATGAAGACAACTCTTTCGATATCGTACTATCACTAAATGGGTTTCATGCTTTTCCAGATAAAGAAGCTGCATACAGAGAAGTATTTCGCGTATTGAAACCAGGTGGAACCTTTTGCGGTTGTTTTTATATAAAGGGAGAGAATAAGCGAACAGATTGGTTTGTTCATCATGCATATGAAAAGTCTGGTTTTTTCACTCCTCCATATGAGACAGCATCCAGCTTGAAAAATCGTCTAGAGAGAATGTATGAAGATGTGACGCTTGGTACTTTAAAAGGTATTGCTTGGTTTGTATGCAGAAAATGAAAGAATCATATATTACGAAGGATTTCCGAGAAACAGCAGAAGTGCAGTTCCCTTCTAAAGCTAAAGAATTGAAGGACTCTTTTAACAGACGTTTAAGAAAGCTGCTAGATGAGAATGCAGATGCAAGCAAGAAAGAGATGTTTCATCTTAGAAGACAGATTTTGCCAGGGATTGCTGCATATGAGATACTGCAGCAAGTGATGAGTGAAGAAGAAGCATTAGAGACAGTTCATAGCTACGTTGAGAAACTTGCGATAAAGTCGCATAAAAGACTTGTCTCAATTCTGCGCATTCCTGGGCTTTATCGCCTTGTGCCTAGAGTTTTTATGAAATCAACTAGAAGTGTCTTTGGCGCTGAAGCTGGATTTGCTTCAAATGAGATACAAACTGGAAGCGGCGTTTGGCGCATAGATATGATTAAGTGTCCATATCATGATACTTCTCTGAAATATGGCGTACCAGAGCTTTGCAGGTGCTTTTGCGACAGTGATGATATCAGTTATGCAGGCTTGCATCCAAAACTGATCTGGGAGAGAACAAAGACGCTTGGGCGTGGCAACGACTGTTGTGATTTCTGCATGAAAATAAGGAAGAGCTGAAATGAAAGCAGCAGAGAATGAAAAGTATTATCAATGCTGTATTCTTGGCTCGATTGGCGGCCTCTTTATGGCATCTGGAGATTGGCTTTTAAGCTTCATCCCGCTTGAAGCGACAGACACTGGAATGTTTAATCGCGCTTTCTATCTCTCAGGTTCCTATGATTTATGGAAACCTTCACTCGTCGTCGCTCTAGGAGCTGTTGGATGCTTTCTCTACTCTTTTATGATCAAAGCACTTAATGCAGATATTGATCCAAAGAACAAGAAGACAAAGACTCTCCAATATCTTTCTGGACTATTCACTGTCGCAGTAGCTTTGGCAATCCATCTTTGGGTTGCTACTTTAGCGTGGTTTTCTACATATCTAGGGCCTCTTATTGGATCAGAGGCTACAATAGAAGCAGTTGCTGCTTATCAAGATAATATGCTGACTGCAATTCTTCCTATGTATATTCCGATGATACTGTTCTTCGGAATCCATTTCATAATGTTGGTCTTGGGAAAGACTTATTACCCGAAGTGGATGCTGATTTTTCATCCAGTCATATGGAACATTATATTTGTTGCTGTCCCAGATATTGCAGTGGCAATGCATATAAGGGTAGCTACTTGGATGGCTGTTATGAGTCAAAGCAGCACAAACAGCGCTATCGTTATCTGGTGTATAGCGGCAGCTGTTTATGAGAGAAAGACACTTATCAATATAAAAAGGAAAATAGAGAATGAAGCCGGATTATAAGAATTGGATACCCAAGGGAATGATGTTAGCTCTTATCTTAGGTACAGCGTTATCGCTTATACTATTCATCATTTCCGTTATATTTGGTATTGGTGCACTCCGCATTGTCTTATGTGTTGTATTTGGACTTGCCTTTGTCATCTTTTATATGTTCTCAGAGTGGAGTGTATGTGCATATAAGAGTTTTTCATATGATGGCAAGAGAAAGCTTTCAAAGCAGATCATTGAAGGAACTGCAAAGTATATTAAGCTTCCAGAAGGTGGTGTAGGGCTAGATATAGGATGTGGCAGTGGTGCTCTGACTATTGCTGCAGCAAAGCGTAATCCACAGGGGAAAATGGTTGGTATTGATCGCTGGGGGAAGGAATATGCTTCATTTAACCAGTCACTTTGCGAGAATAATGCTCTTGCTGAGGGAGTAAAAAACGTTTCATTCCAGCGAGGAAACGCTATGAAGTTAGATTTTCCTGATGAGAGTTTTGATGCTGTAGCTAGCAACTATGTCTATCACAACATAGCAGGGGCAGACAAGCAAGAACTTCTTATGGAAACACTTCGTGTGCTGAAAAAGGGCGGTACATTTGCAATCCATGACTTAATGTCACAGCGTCGTTATGGTGATATGCATGCTTTTGTTCAGAAGCTTAAAGATATGGGCTATGATGAGGTGAAGCTAATAGACACGACAGATGGTGCATTTATGACTCAAAAGGAAGCCAAACGGCTGATGCTTTCTGGCTCAACGTTGCTGATTGGAAGAAAATAGTGGTGAATTATGCTACCAGATAACTCTGAGAGCGAAAGAATCAATGCATAAATGGAAGATGGAATACAATGAAACTAGCAACAATGGATGAAAGCTTAATCCATGAAATAGGCCATGCTTTTGGCTATTATGATTATGGAGAAGAGACTGGGATGAACTCTGTTTTTTCCAGTAGAGCAGCGACAGAAGAGTATATTTGTACATATGTGCGAGGGATGCTGCGCGGAGGTTTCTTGCACACAACTAGCGAACAAGGTGAAGGCTATATAGCCTACAAACTTTCAAAAGAAAAATTTGGGGTAAGGACAATGTTGCCAATTGCACTAGGAATGTTGCATGGCTCTAGTCTGAAACGTCTTATGCAATTTTGTTTAGCAATAAAACGCGGCGGAACTTCTCTTCAGGAATCTATGGATAAGAAGAAACAGCCATACATTTTTG
>CAKQJZ010000023.1 GCA_934247875.1 uncultured Spirochaetales bacterium
TCTCTGGAAAAGATATCGCGCCGAGCTTCTCACTCTGAGAAGCTAAGTTTGTTATACTAAAACACCTGAGTAGTTACAATACTTTTATTAAAGGATAAATATAAATGTGGTATTTAAGCATATAGTATTTATGATATTTTCTTTATATCATAATCACTTATGAATGAAGATAAGAAAGAGAATATAGTTTCAGCCGTTAAAGCTTTCGTTATTGGCTCTACAATGACAGTGCCTGGAGTTTCTGGGGGCTCTATGGCTATGATACTAGGCGAGTATGACCGCTTGATAACTTCAGTCAACGGACTCTTGAATAAGAAGAGCTTCAAGAAATCTGTTATATATTTAGCTCTCTTTGTTGTATTTGCACTCTTTGGAATTCTAGTAATAAGCAAGCCATTAGCTATTCTTATAGAGAAACATAGAATGGTTATAATGTACTTCTTTCTGGGTGCTATAGTCGGAACTGTTCCGATGATTATCAAGTCTTCAACTATCAAAGTATCTGAATTGGATTTCAAAAGGGTAGTGATCTCTTTGTTATCTATTGTCATTGGAGCTTTGATTGTCTATTCCATCAAATATCTTCCATCAAATATGTTCTCTATTTCTTCTTCTATTAATCTTAAGTCTTTGATTCTTGAAATACTTGGTGGGATATTCCTTTCAGTTGGCTTTGTCTTGCCTGGCGTTTCATTTTCATATCTTCTTGTTGTTGTAGGGTTATATGAAGAGATTCTCAAAGCTGTCAATAATTTAGATATAATTCCATATATTCCTCTGGGAATAGGATTGGTACTTGGAATATTCCTTTTGACAGGTATTCTTTCATGGGCAATGAAGAATAAGCCTAAAGTTACTTTTCTTATGATCTTCGGTTTTCTCTTCGGCTCTATTGGAACTGTGTTTCCAGGAATCCCTGAAGGGATGATAATCCTTTATAGCGTTATTTCTTTTGTTATTGGTGCATTGGTGATTTATGCTATATCGATAAAGACGATAAAAGAAAAATAGCCAAAGATGGGAATTGAACCCGCGACCTGCTCTTTACGAGAGAGCTGCTCTACCACTGAGCTACTTTGGCATTTCTAACTTAATTTACCGAGTAAAAGCTACAATTGCAATAGGTTCTGAAATCATATAGTAGTCAGATTTTTGTTTTATAGCTATTATTTAATTAGGAGTTTATATATGGATGAATTTAATTTTGATATATTGGGTTTCAATCCAGCTGAACTGAAATTTATCCAAAGCCTTATAGATAAATCTATCGATAATGGAGTACAAGTCGGAGTTCCATGGACTGAAGATGTTTATAAGTACATCTTTGAGTCAGATGCTAATCTTGAGCTTGCATCTCTATTGAATATGAATGTTGAGATTGCTGAAATAATTCAGGAAAATTTTTAGTTATGAATGTTCTTGGTATTGAAACTAGCTGCGATGAATGCAGCGCTGCTGTTGTTAGAGACGGAAGAGAGATTCTTTCAAATGTTATTGCGACTCAGATTGAGCTGCATAAGCCTTATCAGGGGGTAGTGCCTGAGCTTGCTAGCAGACTCCATACAGAGTGGATAGCTCAGGTCGTTGAAGCTGCTATAATGCAAGCTGGTCTTGAGAAGAAAGATATCGATGCTGTTGCTGTTACTTCTCGTCCAGGGCTTTTAGGCTCTTTGCTTGTTGGTGTCAACTTTGCTAAGTGCTTTGCTGCTGCATTGGATATTCCATGCATTGGCATTGATCATATCAGGGCACATTTATATGCCTCTCAGATTGAGAATCCGCTTGAGTATCCATATCTTGGAGTACTGGTTTCTGGTGGTCATACAGTTATATGCCGTGTCAATGGCTATGATGATGTTGATGTGCTTGGCACAACAATTGATGATGCTATTGGTGAAGCATTTGATAAAGTCGCTAAATTCTATGAGCTTGGTTTTCCAGGTGGTGTAGTAATCGATAGACTGTCTAAGAATGGAGATCCTAATGCATTCTTGTTCCCAGGTCCTACTCTTGATAGAGAAGAGCATAGATATGATATGTCATATTCAGGTTTAAAGACTGCTGTAATCAATCAGAAAGATAAGTTCAGAAATGGAGATGCCGAAGACACTAGTGAGAACATTGCAGCTTCATTCCAGCGCCAGGCTGTTGGTATATTGATGAAGCGTGTTAAGCTTGCTTTAAAAGATACAGGCCTTAAGCGTGTAAGCGCTGGTGGCGGTGTTGCAGCTAACTCTCTGCTCCGCTCTGAGATCAAAGCACTTGAAAAGGGTGGGTACACAGTTACATTCCCATCTCTTAAGCTTTGCACAGATAACGGTGCAATGATTGCAGGCCTTGGCTATAGGTATCTTAAAGATGGATTTAAAGATGACTATCGCCTCACAGCTAGTGCGCGAGTTGAAGCATTCAAGAAGTTCTGAGATAGTGTAGATTGATATAACTTTATATGTTATATTGATGTACGTCTTTTAGATGTCGCTAGAGTAAAATATTTATTATATTTTTTATAAAAGTCTGTTGACTAAAAAGTGTCAATATTCTATTCTAGCACAGGATTGAGATTGGGATGTAGTGTAATGGTAACACTGCAGATTCTGGTTCTGCCTTTGGGGGTTCAAATCCCTCCATCCCAGAGAAACATGGTCCCTTCGTCTAACGGTTAGGACGGGAGATTCTCAGTCTCTAAATAGCGGTTCGATTCCGCTAGGGACTATAAAAGACAGCATATGCTGTCTTATTTTTTTGTCGGATGGTTTTGAAGTGATTACTGCATCTAATATTTCACTCTCTTATGGAACACAGGTTCTTTTCAAAGAAGTAAATATCAAGTTTACACCAGGCAACTGCTATGGAATTATCGGCGCTAATGGTGCTGGAAAATCTACATTCTTAAAGATTCTTTCAGGAGAAATTGAACCAGATACTGGAGAAGTAATCATTACTCCAGGGGAGAGAATGACTACTCTTAGACAGGACCACTTTGCATTCAATAAGTATCGTGTCCTTGATACTGTAATCATGGGCTTTCAGAAGCTTTATGATGTAATGCAGGAAAGAGATGCTATTTACGCTAAGAGCGACTTCTCTGAAGAAGATGGAATCAGGGCTGCAGAGCTTGAAGGCGAGTTTGCAGAGCTTGGTGGCTGGGAAGCAGAAGCTACAGCTGCTCAGATGCTTGATGGCCTTGGAATTCCTACAGAGCTTCATGATAAGAAGATGGAAGAGATTGAAGATAATCTCAAAGTCAGAGTTCTTCTTGCTCAGGCTCTCTTTGGAAACCCAGATATCCTTCTTCTTGACGAGCCTACTAACCACTTGGACCTTGAGTCTATTCATTGGCTTGAAGACTACCTAGAGAACTTCAATAACACAGTTATCGTAGTTTCACACGATAGACACTTCCTGAATACTGTATGTACTCATATTTGTGATATCGACTATGGCAAAATCCAGCTTTATGTTGGTAACTATGATTTCTGGTATATGTCTTCTCAGCTTGCTGCTAAGCAGATGAAAGATGAAAAGAAGAGAAGAGAGGAGAAGATTGCTGAGCTTAAAGAGTTCATTCAGCGCTTCTCATCCAACGTTGCTAAAGCTAAGCAGGCTACAAGCAGAAAGAAGCTTATCGATAAGCTCACAATCGATGATCTAAAGCCATCTTCAAGAAGATTCCCTTATGTTGCATTCAAGCCTAACAGAGAGATTGGCAAGAATGTGCTTGAGATCAAGAATCTTTCTAAGACTATTGATGGAGAGAAGGTACTAGATAATTTCTCTATTACTATCAACCCAGGTGATAAAGTCGCATTCGTTGGTCCTAATCACTATGCAAAGACAGTGCTCTTCCAGATTATCTCTGGTGAGATTGAGCCAGATGAAGGTACATACACATGGGGTGTAACAACTTCTCTTTCATACTTCCCTAAAGACAACTCAAACATGTTCAAGGAAGATGAGACTATGGTTGATTACCTCCAGCAGTTCTCAACTGAAGATGATGATACTTTCGTTCGCTCATTCCTTGGAAGAATGCTCTTCAGCGGAGATGAAGCTTTGAAGAACTGCCAGGTTCTCTCAGGTGGTGAGAGAGTTAGAGTTGTGCTTGCTAAGATGATGCTAGAAGGTGCTAACTGCATGATCTTCGATGAGCCAACATCTCATCTTGATCTTGAGTCTATCCAGGCTCTCAACAATGGCCTTATTGATTTCAAGGGCGTGCTGTTATTCAATTCTCATGACCATGAGTTTGTATCATCAATTGCTAACAGAATCGTTGAGTTCATTCCTGGTGGAATCATCGATAAGATGGAAGGATTCGAAGATTATCTTGCTGATAGCAATGCTAATGAGCTTAGAGAGAAAGCATATAAGGATAATAAGCGCATTATCCTCCTATAATGGCTATGATTGTTGCTGTTGATATTGGTAATACAAATATTGTGATTGCAGTAAAAGATATGGATAGATGGATTACATCTTTCCGTATCTTTACAGATACAAAAAAGACTGGAGATGAGTATTTTGTCATAATCTCATCTCTTATGAATACTTCTAATATCGATAGCAGCAAAGTCGATAAAGTAATAATCTCATCTGTCGTTCCATTTCTGACTCGCTCATTTGAGAAGAACATGAGACGATTATTTCCAGCTATTGAACCTCTTATTGTAAGCAAGGATCTAAATACTGGACTAGATAAAAACTCAATTCCATCTGAGCTTGGCTCAGACCTCCTTGCAAACCTTTCATACGCACATCATATTGCTCCAGATGAAACTGTAATGGTCATAGATTTTGGCACAGCACTGACATTCTCAACAGTCAATAGAGGAGGCAAAGTGCTTGGAGTTGCTATCTCACCTGGTTTGATCACAGCTGTCAATGCGCTCTTTGGTGCTACTGCACAGCTGCCACAAGTCGAGCTTAAAGTGCCAGAGCATGTGCTTGGAATGAATACTGAAGAGTCTATCAGATCTGGAATCATGTTTGGCTATGCAGGGCTTGTGAAAGAGATGATTGAAAAGACTGAGAGTGAAGTAGGTGAGAGAATCAGAGTAATTGCTACAGGTGGGCTCTCAAAAACAATAAAGCCACTTATTTCAAGAATCGACATCATAGATGGCTTCCATACTTTAAATGGCCTTGAGCTGATTGCGTCTTTGAATTAGTCTTCTTCTGTCAATATTCCGTCTTCAAGAATAGTGTATTCACAGCCTTTATCATCTTCGCACTCAATAGTAAGCGTTGATGAGTGAATAGGGAGTGTGAGCGTTACAAGTGAGTCATTGAGTTTATCTATGTCCTCATCTGAGAGGCCTTTAGCTCTTGCGCCGCCGAGTGTCAGTGCACATCCTCTCATTCTATCCCACTCAGGAAGCGCAAAGAAATCTACATCGTTATTGTTCTCTTCTGCGATAATAAGCTCAGATGCAAATAATGCATTTGAATCCTGCTTCAGAAAGAGATCAAATAGCTTCCCATTATCTTCAAGCGCACTGAACTCAGTAATTCTTCCATTTCTGAATGCAATAGATAAGTTAGCAAGCTTCTTGCCAAATAGCATTATTGGCTTAGTTATATTCAAGTATCCATTAGTCTTGTTCTTATCTAGTGCTCTGAATAGCTCTGTTGTAAAGAGTGTTGGAATGAACTTTCTGACATTAGTTGTTATCTCTTCACTTGTTTCAAAGTGAGAGTGGGGAAGGAACTCAAACTCAAGATCTACGCCTTCTTCGCTATATATCCTGCCTTTGACAAGATTTAGTTTGTTAAGTTTATTCTTCTCATAATTCAGGATATCTGCACTTTCTTTCATAGAAGAGAGCACATCATCTTCTTCTAAAGAGAATACTTCAGAGAGCAATGAAGATGAGTTTAAATCTATTTCTTCATCATCCCAAGATTGAGAGGGAAGATAAGCTGTAGCATATGGAGTAGAAGGCGTCTGGTTAGTTAGCGGCTCAGAAAGCAGCCTATATGCTTGAAGCTCTCTTGCGCTATACTCTTTATCGAGCTCTATATCTTCATAGCTTTTATATGTTGGAATATGCAAAAGCGCACTTGGCCTCTTGTTGATTGGAAACTCAGTCATAGCTTCTTCTGTATCTTCGACTTTGCCATCTTTGATGTAGTTGATGAAAACTCCGAGGCCGGTAATATCATGAGCAGCTTTGGCAACGAGGTGCGCAAACTCGCTGTTCTCCTCTTCTGTATTTATAGAAAGCACATCGCCTTTCTGGAGGTTGAGACCTCTTTTCAAGATGATCTCAGCATATTTATTCAAATAGAAATCTTCCATATTAATCCATTAAAAACCACCCGTGAGGGTGGCATCATTATCTATTTCTCTTCTTTGTACCATTCATCTTTATGTAGTCTAGAGATTTCTCGAATTCCTTAACGAATTCTCCTAAATCTTCCTGGTAAACAATGATTGACTGTCTTAAGAATCTTCCTTCAACTTCTGTTGGTCTTGATTCAACTACATTGAGATATAAATCTCCAAAGACATTTTCTTTAACATTAAAGAAATAAGTCCTATCATTCTTAATTAGTTTAGATGAAAAAACTTCTCCGCGCTCTCCCATAGTAAGGGCCCTCCGATAAAAATAATTATGTGCATACATTAATTCATTTAATGCGATGTTTTCAAGCTCTGAATTTATTATTATGAAAGCTATTGACATCTTTTTGCCATTTACTCTAAAATGCTCATTGTTCGCGACTGTGGTATAATGGCTATTACCTCAGCCTTCCAAGCTGATGATGCGGGTTCGATTCCCGTCGGTCGCTTAAGAGCCTGAAAAGGCTCTATTTTTTTGCACTTTTCACTTCAATAGCATCAACAGGGCACATCTCATGACAGCAATAGCACCTGATACACTTATCCTCATCAAGCTCTATATGGTCCTGATCCAGCTTAAGCGCATGAGCAGGGCAGATCTCAATGCAACGCTTGCACTTTACGCAGCGCTCTTTTATGAATATTGGATGTGGTCTATTCTGTGCTTTCTTTCTATCTCTGCTTCTTGTGAAGAATGGAAGGATAAGCGCTTTGAATAAGCCTTCTTTGCGCTTCACATCAATTCTTCTGTAATCTTTTATAACAAGCTCATCTGGATTCAGCATTGGATACTCAGGCTCATTATCTGTAAGTCCTGCTTTGATTCCAGCATTTATAATCGGGATATCTTTATAGTTATAGCCCATGATCTCGCTTTGAGCTCTGTCAACTAAAAAGCTATCTTTAGAGCCAAGAAGAAGGCCAACATAGCGCAGCGTGCCATTGGCTGGGCCTGGGCCTTCCATATCTATGATTCCATCCATTAGCGCATAGTCGACTCTGCACTCTTTGTAGACTTTGCAAATGAATGCTGCAAATGCTTCGCGAGATGGATATTTTATATGGCATGGGCTTTTATTGAGCCCAGGAAGTGTGCCAAACATATTCTTTACAGCACCTGTTGAGTACATCAGCTGGTGTGTCTTGAATTTTGGAAGAGAAATGACAACATCCACTTCATCAAGCACACGAGCCATAATGACTGTTGTAGATTTATCTAGCATATGTGCTCTAGGATTATCTGCGAAGTTCACCCATTCAGCGCCGCTGTTCTCTGCAATATCATAGATGCCGCAGTTCTTTCCGTGGAATGTATCAAAATGGAGTCCAGGAGAGTCTCCAACAAGCACTCTCTTAGCGCCTCTTTCTTTGACTAGCTCTATTACAGCTTCAACAATTACAGGGTGTGTTGTGATTCCAGCCTCTGGCTTTGCGTCCGATAAGATATTAGGCTTTAAAAGCACTACTTTATTCATGACATCTGGAAAATCACTATTCTCTATTATTTTCTCTATCGAGGCTTTAACTTCCTCTTTCTCATACTTTGAGCATTTGTTTATAGCAACTCTCATCAGAATAAAAGATTCTCCTTCTCTTGTTGTTTATCCTTATATTGCTTGAATGAAAGTCTTGAAATAGGGGAGATGCCATATTTCAATATAGCTTCATAGTGAGCTTTAGTAGGATAGCCTTTATGCTTCTTGTAGCCATACTCTGGCCACTTTTTATCACAAAGCTCCATTATTCTATCACGCTCAACCTTAGCTAGGATACTGGCAGCCATAATCTCTGGAACTTTGCCATCTCCTTTGACTATAGCTTCTGTCTTGCAGTCAACTGGTGGGATTTTATTCCCATCGACTAAGAAGAGATCTATGTGGTTATTCTCTTTCAGCTTCTCATAGCACTTCGCCATTGCCTCTAGCGATGCATTTAGGATGTTGACTTTGTCTATCTCTTTATGTGAAACAGAAGTAATAGCATAAGCAATTGCTTTTTCCTTGATTATTGCTTCTGCTATTTCTCTTTCTTTCTCAGTAAGCGCTTTAGAGTCTCCTAAAACAGAGAGAGGGAAGTCTTCAGGGAGTATTACAGCTGCAGCTACTACTGGCCCTGCAAGGGGGCCTCGCCCTGCCTCGTCTGCTCCTGCGACTATGAGTTTTTCTTCATCTTCGAACTTGAATAAGTATTCTTCCATAACTTATTTCAAATGATATATAATTTACAAGGTTTAATATCAAGGAGTAGAGTTTGTTTTTAAAATCATTGGAGATAAATGGCTTCAAGAGCTTTCCAGATAGAACGCATATAGATTTCTCAGATGGAATTACTTCGCTTCTGGGTCCTAATGGCTGCGGAAAGTCAAATATAGTTGATTCTATCAAGTGGGTACTTGGAGAGCAGAGTACTAAGACGCTGAGAGCAGGGAAGATGGAAGATGTCATCTTCAATGGTACAGATACCAGAAAGCCTCTTAATATGGCTGAAGTTACTCTAACTATCGATAATGAGAATAGAAACCTACCAACTGATATTCCCGAAGTTGTGATCAGGCGCCGCATATATAGAGATGGCGGCAGTGAGTATTACATCAACGGCACTAAGTGTCTTTTGAAGAATATAAGAGAGCTATTCATGGACACTGGTGTTGGCAAATCTGCTTATTCAATTCTTGAACAAGGAAAGATTGACCAGATTCTTTCCAATAAGCCAGAAGACAGAAGATATATCTTTGAAGAAGCTGCTGGCATTTCACGCTATAAAGCTAAGTGCAATGAAGCTCAGCAGAGGATTCTGCACTCTGAAGAGCATATTGCATCTCTTTTAGTTACAGTTAACGAAGTAAAGCGTACTTATGATAGAACTAAAGGCCAGGCAATGAAGGCTAGGGAGTGGAAGGAGCTCAAAGACAGAGCTTTCGAGCTTGATGTCAATATGCGCCTTGTAAGGCTTGATACGCTTCTGAAGCTCAAAGACGACAGAATCAGAAGACGAGATGAAGCTAAAGTAACTGAAGAGAATCTTTCTAAACAGCTTGGCTCATTCGATGAAGATATCTCATCTTCATCTGAAGAATTGAATCAATTCAGAGAAGAATTCAGAAAGATCGAGATTGAGATTTCAAAGAATGAGACATCTATTGTTGGCATCGACAAAGAGATAGCTATCTATGAAGAGAACTACAGAGCTTATCTTGAGACTCTTAAAGATGGAGAAGCTAAGTGCAAATCTATACGCGATGAGATTGAGCGCTATAAAGAAGAGAGAGCTGAAACTGAAGAAGCTATCGGAGAGAAGGAAGATTACTTAGAAGATAAAGAGAAATCATTGAGAAATGCAGAGCTTCTGCTTTCAGAGACTCGTGATGATATCTCATCACTCAACAAGACTATCTCAAGCGCTGAAGAGCGCAATAGCGAGATTGATGTTGAGCTGATGAATCTCTCTTTAGAGCTTAAGAATGTCATTGAGAGTCTTATTAGGGAAGTTGATGAGAAGAGCAGCAGTGACTATACAGATGAGAGACTCAAAGGCGCTGAGAAGAAACTCAGAGCTATGCTATATGCAATCAAGACAAAACTTGACAACAAAGAGAACCTCTCTGTTATCAAAAGCGATGTAGACAAAGCTGAAGAGCTCTTTGATGAGTATATAGACTCTATTCCTCCTATTGTCGATCTCATTCTCTCTCCAGAAGGTCTGATAAACAAAAAGAGAGTTATTGAAGAGAAAGAGAATAAGCTGAGAAGTGAGAGCGACAAGAACAAAGAAGCGATTAAAAACGCAAAGAGCGAACGTGATAAAAAAGAGGAAGACGTACAGATTCTTCAGACTACTATCACATCTATGAAAGAGAACATTAGTGCGCTTAAAGCTGTAATTGAAGGATATAAAGATAACTTAGCAAGATTCTCAAGAACCATATCTGAACGTGAGCTTGATCTTGATGATGAAGAGACTAAAGCAGAGATAGCAAGAAGCAAAGTCAAAGATATAAACGAAAAGCTCAGAGATAAAGACAGTGAGAAAAGCGAGCTTGAAGCTAATCTCAAAGATTTAAAAGAAGAACATGGAAAGCTCTATGAAGAGCTTGCGCTTCAGAATGAGCGCCTCTCAAACAAAAGACGCGAGAAAGAGAGGATTCAAGAAGAGATAAGAAGTGCGCAGAATACTTTCCAAAGTGAGAATATGTACCTTGAGAATACAGATAATATGATCAAGGAGCTTCTCACATCATTCTTTGAGCAATACGCAAGAAACCTCTTAGAGTTCCAGGATAGAATCAAAGAAGGGCTTCCTGATGAGATGCTTATTAAGAATGAGCTTGATGAAGTAAATAAATCGATACAGAGACTTGGAAATATAAACCATTTGGCAAGTGATGAGTTTGAGCAAGCTGAAGAGCAATACAGATTCTACTCAAGGCAGCTTGAAGACTATAACAAAGCCAAGAGTGATATGGAAAGCGTATTGAAGGAAATCCAAGATAAATCATCTGAGCTCTTTTTGAAAAGCTATAAAGAGATCAGCGACAACTTCCAGGCAATGTTCAAGCGCTTATTTGGCGGCGGCAGAGCAGAGCTAAGGCTTGTTGACCCAGATGATGTTCTGAACACTGGTATTGAAATACTTGCACAGCCACCTGGAAAGAGCATGGCAACGCTATCTCTTCTCTCTGGCGGAGAGCGAAGCATGACTGCTGTTGCGCTATTGTTTGCAACATATCAAGTTAAGCCATCACCATTCTGTATTCTTGATGAGATTGATGCGGCACTGGACGATAGAAACATCGGCTTCTTCCTCGATGTACTCAAAGAGTTCGGAGAGTCTAGCCAGTTCATAATCATCACACATAATAAGCATACTGTAACTGGTGGAAACGCAATGCTTGGCGTATCACAGCAAGAGGCTGGCGTATCTACTGCTGTTGCTTATAGAATCGGAAATGTCAAAGGCGAGCCAGTAATCATGAACGAAAGCGAAGAAGAAGTTGACTTTGACGATGAAGGTCGCATCAAGAAGTAGTCGTATCTCATTGACGAGATAACATCTTTCTTGTATAAGAATAATGTTGTCTTTATGACATTTGGAAGTATAGATGTTCGATAGTATTAGTAATAAATTTTCAAATATAATGAAAAGCCTCTCTGGCAAGGGCAAGATAAGCGAAAAGAATATCAGAGATGCTGTTGAAGAAATTAAGGAAGCTCTGCTTGATGCAGATGTAAATCTGCGTGTTGTAAGACGCTTTGTTAATTCTACAATGGAAGAGGCTCTCGGTGAGAAAGTCCTATCAAGCGTAAACCCTGGTCAGCAGTTTACTAAGATTGTCTATGACAAGATGGTAGCTCTTCTTGGAGGAAATGAAGAAGAGAACAAGCTTCATCTCAAAGGCAAAGATACTACTTCGATCATTTTAATGATGGGTCTTCAGGGTTCAGGTAAGACAACTGCATCTCATAAGCTTGCTTATAAGCTCAAGAAAGAGGGCAGAAGCATCATGCTCGTTGCAGCTGACCTTGTTCGTCCTGCTGCTATTACTCAGCTCCAGGTACTTGGAGAGAAAGTAGGTGTTCCTGTTTTCTGGGTTCCAGGAGAGAAGAACCCTGTTAAAGTTGCTGAAGCTGCTGTAAGCAAAGCACGTCATGACTTAATTGATACAGTTATCATCGATACATCTGGCAGAATGCATCTTGATGAGACACTTATGAAGGAGATTCAGGATATAGCGAAAGCTGTTAAGCCTGATGAGACTTTATTCGTCGCAGATGCAATGACTGGCCAGAGTGCTGTAGATATCGCAAAAGAATTCGAAGAGAAAGTTGGAATCTCTGGCGTAATTCTCACTAAGTTCGATTCAGATACCAGAGGCGGTGCTGCGCTTTCACTTAGAAGTGTTGTTGGCAAGCCTATCAAGTTCATCGGAACTGGCGAGAAGATGGAGGATCTTGATCCATTCTATCCAGAACGCATAGCTTCTCGTATTCTTGGAATGGGTGATGTTGTTTCCTTTGTAGAGAAAGCTCAGGAGCAATATGACCAAAAAGAGGCTGAAAAGCTTCAGAAGAAGATTGAGAAGAACACATTCGACCTTCAGGATTATCTTGATCAGCTTGATAAAGTCACTAACATGGGATCTACAGAGAAGCTCTTAGAGATGATTCCTGGTGCTAAAGGCAATATCAGCGAAGATGATATCGATAAAGATGAGATCAAGCGTGAGAAAGCAATAATCCACTCAATGACTAAGTTTGAGAGAAGCAACTATAGAATCATAGGACCTTCAAGACGCAAACGCATTGCGAAGGGCAGTGGTACAAGCGTTGCAGATGTCAACAGACTCATCAAGAAATTTGAAAAGAGCAAGCTGATGATGAAGAAGCTTGCAACAAATAAGAAATTACAAGCTGCAGTTATGAAACAATTAGGAATGTAGCTTTCATGTAGTATAAGGAGAAGAACCGTGAGCACAACAATGAGACTTAAAAGACTCGGAACAAAGAAGAGACCTTATTATCGTCTAGTTATCCAGGACAACAGAGTTGCAACTAACTCTAAGGTAATTGACGAAGTTGGAACTTATCGCCCAGTAGAGAAAGACAACCAGGTAACACTTGATGAAGCTAAGGTAAAGAGCTGGATTGGCAAGGGAGTTCAGGTATCCCCATCTGTTAAGAATATTCTCAATTCTAAGGGAATTACTCTTGATCGCACTCAGGCATAATGCCTAAAGGAGCGATAAGATGGAGAAGGAACTAGTGGAATTTATGGTCAAGAGCCTAGTCGATAGACCAGATGAGGTGACTGTAAATGTAGTTGAAGGCGAGAAATCAAAAGTCCTTGAGCTACATGTCGCTGAAGAAGATATCGGAAAGGTTATTGGCAAGCAGGGCCGCATTGCAAAAGCAATCAGAACTATTCTATCTGCTTCTGCAACTAAAGGTGGCAAGCGTGCCGTTTTGGAGATTCTTGACTGATGGAAGCAAAGCTCCTCTCAACAGCTAAAATAGGCAAGACCCATGGAGTTGACGGCTTTTTGAATATCTATTCTCTCTCTGGAGAATATAAGCACATCAAAAAGCTTAAAAGCTGCATCGTAGCATTCTCTGATGGATCTGAGAAGAGCCTTGAAATACTTGAATGTAGGGCACATGGAGATCATGTGCTCTTGCTCTTTAAGGATTACGAGGCCCCTGAAAAAGCTAAAAGATTAACAGGTGGAATAATGAAGATTACTCGCTCTGAAGCTCCTAAGCTTGAAAAAGGCGAGTTCTATGTTGCTGATTTATTCGGATGCCGCGTCATCGATAAAGAAGGTAATGAGCTAGGCACTGTGAAGTCTGTCTTTGAAGGACCTCAGGCATTGATGCTTGAAGTTGTAAAGAAAGCAGACGGCAAGAGCTACATTATTCCAAACCTACCTGTTTATATAGAGAATAAGAACATAGAAGAGGGTTACATTACTCTATCTATGCTTGAACTCCTCACTTGATATGAAAATCACAATACTCACACTCTTTCCAGAGATGGTAAGACCCTTTTTCACATCTTCAATCATGAAGAGAGCAGTAGAGAAGGGGATAGTATCTTATGAGATCATAAACTTCAGAGATTTTGCGACTGGTGTCCATATGAAAGCAGATGACATTCCATATGGCGGAGGCGCTGGCATGGTAATAATGCCAGAACCACTTGGCAAAGCACTTGAGAGCATTGACGCTAAGAATAAGCGTGTCGTCTTTCCGACTCCATCTGGAAGAGTATTTACTGAGCGCTACGCTGAAGAGCTCTCAAAAGAGGATGAGCTTGTATTCATCTGTGGTCACTATGAGGGAATTGACCAAAGAATAATTGATGAATATGTAGACGATGAAATCTCTATTGGAGACTATGTTCTCTCAAGTGGTGAGACTAGTACAATAGTTATAGTTGATGCGCTTTTCAGGCTTATTGAAGGTGTTATTACAGAAGATAGCTTAGACGAAGAGAGTTTTACAGATAATCTTCTTGAATATCCTCAATATACAAGGCCTTTAAGGTATTGCAACGAAATTGTCCCTAGTGTATTATTATCAGGTCATCACGATAACATTGCTAATTATCGCTATGGCAAGCGGCTGGAAAAAACACTGCTCAACCGGCCGGATCTGCTCTCTCATGCCCCTCTCAGCATTAAAGAGCGAAAACAACTTTTAAAATTACTGATTGATAAAGAGGTATTTTCGTAATGGATATTATCAGAGCTATTGAAGCAAAGCAGATCAAGGAAAATGCTGAGAACTTCAGCATTGGAGATACAGTTAAAGTTTTCTTTAAGATCGTTGAGGGAACAACAGAGAGAGTACAGGTATTCGAGGGCATCGTTATTGCTAAGAATAATTCTGGCGTAAGAAAGACTTTCACAGTTAGAAAGATTTCTTATGGTATCGGCGTTGAGAGAATCTTCCCAATGCACTCTCCTAGAATCGAGAAGATCGAAGTTGTTAGAAGAGGCCGTGTCAGAAGAGCTAAGCTCTACTACCTCAGAGATAGAGTTGGCAAGGCTGCTAAGGTTAAAGAACTCATCGTTAAGAAGAACGCGTAATTGCTATCTTGGAGGGTTGCTGAAAAAGCAGCCCTTTATTTTTGACGTTATATTGGCTAATATCTAAGCATGGGTAAGAACAATAACAAGGGCAATAGAAATGCCCAGGATAATAAAAAGAAAAACAGCTCTGGAAAGAAGAGAGCTAAACGCCAGGCTGTCTCTGGATTCTCAACTCTAAATCAGGTTGCTGGAGTTCCTAAGAGAAGAGAGTACCACTCAGACCTTCCAATCGATAAAGTGAAGAAGCTGGAAGAGCCTAGCGGAATCATATGCGCACTCTGCGGCAAGTCTATTGAGACGATTGCCGACTCATTTACATATAATGATGGGTATGTGCACTTTGACTGTGCGCTTGATAAAATCAAAGAGAGTGAACAGCTTAAAGATAATCAGACTATCTCATATATTGGATCAGGCTCTTTTGGCGTATGCGAGAAAGGCGATGATGGCAAATATACCATAATCAAGAAGATTGCATTTGAAAGCTCAGAATCACTTGGAAAGATGCAGGAATATATTGAAGGACTTAAAAGATGATCAAAGCTATGCTTCCAGGTTCCTTTGATCCACCGACAATGGGACACGTCAATATCATAGAACGCAGTGCAAAGCTATTTGATGAGCTCTATGTCGTTGTTGCAAACAATATAAAGAAGAACTATCTATTCTCTGAGTATGAGCGCGTAGAGATGCTAAGAGAGTGCTTATCACACTTGAAGAACGTCAAAGTAGTTTCATACAGCGGCTTAATGGCAATATTTGCCAAAGAGTATGATATAGACGTCATGGTAAGAGGCGTCAGAGCCCAATCAGACTTCAACTATGAGTTTGAGCTTGCGCAGAACAATATGAATCTCAATAGAGATCTTGAGATACTCTTTATCCCAACAGATCAGAAGTACTTTCTTCTGCATTCTTCTCAGATCAGAGAGTTTGCAGCATTTGGTGTCGATATCACAGGAATGGTACCAGAGAATGTCAAGAGAAAGATGGATGAGAGATTCTTATCTTCTTCTAAGGCAAAGAGATAGAGTTTTAATGTTCTAAATTAATAAAAAAAACGTAAAAAGTAGTTGATTAAATCCGCTATTTTTCGTTTAATACAATAGTCGTTTGACACTGGAGAGGTTCCCGAGCGGTCAAAGGGGGCAGACTGTAAATCTGTTGGCTAAGCCTTCGAAGGTCCGAATCCTTCTCTCTCCAATTCCTTCTCTTAGTGAGAAGGTTTTTTTTTGAGGTAAAGAATGTTCTTAGATGATGGCCTTGCATTTACATGTCAGAGATGTCTATATTGCTGCTCAGCTGAGCCTGGCTATGTATTTCTGACCAAAAGCGATTTAGAGAGAGCAAGTGCATCTCTTGGCATTACTGAAGAGCATTTTATCGATATATATTGCAGATATGTAGATTATGGTGCTTATTACATGATCTCTCTGAAAGAGAAATCAAACTATGATTGCATATTCTTGACTAAAGCTGGCTGCTCTATTTATGAAGGACGTCCAGGACAGTGCAGGACTTATCCTTTCTGGAAGAGCATTGTCGAGAGCAAATCAGCCTGGGAGAGGGAAGCTAAGAGCTGCCCTGGAATAAACAAAGGCAAAAAGATCTCTAAAAAAGAGATTGAGAAGAAGCTTGAAGAGGGTATGAAAGAACCTCCTTTGATGATTTTCAAGCATTGATTTCTTTTTTTTGCGAAAAGCCAAAATAATGCTATACTATAAAATGGAGTTTATTCTTGCCTAGGTTTACTGATAAAACTATCTCTGAAATAAAAAACAAAATCAGCATCAAGGATTTAATGAGCGAATATGCATATGTAGAAGCTCGTGGATCCAATCAATTCTGGGTCAAGTGTCCATTCCATGGAGGTGGCAATGAGCGTACTGCTTCATGCCGCTTGAATTTAGAGATGGGGCGCTACTACTGTTTCGGCTGCCATGAAACTGGTGATATCTTCACATTAGTAATGAAAAAAGAAGGCTTAGACTTCTCAGGTGCTGTTGAGTACCTTGCTCGCAAAGCTGGAATAGAGCTTGAAGAAGCAACTAATGAAGATAAAGTCAGAAAGAGCGAGAAAGATATGCTCTATGAGCTTAACTCTCGTCTTTCTAATACATTCATTTATTACTTAAAAGAAACCAAAGAAGGTGAGAAAGCCAGAGAATACCTGAAAAAGCGTCATGTATCAGATGAGATGATAGAGAAGTTCTCTCTTGGTTATGCCCCATCAAACCCAGATTTTCTCTACTCATTTCTCAAAAAGAAGGGTTACAGCGCTGAGTTCTTGGCTAAGTCTGGGCTCTTTTCGCAAAAGAATGCCAGATGGCCTCTGTTTGCTGATCGTCTTATGTTCCCGATACGCGACAGACAAGGCAGGGTAATAGCGTTCTCAGGCAGAGATCTCTCTTTTAGCGATAAAGCTCCAAAGTACATAAATAGTCCTGAGACATTTCTCTATCAGAAGAAAGATAACTTCTTTGGGCTCTTTGAAGCTAAGAAGACTATAAGCGAGAAGAAGTGGCCAATACTATGCGAAGGCAACTTTGATGTTGTTGCAATGCATCAGGCAGGGTACACAGAAGCCTTAGCAAGCCTTGGCACAGCATTCACAGAAGAGCAGGCAGAGCTAATTAAGCGCTGGTTTCCAAATGTTACAGGATTCCATCTGCTTTTCGACAGCGATGAAGCAGGGCAGAAATCGACTGAGAGAGCAATACAGATTCTCAATAAGATAGGCTTCTCAGTCAAAGTACATAAGTTCAAAAGCGCTAAAGACGCATCAGAGCTCTTAGAAAAAGGCGGCAAAGAAAGCGTCGTAAAAGAATTTAATGATGCAATAGATGGTTTTGACTATCTTGTACAAAATAACTCTAGTCGCTATGATATTTTAAGTGCAAAAGGCAAGTCAGGGTTTATCAGAGCTATGGGCTCCTTTATACTTGGCTGCCAAAGCCCTGTTGAAAGGGATTCATATATTTTGTCACTTGCAACTAAGCTTAATGCTTCTGAAGAAGCAGTTAGGGAGGAACTAGGTAGAACTAATTCAGATAAAGCTCCTGGAGAAAATGATGCTTCAGATGAGAATAGAGGTGGCAGAAACATATCGATAGATTTATTTCTGATGCTTTATTTTGCCAATCATAGAGCAGATTTCAAACGTGAATACAGACGACGTATAGCGTTTACAGATCTTGATGATAATGAAGCTCAGACAATATATGCAGCATTGGAGAATGCTATTAGGAATGGAATAGAATCAGATGATCTGTTTTTGACTCTGATCAATGACGATAGATGCAGGAAAGAGGTGGCGACGACATTCGCTTTGGATGAATACAAAGAGACAAGTCAAGAGGCCGTAGAAGAAGCAATTAATAGGATAGCACTTAGGTCATTAGAGAAGAAAAGAGCACTGATAAATAATCAGCTAAGACTTTATAACGGGATTCTGAATGGTGATGAATTTACCGAGCTGATGAATAGCAAGGCTCAGATTGATAAAGAAATCATGAGCTTGAAGAAAGGAATTAATGGACTTAACGAGTGAGGATGGGAATGTCAGATAAAATCAAAGATAGCGAATTAATCAAAGAACTCGTAAAGATTGAGAAGAAGCAGGGCACTGTAACGCTTTTAGATATCACAGAGACTATGAAGAACGTCAAAGATGGCACTGCTTTTACTCTTGATGAAATCATTGAAGAACTTACAGATGAAGGTATTTCTTATTCAGAAAGCGATGATGATGAAATAAGCGGACCTAGTGCAGAAGATCTTGAGAAATTCGGAGATATGGACATTGATGATGATTCAATTCCAGTTGACGAAGATAGCGAAGAATTCGATGAAGCATCTGAAGATGATGACAGTGAGAAACTCAAGACTATCGACGAAGAAGATGACTCTGCTGAAGAAGAATTCGATGAAGAAGAACCTACAGAAGGGGAACTGAAGAACATCGACGAAGAGGAAGATGAAGAAGAGGAAGAAGAGGAAGATGAGAATATAAACGAGTGGAAAGGCACAGATGAGGATGCCGAGACCAGTGAGCGTTTTATCGACATCTCATCTCTTTCTGAGCACTCTGAGTCTCATAAGTCCCATGCTGTTCAGTCTAAGTATGATACTTCTCAGGATGACCCTATAAGACTCTATCTCAAAGAGATTGGAACAGAGAACCTTCTTACAGGTGAACAGGAAGTTGAGCTTGCTATGCAGATGGAGAAGGGCGCAAAGATTGTCAGATCTGTCATAAGAGAATCTGGCATATTGATTTCTTTCTTCTCTGATATCATCAAGCAGATCAATACAAAGATCGAAGATGATACAGAAGAGACAATGACAGCTGAAGAGATCAAAGAGTTCTTATCAACTCAGAAGCGCTACAACCTCAACTATAAAGATGCGCTTGGCAAAGATATTGCCAAAGAGATTGCTGAATACAATGAGATCAAAGAGAAAGCTATTCTCTCTGGTGATAATCCAACTCTCGATAAACTCCTATTAAAGAGCAGAGAGGCTCTTCTTAATAAGCTCGGTGGATACCCAGATGAGAAATCTCCTCTATACAAAGGCAAGAAGCGTTCAGATTTCAATACAAGAGAAGAGTGGATTGAGTATTGCAGAACTTGCTCTAGAGAAGACAGAATCGCCACTCTTAAAGAGAGACTCAATGAGTATAAGCATGAAGAAGATGAGCTTAACCAGAAGATTGGCCAGATTGTAGCTAAGAAAGATGAAGAGTTTGAAGCTCATCATCCAGACCTCAATAGCGAGGAACTTGATAAAGAGCTTGTTAAGCTCCATGCAAAGCTTAAAGATGACAATAAGAATGTTGGCGTAGAGCTTGCAAAGAAATATCAGGATACAATCAAGGAAATCGAAGCACTTGAAGGTGGTGCATATCTTCCAATCACAGCTTGGGTATCTTCAATTGAACTTCAGCAGGAAGAGGTTGATGACCTTTCTGCTATATTCATCAATGCAAGAAACAGAATCAAAGAGTGCAGAGATAAGAAGAAGCTGCTTGAGTCTCAGCTTAAGATAACAACATCAAAGGAGCTCAGACAGCTTGGCAGAGACCTTGCAACAAGGACTAAAGCAAGCCAGATTGAAGCTGAGCTTGGACTATCAAGCGATGAGATCAAAGAGAAAATCAAAGACTTGCAGCTTACAGAGAAAGAGCTCAGAGGATTTGAGAATAACTTTGAATGCTCTTGCGATGAGATTCTCGATTCTGTTGCTGTAATACTCTATGGACAGCGCATCTTGAAGACTGCTAAAGATAGACTCATCAAGGCTAACTTAAGACTTGTTGTATCTATTGCTAAGAAATATACAAACAGAGGACTTCAGTTCTTTGACCTTGTCCAGGAAGGCAATATCGGACTTATAAAAGCTGTAGAGAAGTTTGAGTATGAGAAGGGCTTCAAGTTCTCAACATACGCAACATGGTGGATCAGACAGGCAATCACAAGAAGCATCTCTGACCAGGCTAGAACAATCAGAGTGCCTGTACATATGATTGAACAGATCAACAAAGTTGTAAGAGAGAGCAGAAACCTCTTGCAGACACTTGGCAGAGAACCTACAGACAAAGAGATTGCTACATCTCTTGGCTGGCCAGAGGCAAAGGTCAAGAATGTCAAATCTGTTGCTCGTGAGCCTATCTCACTTGAGACTCCAGTTGGAGAGGAAGAAGATAGCGTACTCTCAGATTTCATTGAAGATAAGGATGCAGAGAACCCAGCTAATAAGACTTCTTATACTCTTCTTCAGGATAAGATCAGTGAGCTCTTATCTACATTGCCACAGAGAGAGCAGGAAGTTCTTAGAATGCGTTTTGGCCTAGATGATGGTTATGCGCTTACTCTTGAGGAAGTCGGACTATACTTCGATGTAACAAGAGAGAGAATCAGACAGATTGAGGCTAAAGCACTTAGAAGACTCAGACATCCAAAGAGATCCAGACAGCTTAAGGACTGGAATTAATCTAAGTAGTAGAACTCTAATAAAAAATTCGTTATTATAGTAAGGCAGGAGAAATAAATTACGTTATGGCAGATAATGAGATACTAGATTGCCTGATTAACCTTCAGGGTGTACTTCAGAATAAGTTTGAACTTGAGAACCAGGTTGAGGTTCTCCCAGCTAATCTTAGAGAAGAAGAGAGAAAGCTTAGTGAAGCCAATCAGAAATATCTTACACTAACAGAGAAATACAACTCTGTTAATGATGAGCTTAAGTCACTTTCAATCAAGTATGATGATGCTTTTGCTAGCAGAACAGCTTATGAGAAGCAGATGGAGTTCATCTCTACACAGAGAGAGTATGAGGCATTATATAAGCAGCTTGAAGAGGCTAAGATTCAGGAGCAGACACTCCTCAAAAGCAGAAATGCTAAGCGTGTTGAGCTTGAGAACCTCTCTAAGGAGCTTGATGCTGATGAGAAGCTTCTCGATGAGCAGAAGAGTGTAGTAGAGGCAGAGCATCAGAAGGTTGATTCACTTCTGCAGGGTATTCTGAATGAGATTGATGAACTGAATAAGAAGTGCGAAGAGATTAAGGGAAATGTTATTTCTCCTGAGCTATATGAGAAGTTCTGCAACATCTCACGTCAGAAGAACGGCATCGGCATTGTACCTATCCACGGCCAGGTTTGCATGGGTTGTGATATGGTTCTTCCAATGCAGTTTGTCATCGACACAAGACTGAAGCAGAGAAACAGTGAGATTGAGTATTGTCCATATTGCTCAAGAATCATCTGGTATGAGAAGCTAGATCCAGAGATTGAGAAGAACTACATTTTCGAGCAGCTTGAGCCTACTAAGAGCGAAGGCGGCAAAGCAAGTGCTAAGAGCAGTGCTAACGAGAATGAAGCATTCGACGAATCAATGGGTATGGATGAAGGCTTCGAGGATTTCTAAGTTTATTCATCAGGCCTTTGAAGTAATCGCTTGAAATATAGAGGAAAGTCCGGGCTCCGTAGGACATGATGCTGGCTAACGGCCAGGAGCAGCAATGCTACAGATAGTGCAACAGAGAGTAGACCGCCGAAAGGTAAGGGTGAAAGGGCAGTGTAAGAGACTACCGCTTGACTGGTGACAGTCAAGGCATGGTAAACCTCATCAGGAGCAAGGCCAAGTATGTAACTGGTTTGTCCGGCTATAGTTACGGGTAGGCTGCTTGAGCTGCAGAGTAATCTGCCGCCTAGATAGATGATTACATAAACAGAACTCGGCTTATCAAAGACCTGTATTTATTTAAAGCAGAAAGAGCAATCTACTCTGCTTTTTTAATTTCGTCCCAAAGTGCATTCATCTCATCAAAATGATCTTTATCAAGCGGGATGTTCTTCTCTTCTGCTAAATCAAAGAGACGCTGGAATCTGCTTTTTATCTTTTCATTGCACCTATTAAGCGCAACATTTGGTCTGATTTTCAATAGACGTGATAAATTGACAACAGAGAAGAGCAAATCTCCGATTTCCATCTCCAGGTCTGTTTTATCACCATCTTTTATTGCCTCTTTGACTTCATCAAGCTCTTCCTGGACTTTATCTAGAATCTCACTATAATCTCTGAAATCAAAACCAACCTTCTTGAGTTTCTTCTGTATCTCATAAGAAGTTTCTAATGGAGGAAGATGAGAAGGAATATGAGAGAATATAGTCTCGCTAGTTGTCTTTTTCCCTTCAACATTTTCCTTAACATTATTCCAAAGTGTTAAGACACTGTCAGCATCTATTGCAGAAGCACTATTTGAGAAGACATGCGGATGGCGTCTGATAAGCTTCTCACAAACTTCGTTTATAGCCTCATAAGGCTTGAAATCTTTATTCTCTTCATGGATATAAAGCGCCATGAAGACATTTATCATAACGTCTCCAATCTCTTCACGCTCTGATGCGATATCTTTTTTGATGACTCCATCAATATATTCATAAGTCTCATCAATCAAAGACTCAGCAGCACTTTGACTGGTCTGGATCCTATCCCAAGGACAGCCTTCAGGGGAGCGAAGAAATGTGATAATCCTATAAAGGTTATCTACAGCATCACGTAAGTTATCTGCACTTTTATATTCGATTTCTATCATAACTCTATATTTTGAAACAAAAGTGAATAAACCTCTAGTACTATGTTTTCATGATTACAAAGTTTTGATTTTCTTAACGTTTAATTCAAAGAATTTTAATAACCAAAATATATTATTCTTTACAGTGCAACATATAGTTGTATTCTATGACAAAGAAAAAACGGAGGTAATCAATGAGGAAAGCATTAGTTATAGCTTTAGCATCACTATTAGTGCTAATATCTTGTGCGTCTATGAACAAGCAAGAATCTCTCGTAACACGTGAAAAAGGCGAACCATATGAGCTAGAAATCCTATGCACATCTGATATGCATGGAAATATCTGGGGCTTCTCATATGAAGATGGAAAAGAGACAGCAAACAATGGAATGACACGTCTCTATTCTTTCATAAAATCAGAACGAGAGACTCATCCAAATCTGCTATTGCTGGATGCTGGTGATGATATCCAGGGCACAATCATGACAGATGATCTAGCTAATAAGAATCCTAAAGAGCTACACCCAGTTATTGCAGCAATGAACTACATGAAATATGATGCAATGACACTTGGCAACCATGAATTCAACTGGGGCATTAGCGCTATGAAGGATATTCTGAAGAAAGCAGAGTTCCCAGCACTCGCTGCTAACGTAAAAGACAAGAAAGGCAAATACGTAACAGGCGCAGGAACAACAATCATAAACCGTGATGGTGTCAAAGTTGCTGTAATTGGTGTTACAACTCCTAATATCCCAATCTGGGATGGCACAAAAGAAGGCATAGAAGAAACAACATTTGAAAGTGCTCCACTTGCTGTAAAAGCAGAGATAGCTAAGCTTCCTAAAGATGTAGATATCATAATCGTATCTGCACATATGGGAACATATGGCGAATTCGATGAAGAGGGTGGATCAGATGCAGGCCTCAAGATTCTTGAAGTAAATCCAGAAGTAGATGTGCTTCAGGTTGCTCATAACCATACAGTAGTCAAAGAAGAATACAATGGAGTTCCAGTAGTAGGCGTTAGAAACGGCGGAAGAGATATCGCTAGAGTAGTTCTGGCACTCGATGGTGATAATAACATAGTAGCTAAGAGCTATGATGTAATTGACATGAAAGATACAGAGCCAGCATTAGAACTCAGAGATATCCCAGTAGTCAAAGAACTTCATAATAAAGCCGTAAACTATGTTGCTGGAGTAGGCGAGAACGGAGAGAAGGGTGAACCACTTGGAACAACTACAGCTAAGTTCCAGCCTGAGAATGAGATTGTAGGACTTCCAGAAGGCAAACTCAGAGATACTCCTGTTATGGATCTTATCAATATGATTCAGCTTGAAGTATCAGGCGCAGATGTTTCTGCATGTGCACTCTTTAAAGACACATCAGACCTTCCAGAAGGTGATATCACATATGGTAATATATTCGATATCTACAAATTCGATAACACACTCTACAGAGTTCCTATGACAGGAAAAGAAATAAAGAACTACATGGAGTGGGCAGCAGCTTGCTACAACCAGTGGATGCCGGGCGACATCAACATCTCATTCGATCCAGATCACCCAGGATACCTCTATGATATGTTTGCTGGCGTAGACTATGAGATAGACCTATCACAGCCAGCTGGTTCAAGAATTAAGAATGTAATGTTCAAAGGTGAACCACTAAAAGACGATGCAGTTCTAAAAGTAGCTGTCAACAACTATCGCTATTCATCAGCTCTAAGAGCTCAGGGAATGGCATCAGCAAAGAAGGAATGGGAATCATCCAACTCAATCAGAGACATGATTGTTGATTACTTTGCAAAGAACTCTCCTGTTACACCAAAGGTTGATAACAACTGGAAGATCGTAGGTGTAGACTTATGCGAAAGCGATCCTAGAAGAGCTGAAATTATATCACTCATAAATGAAGGTAAGCTTCCAACTCCTTATAATCAGAGCTATAACTTGAAAGATTATGATGCACTGATCAAACAGGCTAATGAAACTACAACTAAGATAACAGAGAATAACTTCTCACACTAAAGTAAAGAATTCAGTCTCCAAGGGTAAAACCTTGGAGACTACTTAAATACAGCCCTTAGAACAAGATTCCCTTTAACACTCATAATATAACCACCAAGCTCAATCCTTTTACCAGATAAATCAACAACGCATAGAGCTCCTTTGCCATCACTAGTCTTAATGGATTTCGGAACAGTAAAACTACTGTTTTTCCTAACTCTGTAGTTCAATGGCTCATCGCCATTAACTTCAATCGTAACTTGGTAATAATCTCTAGACTCTAACCAAGCGTTAATATCACAAGAGACAAAAAGAAACGCAACGAGCACCAAAAGTGCAACAGTAAATCTCAACTTCGACATAGCTTAATTATACGCAAATGAAAAGCATCAAAGTCAATGATGTGATTTTATTTAATGAATATACAACAATTTTTAAAGAAATACTTGTTGCAAATATCTAATACCTTACTGTAGATTAAAATAAACAAGTCACTAAACTAAAAGGAGACATATAAATGAAACGATTCCCACTTATTAGCTTAGCGCTACTAGTGATCTTACTATCTCTTATAGGATGTAAAGAATCTCCAAATAAAGTTCCTGATGAGCAAGGCAATGAAACGACTGAAACAGTTATCTATGATGCATACTCTAAAGGTTTATCTAGCCCATTTGAAAGTGGAGAAGATACAACTGGAATAACACTAACAGTAACTCTTGATAATGATAACAAGTTTAAGGATGTTAACATAGGAGATGATGTAACTACCTGGTTTGAAAATACGCTTTCATATAATATGAAAGCTGAAGTTGTTGATGTCAATTCAAGTATTGCATCTAGAAGTACAGAAAACAACCTAACTTCTATTACAATTGGCTTTAGCGGTACACCAAAATCAGCTCCTCAAAAGATCTCGATTACTATTCCAGCTGATAAATTAGTCGAACGAGATAAACCATTAGGTGTTGTGATTGAAGGGCAGATCTATACTGTGGAGTTTAGGATACTAGGTGTCGATGGTAATGAATATTTAACCCAAAAAGTCGCTGCCGGAAAGAAAGTAACTAAACCTGATACAGTCAAAGTTCATTAGTCATTACGCATGAATCTTGAAAAAGCCCATTCAAAAGAGGACAAAACCTCAATTCAAGCGCTGTAGAGGCGAT
>CAKQJZ010000024.1 GCA_934247875.1 uncultured Spirochaetales bacterium
CCGAGAAAACAAGAGAACAAATTAGCCACGCTTCGCTTTTTAATTTTATGACTTAGAAAATACCTGAGTAGTTACCAAAACTTAATAGTACAAAACTATGACTGAATTGTAAATCATTACAACTAAAGTAATTAAGCTAATAAAAATACCATAAAACAACCAGAAAACCCTTAAAAATCAATAATTTGACCAATGCACACTTTCTTTGCTAAAAGAATGAGGCAAGCCAAAAGAATGACTTGTTAATTAAAGAAGAAAAAAACTCCAATAAACAAAAAAAAGGGGACAAAAAATGAAAAAGATTTTAACTGTATTACTAGTTCTAACACTAAGTGTAGCTGGATTGTTTGCTGTTCTGCCATATAGTGCAACAATCAATCTCAATGCAAAAGTTTCTGAAGCAACACCTGAATTTGAAGTCTCAGCTAGTAAATTATCAACATTCCCAACTGATGATAATACTGTTGCCACAGGTGATAATCTTAAAATTGACGATGAAAAGATTGCAAAGAAAGATGCCACAATCGATGTTTACTTTAAGCTCAAGCAGAATAATCTCGCTCGTTACAATGGAAAACTTGATGTTACAGTAACTGGTGCAGCATTTGTAAGTGGTTCAAATACAACCACAAAACCATCAGTATCTAAAGAGATAATTACAGGATCAACTGCTGGTATTACAGCTCCAGAAAATACTGAATCAGCAGAATCTGGTATATATAAGGGAACATTTGACTATGGTGCAGCAGTGCCTAAGGCTGCAGGTGAAGTTCTTCTTCTTAAGTATACTTGGAATGCTGATGAAAATCTTCCTGCAGGTAATTATGCATCAACAATTAAAATTGATATTGTAGCACAGGGTGTTTAATTTAAACTAATTTGTGTATTCTCAGGGCTTACCTCACAAAGGGTAGGCCTTTTCTTTTTGTCTCTGTGTTTGAGAAAAAGAGTTGATAAGAGTTAATCTTGAGTGTAGTATACTAATATATTAGTTATATAAGCTTTTTGGAGGTTTCTTATGAAGATGACTCTTAGATGGTATGGTCCTGGTTTTGATTCTGTTACTCTTGAACAGATTAGACAGATTCCTGGTGTTAGTGGTGTTATTACTACTCTTTATGATATCCCAGCTGGGGATGTATGGCCTATTGAGAGAATCAGAGAGCTTAAGAGCATTGTTGAAGCTGCTGGTTTGAAGCTTGAGGGCATTGAGAGCGTTAACGTTCATGATGCTATTAAGATTGGTACTCCTGATAGAGATAAGTACATTGCCAACTATATCGAGACTCTTGAGAATCTTGGTAAAGAGGGTATCGATATTGTTTGTTATAACTTCATGCCTGTTTTTGACTGGACTAGAACAGATCTTGCTAAAGTTAGACCTGATGGAAGCACAGTGCTTGCATATGATCAGGCTGTTGTTGATAACATCGATCCTCAGACTTTCTTTGACCAGACTACTGGCAATTCAAATGGCTTTGTAATGCCAGGTTGGGAGCCTGAGAGACTTGCTAAAGTTAAAGAGCTTTTTGAAGCTTATAAAGATGTTGATGAGACAAAGCTTTTTGATAACCTTGTTTATTTCCTGAAAGCTATTGGCCCTGTTTGTAAAAAGTATGGCATTAAGATGGCTATCCATCCAGATGATCCAGCTTGGCCTGTATTTGGACTGCCAAGAATCATCACAGGCAAAGAGAAGATCCAGAAGCTCTTTAAGGCTGTTGATGAGACATACAATGGTCTTACTTTCTGCATGGGTTCTCTTGGTACAAATCCAAACAATGACCTTGTTGATATCATAAAGTCATCTAAGGGCAGAATCCACTTTGCACATGTTAGAAATCTTCATCACTTCGCTCCTGGCGTATTTGAAGAGGCTGCTCATTTGTCTTCTGATGGTTCTTTCGATATGTATGAAGCTGTTAAGGCTCTTCATGATATCGGATTTGATGGACCTATCCGCCCAGACCACGGAAGAACTATCTGGGGCGAGAAGTGCATGCCAGGCTATGGCCTATATGACAGAGCTCTTGGTGCTTATTACATCGAAGGACTTTGGGAAGCAATCGATAAAGCTGAGAAAAGAGGTGTGTGAGTGAGGGAAAGAAGCAGAGATGATGCCTGGGTTTACAATGAGCTCAGGCATGAGATTGAGAACCTTATCTTAAAGCCAGGTGAAGAGCTCGATGTCAATGAGCTTACTGAGCGTTATGGGGTATCTAGATCTCCTGTAAGAGATGCGCTCTTGCGTCTAAAGCGTGATTCTCTTGTTGACATCTTCCCTCAGCGTGGAACCAGAGTCTCTAAGATTGATCTGCATCAGGTTGCTGAAGAGCGCTTTATGAGAAAGAGCTTAGAGCTTGGTGCAATAGAAGAGATGATGAAGAAGCTTAATGGTGAAAAGCGTACTATTCTGATTACGCTTCTAAGAAGCATTCTTCTCAAGCAGCATGCAGCGCTTCTCTCTGATGATCTTACTGAATTCTTGAAAGCAGATGATGAGATGCATTATCTCTTCTTCAGTTCAGCTAACCTTGTTGGCGTCTGGGCTGTTTTAAGAGCTCATAGCGGCAATGATTATAGAGTCAGAATGCTATCTTTTGAGACAGCTGGCATTGCGAAAGAGGTTGAAGAGCAGCACAAGGCTTTGATTGATGCTATTGAGGCGGGTGACAAAGCTAAAGTCCTTGAACTTGATAGAGCGCATCTTTCAAAGATCGATGATGAGTATGAGACACTTATAGAAAGTTTTCCTGATTATTTTTTGGAGGCAAAGAAATGAAGCTTACATTAGATGAATTAAAGAACAAAGATCTATGGAAGGGTTATAAGCTCTTCTCATTTGACCATGATAAAGTAGCAAAGAACACTGAAGAGCGCCCTGTATGGGTTCACTTCGGTGCTGGCAATATCTTCCGCATCTTCCCAGCTGGCTTATGTCAGAGACTGCTAGAGAAGGGCGCTATGGATACTGGCATAGTAGTTGGAGAGGGCTTTGATGGCGAGATCATCGATAAAATCTATCGCCCACATGATTCTCTGACTCTTGGTGTTACACTTAAAGCAGATGGCTCAATAAGCAAAGAAGTCATTGGCTCTGTTGTTGAAGCTGTTAAGTGTGACCCAGCTGTAATGAGCGACTGGAGCGTACTTGAAAAAGCATTCAAGAATCCATCTCTCCAGATGGTTTCATTCACAATCACAGAGAAGGGCTATGCGCTATATGCACCAGACGGAACTCTCTTTAAAGGCTACCAAGCAGACTTTGCTGGGAATCTTGATAACGCTTCAATGTTCCTATGCCGCTTAGTAAGACTTCTTAATGAGCGCTATAACGCATGCAATGCACCACTTGCTTTTGTATCTATGGATAACTGCTCTCATAATGGTGAGAAGCTTAGAAATGCTATGGTTACTATAGCTGAAGCATTCCACAAAAATGGTGAGCTTTCTGATGAATTCATCAGCTATATAAAAGATGAGAAGAGAGTATCATTCCCTTGGTCAATGATTGATAAAATCACACCTCGACCAGATGACTCAGTCAAAGCACTTCTTGAGAAAGATGGCTTTGAAGATAGCAATCCAATCATCACTGAAAAGCATACTTACATTGCACCATTTGTTAATGCTGAGGAGCCTCAGTATCTTGTAATTGAGGATTCATTCCCTAATGGAAGACCTCATCTAGAAGAAGCTGGTGTATACCTCACAGATAGAGACACTGTAAACAAAGTTGAAAAGATGAAAGTATGCACATGTCTCAATCCGCTTCATACTGCTCTTGCGCTTTCTGGGTGCCTCCTTGGCTACAAGCTGATTGCTGATGAGATGAAAGATGAAGACTTGAAGAAGATGGTAAATATCTTAGGGTATAAGGAAGGTCTTCCTGTTGTTGTAAACCCTGGTATTCTCGATCCTAAGGCTTTCATTGATGAAGTTGTTGAGAAGCGTATTCCTAATCCATTCATGCCTGACTCTCCACAGCGTATCGCAACAGATACTTCTCAGAAGCTTTCAATCAGATTCGGTGAGACTATCAAGGCATATATGGAGAGAAAGGATCTTGATGTTAACTCACTTGAGGTTGTTCCGCTTGTATATGCACTCTGGTGCAGATATCTTCTCGCTCTTGATGATAGCGAAGAGAAGATGGAGCTTTCTCCTGATCCAATGATCACTACTGTCGCTCCTATGCTTAGCTCTATCAAGCTCGGAGATAAAGGTCCATTTGATCTTAAAGCACTTCTTTCTAATGAGAAGATCTTTGGTCTAGATCTTACAAAGACATCTCTTTATGAGAAAGTTGTTGATGACTTTGCATCTCTTGTTAAAGGCAAAGGCGCAGTAAGAGAGACTATTCATAGAATTGTTAACAAATAGCTCTTAAACTAGTGCTATGGCACTATATGAAGTAGACGTTAAAACACCACTTGGCAAGTTCAGTGGCACTATTGAGATCATAATTGATGGAGAGGCTCTTTCTGGGAGCTTCTCCATTATTTCGTTTAAGTCAGAGTTCAAAGGTAGTGCAGATGGAGAAGTGCTCTCTCTTAGTGGCTCATTGATGACTCCTATTGGAGAGCTTAGTTATGATGCAAGCGGAAGGCTAGCAGAAGATGGTTTTCGTGGCGTCGCTCATACGCGCATAGGGGACTTTGAGTTTGCGCCACCTCGTCATAAAAGCGCAAAAAAACGTGCTAAGTGTTAACTTTGATTTTAATTCTTCTTCCATTTGCACTATAATTCCAAAGATATGAAAAGATTATTGCTGGCAATTCTATTGCTATTTACTATATCAACAATCTCAGCTCAGTCTACTAAAGAAATAATAAACCCAAGTGGGTATATAGGAGTTGTTATAAAGAACCAGGCAGAAGACTACTCAAGAAAGCTTGCTGAAGCATTTACTCATTCTGCAAAAGGCAAGATGGCTATACGCATTGAAGACTGCAAAGCAAATCAATTTGAACAGAACTCTGTTGTTGAGTCATTCTTAGATGATAAGAACTGCAAAGCAATTATCATTCAGTTAATTGATGGACGCACTGCTCTTTTGTTTGCTAAAAAGGCAAGACAGAAAAACATTCCAATCATTTTCGTTTCTAAAGAACCTAACATGAATCTTGAAGGTTATGAAGATCTGGTTTTCTATGTTGGATCTAGAATGGACGAGGCTGGAATACTTCAAGGAGAGATGATAGCTAACTACTGGAATGAACATAAAGCAGAAGTTGATAAGAACGAAGATGGAGTTCTTCAGTATTTGATGATTCGCGGTGAACTTGGTTCTAATATTTCGCGTGTGCGAAGCGAAAGTGTTATAAATACACTGATAAACAAAGGCCTCAGTCTTCAGCGCTTAGCATATGGCTATGGCGATTGGACTGAAGAGGGTGGCAGCGAAATTTTATTGAGAAATAAAGCAATCTTAGATGATATAGAGATAATAATCTCTAATAATGATGAGATGGCTTTAGGTGCATATAAAGAGCTGGATAAAGCAGGGTATTCACTCCCTATATTCTCTGTTGATGCAACTAAAGAAGGGCTTCAGGCTCTAAAAGAGGGAAAGATTACTGGCACTGTTATAAATGATGCAGAGAGAATAGCTGATGCAGCTATCTCTATTGCTTATAATCTTGTTTTAAGGCGTTCATTAACAGAAGAGAATCTTGGCTATAAGATGGAGAATAATATCATCTGGATTCCTTATAGGCTCATCTGATTATCTCTAAGAGTTACTGGCTGGATAGGAGCTAAGCGAGGGATAAGGATAGTGACTGTTGTACCTTCTTCTAGCTCTGACTCAACAGAGAGCCCATACTCATCTCCATAGACAAGCTTCAGGCGCTCATTGATGTTTATGATGCCTATGCCGTTGCCGCTGCGCTTTATATCTCCATTAGGATCTAGAAGAGCATTTACTGTCTTCTTATCCATTCCAGCGCCATTATCGATAATCTTGATTGCTATCTTGTCTTCTCCAACAGCTTCAACTTTGATTATGATGTGGCCATCATCTTCAATGTATTTAAGTCCATGATAAATTGAGTTCTCAACAATTGGCTGGACAATAAGCTTAGTAGTAGGGCAGTGCTTCAGCTCTTCTGGTACAATGAATTTGTAATCAAACTTGTCTTTGTATCTTATTGACTGGATTTCAAGGTAGCTCTTTACATGCGTAAGTTCTTCCTGGATTGTTAATATGTTCTTTCCTTTCGCAATAGATACTCTGAATAGTGTTGCAAGTGATGTGACTTGCTTGACTACGCCTTTATTGTCTCCTTCTTCTGCAAGCCATACGACAGATTCAAGAGTGTTATATAGAAAGTGAGGGTTGATCTTTGCCTGCAGTGCATCAAGCTCGCGCTGTCTCTTGATTGATTCTGTCTTTTTGAGGTCTGCCATAAGTGATTTTATCTTAAAGAGCATCTTCTCAAATGACTTTGATAGAGATTGTGTCTCTTGGCTGCCTGTGACAGGTATTACGATATCGAAATTGCCATTCTGTACATGACGCATGATTGACTCAAGCTGTTTGATAGGGCTAGAGAGATACGATGCGATATGAGTAGATATTATGACTGCATAGATGATGATTACAACAAGGGAAGCAATGATTGTATCTCTGAAGACTACAGATTGCTTAAGCGATGCACTTAAGTCTATTACTCCAACAAGGCGCCAGCCTGTGTATCTGACTGGATATATGATAGTAAGCTTCTTTATGCCATCATAGCTGCTTATGAATGTTCCAAATACTTTCTCTTTGACTTCTTCAAAGTTCTGTTCGAATTCAACACTTGAGATTTTCTCTGAAGAAGGGAAGCAAATCAGCTTGTCATGTGCATTTATGATATATATATAGCCATCTGTATAGTTAGTAAAAGAATTGCTTATCGTCTGTTCTACAGCCTCATAATCAAGGTCAATTATTATGATAGCATTCTTAGGCTGATTCGTTTTTTCATCGAGTATTGAGATCATGCTTGAGAATGTAATCAGTTGTATATTTTCAAAGAGTTTATTAAAGCCATAGTGAGGAGGAGAGAAATAGAACTCACCTGGATACCTTACAGCATCGTTAAACCAATCCTGTTTTGGCAGGTTTTCCACTGTTGCAGCTTCTATTGCTCTATCTGAGATAGTTGTAACGATAGGAGTTCCATCAAGATCAAAAAGGCCAATGAATTTGATATCTTCACGGCTTTCTGTGATTGTGTTGATTTTGTCTTCTATAGTATCTTTTGCTATTCCATTCTGAAAGTGATACTCATATTGGACATAGTTTGATATAGAGACAATATCTTTGATGTAGTAGTTAATATTGTTATTGATCTGGCTTATTACTGTTGTGTTTGTCTTAATTGCATTCTCTTGTAAAGCGTTAGAGTAAAGTCTTGCAAGAGAGAAGCCTGTCATAACAATTCCAAGAAATGCGACTAAGAAAATAGAGCCTGCAATGAGAGTGGACATATGCAGGGACTCTAATATGTTATTATGCTTTTTCTTCTCTCTCATCTCTCTTAAATCTTGTTCTGCTGCTTATATTGCGATGGAGAAAGACCTGTGTTCTTTCTGAATGTGAATGAGAAGTAGTTTGGTTCAGCAAAGCCGACTTTCTCAGCTATCTCATATGTTTTAAGATCGCTGTTCTTTAGCAGCTCCTTTGCTTTCTCTATTCTTGTGTTTGTCAGATACTGAACAAATGAGATGCCAGTCTCTTTTTTGAATGTTGTTGAGAAATATGCAGGAGATACAGAGATCTCTTCACATAGATCATCAAGTCCGAATAGAGGATTAGAGTACTTCTTCATTATTATTATCTTCGCAGCCTCAACGAACTTGATATGGCTAGTCTCTCTGATTCCAGATGTCATTCTGTTAGCTTTGATAGCAATTGTCTCGCAGAACGTTGTTGCTGAAGACAAGCTTCTCAGCTTCTCAATCTCTGAGAAGATATCTGTATTAGGCTCTAAGAGATATGAGAATCTCTTTGCGTATGAGTGGCAGATGTCGATAATGATTGTGATGAAGAATAGTACTGTAGCCTGAAGCACTTCGAAGTCTGTTATGTTTTCAAAGAATGCATCAGTAGCTCCTATTACTTCCTTCTCAGTTGCAAACTTTATAGCAAGTGTCAAGTCTGTTCTGAGCTCTGAGTAGTTCTTTTCTGGCTTATCATCTTCAGTTATCGCGATATCTTGATACATTACAATATGCTGGTCTTCTGTTGTCTCAGAGTAGTTCAATGCTTCCATTGCTTTGATATAAGCACCATGGAGGTCTATTAGTCTTGTGACCATTGTGCTGATGCCAATATTGAATTTCTTACCAAGAATATGCTCAGTTTTGTCTTTGAGGATATTAATCTGTTTTAGTACGTGCTTTTTGAATACTGCTACGTATTCAGGATTCATAGTAGATGTGAATATGTATATGAACTGATTGTTGTTATTGAAAATCAATGGTGGTTCTTTCTCTTTGAGAAATACATCGTTATTGATCTCAGTAAGTGCAAGTGAGCTTTCAAGAGACATCTTGTCTTCAATGACAGCTATCATATACATAGTAGTGTTCTTGAAATTAAAACTATAATCACGTGCACTCTGAATCAGTGTCTGCTCTTCAACTCGTTTTGAAGGGAATATTACAGATTGCAGAAACTTATTTCTGTATGTAGAGAGTGCCTCTTTATATACTTCTGTAAGATGCTCTTTATCTAAGTACTTTGCTTTCTCTTTCTCGATTCTTTCTTTGGTTCTATCAAGAAGTGCGCAAAGGGACTCGACTGTTACAGGCTTTAATACGTATTCAGCTACATTGAGTCTTACAGCTTCTTGGGCGTACTGGAACTCGTCATAGCCGGATAGGATGATTACTTCAACGCTTGCTGAGAATCTGGAGCGCACATTCTCAATAAACTCTATACCATCCATATATGGCATCTTGATATCTGTAATGATGACATCTGGAACATCGTCTTCAAGGAGCTCTAATGCTTCTCTGCCATTAGATGCTTCTTGAGTGACTATAAAGCCATGCTCCTCCCAAGGAGTTCTGTTCTTTATGATGTGTCTTAAATTCTCTTCATCTTCAACAAGTAAAATCGTGTACATAGGCTATTTGTATAATTTTATAATATTGTCCAGAGTATTTACCAGCTTACGCTTGTAGCTCTCTGGTTCCAGAACTACGATGCTTGTCCCGCATTGGATTATGCGGAGCATAAGCTCAATTGAGTTCTCTATATCGATATGGCAAATCAGATCTCCCTTATCTGATCTTTCAAACTTTGGTTTTCCATGGTTGAGTGTAGAGAAGGAGTTCAAAGCACTCTTCTCTTCAAGCCTGATAGTAAGCGGAATCATATCGATAGCATCATACTCACTCTCTTTATCTGGCTTAGTAAAAGGCTTCAAGTTGTCAGGGATAGTATATGTCTCATCAAGCATCATTGCTTCTGTTATTGATGCGATATCTATCGTGATGATTTCTTTAGTGTGTCTCAATCTACCTGTGACAGTCATAGGCTTACGCCCATTATTGTCTTCTTTGAAGCCAATAAAGTAAGGAGCAATCTCAAATTCTTCTCTCTCAGGATCTGACGTAGATACACGCGCAATGCGGCCACTAATCCAGCAGTCAATCAAGACTTCAAGTATTGCATTGAATCTTCCTGCTTCTGTTTTGGTATCTTGAAGCTTTTTGTCGATATTCTCTGCAAGAGTTAATATGTTCTCACTGATCTTAGGAGCATAGGAGCGCATATTCATAGCCATCTTTCTGAGTCCTGATGCTAAGTGAGGATTCTGAAAGTCTGCACTTTGCGCAAGTGCTTCTGCACCCATATTGAAAGCAAGAGACTCATAAACAGAGAGCTCTAGAGGAGAGCTTTCATTCTCTTTTTCTCTGATTTTTATCAGGTTATTATCTTCATAGATATCTATGTATTGAGCTAAATCATCTACGTAACGTGATATCGTAGATCTATGGACACCTAAGCGTCTTGCTATTTCAGCTCTTCTTAGACCTTCTGGGTGAGAGCGTAGCAAAAGCTCAAGCTGTGCAACTCTTTCGCCTTTCAAATGGGTATCCTCCTCAATTTGTTAACCAATTATACCACAGAAAGAACTAAGAAATGCAACATTTTGTTGCGTATTGTTGTCACTTTTGCACCAAAAATAATGCAACCTCAATTAAGCATCAAGGTTGCACAAATAGTTCATTGAATGAAGATACATTAACTATTTCAAATCAATGCAGTCTCTTATATTACCAAAGACAAACTTAAGTTACTTTGGTTACCTTTGCTACTTTGACGGTGTAGGTCTGGTTCTCAGTCAATTCTGCATGTAGTTGTAATACTTTATCGTTATCTCCATTGAATTCAAAGATGCCAGTATCAGGGGCGATATACTGCACTATAAAAGTACCATCAGCTCTTAGTGTCATTTTGTCATATGAAACAGTTTCTGTACCATCTTTTACGATAATCGTATATTTTTCTCCTTTTACTGCACCTTCAATTTTGCAATAGAGACGCCCATGGGCATCAGCCGTAACTTCTGTTCCTGTGCCACCTACGGTTACAGTAGGGCTAGGAGATTGTAACGGTCTAACATATATTGTTGGATCATTCAAAAATTTAACAGTGAAGTTTTGATTTGTAGGTTCTGGCGTTAAAGTCCATCCTGATGATTCTGATAATATATAATAATCCCCATATTCCCAGTTTGCATGTTCTTCTGGAACATTAAGCCTAACTTTGATCAATCCTATGCTTTGTATCTGACTTGGCAACATAAAGTATAATAGAACAGTGCCTTTTTTCTCCATGTAGTATTTACCAAAGAATAAAAGTGTTTTTGGAGATATTTTAGCTGTCTTAAGCTGCTGATAATCAGTTTCTGATAGCTTATAGTTATATGTTGTTGAACCAGAGCCAATCAAGAATTTATGGTCTTTATAAGAAGAATGAACGTCAACATCTGAAAATTCAACTTCAAGCGTTATATCCTGCCCGTTTACAATTCCATTAAACAAGACATCTACCTTCTTAGTGAGCTTTTTATTGTTTTGATATTCAAATTTAGTCAAAGCATCACTATTAGGATCCTTCAAGACAAGTTCAACCGGAATAATTCTTGCTCTATCAATTTCACTCTGTTTAATTTGATAATTTGATGATATCGTATTTGTCCCTGCCGATATAGTATAAGTAAGGCCTGTTGGTGGTGTTGCATCAGGACTTAATACATTCTGATTGCCTGTCTCAATAGTAATTGTTAAGCTTTCTCCATCAACAATGTTATTGATGATCTCTGGCTCAGCTACTACTTTTCTGTTTGAACCATCATAAACAGCAGTTGGATTCTCATTAAAGCTAAGAGGTCTAGCCGTTATATTAATAGAGATTTTAGACTTATCGATTGTGTAGTTGCTTGTACTTGCTCCATCGAGAGTGAAGGCGATAGGATTAAAACCTCCTGGGTTATGATTACCTACATCCTTGCCATCTGCAGTAACAGTGAGTATTAGTAGTTTGCCTCTATCTGCTTCAGGAATGGTATATCCCCAATCCTTATATTCAGCATTTGTTGTGCCATCATAAACTTTTGTTACATTGATAGGAGTATCAGGTGAAATGTTGAATGGATTAACTGTTGCAGATATATTTAGAGGGCTTTTGTCATCATAATAATCATTTGCAACTATAGTATAATCGTCTACTGGATTCGTGCCTGCATTTTTGTTAGTTTTGATATCTTTGATAACTACAGTGTCACCTTCAAGAATACAAGGAAGGTCTGCATGAGTTAATTCCCACTCACTAATAAGATGGTTTTCACCTTTGTACTCTAAAGTTTTTTTAATGTCGTATTCGCCGGTAAGCTTAATCTTATCAATAAAGAATGGTGCTTCATGTTCTTTTCGTTCCCATCCTGTACTTGCTTCAACGATAATCTTCACTGTGTAAGAGCCTGGATTAGTAGGTGCTACATCTGAATAATCGCTATCATCAGCGCCAGAAGGTTTGAACATGAATGAGATGTCGTCAGGGTTGGTAATTGGTGTTTGTACTCCATCTACAATTCTGACTATCTGTGATTTGTTTATTGAGATTGGGTCTCTATCGTATGTTTTGCCTGGTTGGTAACCTGTAGCGAATCCGATATCGCCTGATTGTGGAGGGAGCGCAGGGATTGGCTCTGTTCTTGTAGCATTACAGATGGTACATGTGAATGTTTTAACTCCAGCCACTCCAGGTTTAGGAGGTGTTGTTTCTTTTCCTTCGTCCCAAGTGTGTGGTGCTTTAGCTTTGACTTCTTCAGTATGCTCGCAGGTTGCAGCATACCAATGGTGGTCGCCGTCAGTTACCCACGCATCTTCATTATAAGTGTGCTCGTGGGGGGGGGTAGAGCCATTATTGCATGCAACGAAAAGAGTTAGCATTAGCATGCACATGACTATAAAGCAAATGTTAGCGAGTCCTTTTTTCATAGTTTTCTCCTTTTGTTGTAAGTTTAGAGGAAACAAAACTATGGAATAGTCGTTGCACTTAGTTTCTTCTCTTCCTTATACTACACATATGGAAGAAGAAATCGAACAGCTTGAAATAAAGGTTAGCTACTTAGAGAGTCAGAATGCAGAGCTTAATGATGTGATCATTGAGCAAGGCAAAGATATTACTTATCTGAAGATCAGAGTTGAGCACTTAGAGCGCAAAGTAAAGGAGCTTATAGAAGAGACAGGTGAGGCGCGTCCTAACAGGAAGCCACCTCATTATTAGTTCTTCTTTTCCACTCTGATGTTGCTTCAAATACAACTTCATCTCCTCTCATTATCTTAGAGTAGAGTGAAGGATTCTCATCAGAGAAGCCTTTATCTGAATAAGTAAATACAGTGAGGTCATCTGTTAAGAAGCACTGATGTATCCACTTTACATCTAAGAGTGTTGGCATATAGCTATCTAGGAACTCTTTTGGAAGTGCATCAAGAATCCAGTTTACATAGCTTATGTTGTTGACATGTCTGTTGTAGTCTGTGTCATAGTAGTTGATCTTGACTTGCCATGGCTCTAGTCTTTCTCCCTCATATTCTTCCTCTTTTGGAAATTGAGGGAAAGCAGGGTCAAAGTAATGTTTTGCTTTATCAGCAGGTGGAAGAGATGACAAGATATACTCAGGCTTACATGGTCTCTTTCTCTCAAGATCCATTATTACCCACCAGTTCTCTGCATTGAAGAGCTCATCGCCTTTCTCATCATATGCTTTGACAGCTCTAGGGCAATATAGTCTGTAGCCTTCTTGCGGCCATGTGATCAAAGAGATGTCTTCAGGCCAGTGCGCAAGCTTAGATATGTGCATGCGTGTTCTGATGATCATCCAAGTTTTATGCTCAGTGTTGTATAGCGCTTCAACGCCCACGCCTTTTTCTGTTGCGTGTAGGCCTCCCATCTCTTGGTTTAAGCCAAAGTAGTAGGTTGGTTTAGCGCTATAGAAACAATCTGTGTTCATTGATTTTATGGAGCACTTAGATGTCATAACGCTTGGTTCTATTTCAGTTAGCTTCATATTGTGCCTTATAGAAGCGAAGCATGGATCTTCCATACTTTCGCTCATCTTTGAAAACGAAGCCTGGTATATCTTCTGGCCAGAGCTTCTTCTCTTCTTCTGGATAGTGGATTATAAAGAGTCCTCCATCTTTGATGAGTCTCTTTTCTGCAACTTTCTTGAACAGCTCGACTTTGCCTTCCATATTGAAAGGAGGGTCTGCATATACTATGTCATATGTATATGGGCATGAGAGGATATATCTATTCACATCCATCATGAATAGGCGTTTATTCTCTTCAACGAATGAGAGGTTAGACTCTATTACGCTCTTTTTGCCTCTGTCCATTTCAACTAAGTGTATAGTAGATGCTCCTCTGCTTGCAGCCTCTATAGCAACGCAGCCAGAGCCTGAGAACAAGTCAAGAAAGCTCTCTCCTGTCAGATCACCAAGAATAGAGAATAGAGATTCTCTCATTCTGTCCATAGCTGGTCTGATGACTCCTGGAGGGCACTTGACTGTGCGCCTTACATATTTGCCGCCTGTTACTCTCATTTATCTTCCTCGGGCCAGAGTCCAAGTTCTGGAGCAACTTTAGTCATTCCATCTATTGTGAGCTGAATCACTGCAGGTAGCTCAAGATTAAGCATATCTGCACCTTTTTCAATGATCTCTCTGTTTACTCCAGCTGCAAAGCCATGAGCGTTCCATTTCTTCTTAACAGATTTGACTGTGATGCCTTTCATTTTCTCTGGGCGCATAAGTGCTGTAGCTGTTACAAGGCCTGTAAGCTCATCGATAGTGAATAGGACCTTTTCCATATATAGCTCAGGTTCAACGTCTACACATATTCCCCAGCCATGAGAGCATATTGCATGTATCATCTCATCTGGTGCGTTTATCTCTTTAAGAAGCTCAGGAGCTTTCTTGCAGTGTTCATCTGGAAATGATTCCCAGTCAACGTCATGTAGTAGTCCTACGATTCCCCAATATTCAGGATCTTCATTGAACTTAACTGCTGCTTCTCTCATTACAGCTTCAACTGCTAATGCGTGGTGATATAGACTTTCGGATTTATTGTATTTATGCCAAAGTGACAGTGCGTCTTCGCGTGTAACCATAAAATAATCTCCTGGATAAAAAATAGCACTTTGTTGCCTTTCAAGAAAGTGCCTGTCTCAGCATTGCATTCTCAGCTTTGATTAGTCCCTTATCTTCTTTCAGGATTCTCATAGCTTCTTTAGATGCAAGCTCCAAGAGCTCTGTATGATCTGTCAATGTTGCAAACTTGATCTTCAAGAATCCTGCTTGCTCTGTTCCGCTTATGTCTCCAGGTCCTCTGATTTCAAGGTCTTTCTCAGCAATGACGAATCCATCTTGTTCTTCTCTCATTACTTTAAGGCGCTCGCCAGCGTCTTTAGTGTAGTTTTTTACATCAAAGACCAAGAAGCAATACGATTGTAAGCTTGAACGTCCGACTCGGCCTCTGAGCTGATGAAGTGCTGCAAGTCCGAATCTATCTGCGTGTTCAATGACCATGCAAGTTGCGTCTGGAATGTCGATGCCGACTTCTACTACGCTTGTTGCGACTAAGTAGCTGAGCTTCTTTGCCCTGAAGTCAGAGAGTATTCTGATCTTCTCTTCTTCAGGAAGCTTAGAGTGAATCAATGCAGAAGGGATTCCTGGATATATTCCCTTAAGAGTTTCAAACATAGTCGTTACATCTCTTAAGTCGCTCTCTCCCTCATCGTTTATTCTTGGATAGACAAAATAAGCCTGATGTGAGCGTGAGAATTCTGTCTTTATTGCTTTGTACATGTCCATGCGCTTTTCATTGCTTACTAAGTGTGTGATTATCGGCAATCTGCCTTTAGGCATTGTCTTGATAGTTGAGATATCTCTTCCCGCATATAGTGTCAGAGCTAGTGTTCGAGGTATAGGAGTTGCAGTCATTGAAAGCACATTGACTTCATCTCCTTTGTTTATAAGCGCTTCTCTTTGGTTGACTCCGAATCGATGCTCTTCATCGATTATTACATAATCCAAGCGTTTGAATTCAACATCAGATGAGAATAGTGCATGCGTGCCAATAGCGAGGTTAGCATCTCCTGTTTTCAGTGCATTCAAGAGTGCTTTGCGTGCTTTGCTGTTGATGTCTCCAATAACAAGTGCAACATTGACTCCTAGTGGTGTCAAAAGCTTTGTCGCAAGTTCTGCGTGCTGACGCGCAAGGAGCTCTGTTGGCGCCATGAATGCGACTTGGCCGCCTTTAGCCAGCACATGGAGTGCGCTTATCCAGGCAACGAGCGTCTTTCCTGATCCTACGTCTCCCTGAAGCAGTCTATTCATAGCTTCCCTCTCATCTAAGTCAGCTCTGATTTCTTCAACTACTTTCTTCTGGTCTTCAGTAAGCGAGAATGGGAGTGATGTTATGAGTCTTCGCTCTAGTTCGCTCTCTTTGCCTTTGGCTTTATCTTGAAAATCTCTATCTCTCATGAGCTTGATTTCTAAGTGCAATAGCTCAGAGAAGACCAAAGTGCGTTTTGCTCTTTCAAGTGCTTCGAAGTCTTTGGGGTTATGGAGTTCTTTGAGTGCCTCATCATCTCTCATCAGGTCATATTTCTCATAGAGAGAATAGGGGAGTGAATCAGGAAATGGTGAGAGAGATGAAAGTGCATAGCCAACACTCTTTCTCAGAGTCTTCTGCGTCAGTGAGCCTGATAGTGGATATATAGGGACTATTTTTCCAAGTCCTGCTTCTTCTTTACTCTTTTTTATCTCAAATGATGATGTCTGATATATTCCATTTGGAGTTCTCTGCACTTCTGCATTTATATACCATGCAGAGCCTATATACAGCTGTGACTCAAGAAATGGTCTATTGAAGCATAAGAGCTCCAATCTTCTGCCTTCATCATCTTCTGCTAATACTTTCAGCGTGCGTCCCTTCTTAGAAGGAAAGAATGAGTGCTTTATTGGATAGATTCTGCATAGAATAGTCGGATCTAGAGGTGTTGCATCAGATAGAAGGCGCTCGCTTCTTCTATCCTCATATTGACGAGGTGCGAGCTCTATTAGATCTTCTAGTGTCTCTACTCCCAGATTCCTGAAGTCTTCTGTGCTCTTCTTTCCAACTCCTGGGACTGCTGAAATCTTGATAGCCATCTTTAGAATGGGATCCTGAGTGCTATTCTCATCAAATAGCCAAACAGGTATTTACCTCCGAAATACATCATTATTGAGAGTATAAGGCCAATTATCGAAACAGCTCTATCAGAAATGTAGTTTCTTCCAAATAGTGATTTGATAGCAGCGCAGAATGAATCTGCTCCGCTAGTCATTCTATAGTAGCTTGCTGCCATCATTGGGTTCTGTGAAAACGAAGCAATCAAGCGGAAGATCATCAGGATTATCAAGAGAGATAGGTATATAGATAGTCCATAGCTCCAGAATGCCTGAATAGAGAATGAGAGTATCAGCGCAAAGGTCAGAAAGCCATGCACGCCATAGAAAGCGAATATAGACTCAAGCACGCTGATTATTCCGATTGCTATGATCGGAGAGAAGTCGAGAATGCCTATAGTCATTCCACTGCGTTTGAATGCATTGATATATGGGTCAACGATATGTGCCAGAAAGGATGAGAAAGAGCCTTCTTTATATGACCTTGTGAACCATGACATTATGATTCTTATCCAGATCAAGAAAGAGTAAAGCCTCAAAAGCCTAGCTATTACCATTGAAATCTTAGTAAGTATATACACTTTGAATAAACTCCTAACTTATAAGTTAATTGACCCAGACCTTATCGACAATCTCTTCTTTGTTAAGTTCTTCTAAGAGAGAAGGAGAGTAGGATAGGTAGCTAGTGCTCTTCAGCTGCAGTTCTTCTCTTTGATTGCCTGCAATATATATCGAGACAGGGATGTTGCCTTCGCTTAATGTGAATGCTCTCAGTACGCCTTTGAGCGCGTCGCGTGTAAAGTCATGACCAGATTTCAGTTTGATGTTTATCTTTCTCACAGCTTCAGGCTTAAGCTCAGAAGGTTCCATTACATCTCTTATCTGGAATGAGAGCTTATCCTGGCGCATTGAGAATGTGCCAACAAAGCCATAGATAGAGTCCTGGAAGAGCTTATCCTGAAGAGTTGCATATATAGTCGGGAAGCAGACTGCGTCTACATCTCCTTCTTTTGTCTGGAGCGTTATGATTGCCATCTTCTGCTTGCTCTTAGTAAGCACAATGCGCATAGCCTGCACAAGTGCAATGAGCTGCACTTCAGTATCGAGCTGGATAGTGTCTTCGTCTCCTAAGTTCACTCTGACGCACTCTTCTATGTATTTGTCGTAGATATCGAGTGGGTGTCCTGAGATATAGAAGCCAAGGAGCTCTTTCTCTGTATTGAGCTTCTCAATCAGGTCCCAGTCTTCGCACTCTCTCATCTCAAAAGATCCAAGTTCCTCTTCCTCATCCCCAAATAGCGACATCTGGCCAAAAGCTGTAGCTGCTTTAGAAGCTTTATCGAATCTCAGAGCTTCTTCGAGGTTATTAAGCAGCGTTGGCCTGTTGACTCCAAGCTCATCAAAAGCACCTGCTTTGATAAGAGACTCCAAGAGTCTTGAGTTCACTGTATTCTCGCTTTGTCTTGATAAGAACTCGACAAATGATGTGTATGGGCCATTCTTATCACGCTCTTCGATGATTTTCTCAGCAACACCTTCTCCGACGTTCTTGATGCCAGCAAGGCCATAGATAATGTCGCCATTATCTACAGTGAAGTGCTTCTCAGATCTGTTGATTGAAGGTGGCACAACCTTGATATTGTACTTTGGTGCAAGGTTGAGATACTCAGTGAACTTATCTGGGCTATTCATCTCATTAGTGAGGTTCGCAGCTAAGAACTCTGGGAAGTACCTTGCTTTTAAGAATGCTGTCTGGTAAGCAACGATTGAGTAAGCAACAGCGTGTGACTTGTTAAAGCCATAGCCAGCAAAAGGTTTCAGGATCTCAAATACTCTGTCAGCGTCTTCTTTGCTGTGGCCAAGCTTAACAGCACCTTCTTCGAAGATGATCTGCTGCTCAGCAAGCTTATCTGCTTTCTTCTTGCCCATGATACGGCGTAGGATATCTGCACCACCAAGAGAGTAGCCTGCAAATTTCTGAGCAACCTGCATTACCTGTTCCTGGTATACGATTACGCCATAAGTTGTCTTCAGTATATCTTCAAGACATGGGTCAGGGTATGTAATAGGTATTCTTCCGAACTTTGACTCAATGTACTGGTCGATGAACTGCATCGGGCCTGGACGATAGAGTGCGTTGAGTGCTACGAGCTCTTCGATTGTTGAAGGCTGTGCACGTTTTAGAATATCCTGCATTCCAGCTGATTCAAACTGGAATACGCATGAGGAGTCGCCTCTGCATAGCATATCAAATGTAACAGGATCCTCTTCATCGATCTTGTTGATATCGAAATCTGGCTCTCGCTTATGAATGAGATCTACTGTGTGCTTGATGAGAGTAAGTGTCTTGAGTCCTAAGAAGTCCATCTTAACAAGACCGCAGTTCTCAATCTGCAGCATCGTGTATTGCGTTGCAAGTGCACCAGTCTTTGGGTCTGCACATAGCGGTACATAGTGGTCCAGTGACTTCCTTCCGATTACTACGCCAGCTGCATGAAGAGATGTATGTCTTGAGAGTCCTTCCAGTCTGATTGCAGTATCGAAAAGCTCTTCATAAACACCGCCTCTGTCTCTTATAGCCTGTAGCTTTGGCTCGAACTTGAGACAATCTGGCAAGTGGAACTTCTTCATATCTGGTATTGCATCTGGAACCAGTGCACAGATCTTATTTGCTTCATCAAATGGAATATCGAGAACACGTGCAACGTCTTTGATTACAGCTTTAGGCTTAAGTGTTCCGAAAGTTGTGATCTGTCCAACGTTATCGTGTCCATAGTGCTCTGTTACATAGTCGATTACTTCTCCTCGACGCTCGAAGCAGAAGTCAATATCGAAATCAGGCATTGATACTCTTTCAGGATTCAGGAATCTCTCAAAGAGCAGGTTGTATTTGATTGGGTCAACGTCTGTAATTGTCGTTGTATATGCAACAAGAGAACCAGCGCCTGATCCTCTTCCAGGGCCTACTGGAATGCCATGCACTTTAGCCCAGTGAATGTAGTCTCGTACAATCAGGAAGTAAGCTGGGAAGTCCATCTGTATTATGATATCAAGCTCATACTGAAGTCGCTTCTTGAGCATTTCCATCTTCTCTTCATCTGCATCTGGGTATCTTGCAGGAAGTCCTTCATATGCAAGTGCTGTCAAATACTCTGCATCTGTTTTATATGGCTCTGGAATAGAGCACTTAGGCAGAATAGGGCCAGGGAAGATGATTTCAAGGTTGCAGCGCTCAGCTACTTTGCCAGTGTTCTCAACAGCTTCAGGTATCCATGAGAATAGACGCTCCATCTCTTCAGGAGTCCTGAAGTAGAATTCGCCTTCTTTGTATCTTAGTCTGTTCTGGTCTGTCTTCTTGCTTCCAGTTCCAATGCATAGGAGAGTATCATGTGCATTTGAGTCATCTTTTTCGATGTAGTGGATATCATTTGTGCAGACAAGAGGAATATTCAGCTCATGAGCTATCTTCACAAGCTCTTCAGCTGCTTTTCTCTCATCTGGGATTCCATGGTCTTGGAGCTCAATGTAATATCTGTCTCCAAATACCTCTTTGAACCATTTTGCTCTCTCTCTTGCCTCTTCTTTCTTGCCGCTGCAGATTAGGCGAGGAAGCTCTCCTGCAAGGCATGCAGAGAGACAGATCAGATCTTCGCTATGTGCTTTGAGCGATTCATTGTCGATACGTGGCTTGAAGTAGTAGCCTTCCTTCCAGGCAATTGAGTTGAGCTCCATCAGGTTATGATAGCCATGGTCATTCATAGCAAGGAGTATAAGATGGTAGTACTTATTCTCTGGATTCTTCTCTCTTCTGTCTGGTGGATACATATAGAATTCGCATCCGACAATCGGATTGATTCCATTTGCTTTGCAGGCTTCATAGAAAGTTACAGCACCATACATGTTTCCATGGTCTGTAAGTGCTAAGCTTGTCATGCCGCATTCTTTGGCTTTAGCGATATATCGTGGGATGGATGCTGCTCCATCGAGTAGTGAGAAATCGGAGTGATTATGTAGATGAACGAAGCTCATGGTTCTCCTTATCCTGAGGATGTTCTAATGCCTTTCTGTTCAGGTCATCAAATAGATTTTCAAGTATTCCTCTGACTCTGGCTTTCTGCAGCTCTGAAATCTCTGAAAAAGAGGAGTCAAGGAATGTGAATAGTATGCTCTCAAGCGAGTTGTATTCGCTCTCATCTAGTGGGAAGCGTAGAGATGCAAGCACATTGTCGATATCACGTGAGAAGCATATCCCAAGCTGAGGGAGTGTTATTGTGATATGTGGATTTATCAATAAGTCCATATCCCAGTCAGAGATGAATGCAACAGATACAGCATCTGATGGCTCCAGAATAAATGAGCCAACTGCATAGAATTTCTGAATATCATCCTCGATTGTACTGATTCTGATTCTGCTGATCATGCCTTGTGGCGGAAGCGCAATGCGGCCATTCTTGTCAACAAGACGTGAAAGCGGCAGCCACTTTGAGTGTATTCGCTTCTTCTTGATGTATTTGACTTCTACTGCTGCATTGAGTGCAATCAAAGTGCCAGGGAAGCTTGTTGTAAGCTCTTTAGTGCATATAGCGCCGCCGATTGTTGCACGCTGCGAAATGAGTGAGCTTTCAATGATCTTTGCGTTATCGATCAAGAGCTTTGGAAGTATTGTCTTTCCTGAGTTGAGTATCTTATGGAAAGTAATTCTGCTTCCAAGTTCTGCAAGCCTATCGTTTCTCTGGAATCGATCAAGCTCTTCAATGCCGCCTATGTATATGATTTCGCTGTTAGCTGTTTTGCATGGATAAGCATCTGGCCTTGTCATTATAAATGTACCGCCAGCCCAGATAGTCGCATCTGGTACCTGCAGTGCAGTCAGAGAGTATTCATATAGTGACTTTGGTGTGTAAATATTTGGGGAACTAAGACCTTCGTACACGCTTTCCTCTCCTTATCTCGATTGCTTTCTGTACAATCTTTATCTCAGACTCGATATCTATGCAACTGCATTTGACAACGCCAAGCTCAGCTTTTATGACATCGCGTCTCGTCTCTTCTTTGGATACAAGAGACTCTATGATTATAGATCTGGAGCTATAGCACTCTGGGCATGGAGATGCGCCGACTGCCTCATAAGCTCTCTCGATATCTCTCATCTCTTTAGTCTTCTGAAATCCATCGAATGTTGTGATCTCTTTTCCTCTGATTTCAAATGCAGGTACCATGCATGACAGGACTGCCTTTCCATCGACCATTACTGCGCATAGTCCGCACATCCTGCCTCTGCAGTGTGCATTTGCAGTATTTGATTCAAGGTTCTCTTGTAAAATCAAAGAGAGTGGTTTATCTGAATTGAGTGTTAAGCTCAGTGTCTTTTCATCAATGATGCAATCTACTTTCATTTAGCGCCTCCATTCAAAGCTCTCTCTATCTTTTTTGCACTTGTAGGAATCGATGCAGCTTTAGCTCCTGCAACCTGCGAAAGCGCATTTATGAATGAGCCCATAGTAAGAGAGCGTGCAAGTGAGTCTATCGAAGAGAGTATTTCAGAGCTTGCACTCTTTACATCGATATATAAGTGAAGCTTGAAGTCAGATGAAAGCTTAGCGCCGCATTCCTCTAAAGATGTCAATATGCTGCATCTTGCCATATTGAATGTCTCCATTTTATCGACGATATGAGATAGTGCGAAATTAGCCCAGACTTCAGTTACTACTGGTTCGAATGTGAGTGATGATATTTTGACTTCTGTTATGACAGCACCGAAGCCTGAGTGCTCAAACTCACATGGATAGAATTGATTCTCTGTTGAGAAGATAAGCGATAGAGGTGGCTTATCTTTCAGCAATAGAAGATTGAGTCCCTTTGCAGCAGCTGCAAGCTGTGCTGTGTAACATGAGTAGAAGCGTGATAGTACATCAGGCCCTGCGTCAGATTCTCCTGCTGCTGGTTCTAGGAAGATAACGTTGTCAGCGTTTCCGCCGTCATCTATTCTTGCGCTTATCAGGTTCTTCCAGTATTTCATCAGCTTATCATTGGATTTGGCAAAGCTGTTTACAGTTATATTCTTTTTCTGTGTGTAGTTTATTGTAGATAAGAACTCTGACTTCTTAGCTGTATTTGTTGAGAAACCTGCAATGCCAGAGCCTGTTGCAATGCCAATGCCCTTCAAGTATCCAACAATTGTGAATGAGTTGTTGTTCTGGAAGTTGTTTGCAGCCCATTTTCTATCAAATACAGATTCTTTCTCGATTCGCTTAACAAGGTCTCCGACTGTCTCAAGCTCATAAGATGGAGCATAGTCAGTGAATCTGGTCTTGCTCTTATCCTGTGCTTTCTGCATAGCAGGAGTGACTCCGCTTTTTTCGAGTATCCTTGAGTAGTGGTACTCTGTAGCAGCTAGTGACTCTGTGTAGCCAAGAGATCCAGAGAAAGAAGCAGGGTAGTTGTTGCTTTTCTTTGTTATGATCTTTGCAATGAAGCTCTTTAAAGGATAAGGAGGAATGAGGCCTGTCATAATCTGACGTTGCATCTCTTCTCCAGCAACTATATATGCACCCTGATCTACTTCAACTTCTACGCTCTCTGAGAGTGGCTTATTGTCTTCTGATAGAATTGTGTGGCGTGTGAATACCATGCCTGCACGTGCTGACTCTCCAACAGCTCTTAACTCTACAGGGAGTGCTAAGCGTGTAGTCGCGATAGCGCCAAGGGCAGCGTAAATAGCTGGCATAAACAGATATTCATCGCGTTTAGCCTGAAGTTTAGTCTGCTTTAAATTGATACTCTTGATATCTTGTCCAGTTGCACTTGCAACAGCACTCTTGACAAAGTTTGGCCACTCAGTTGGAAGTGATATATAAAGCGATTCTTTTTCTTTTGAAACTGTTACAGTGTAGCGAAGTGCTGAGATATATGTAGTTGGCTCAAGCGTCAGCTCACTGTCTATTACTTTATACTTGCTCTCGTCCTCGCTTCTTATAGCTTCATCTTGGCCCCAGCTGAAAAAGAGTGGTGCAATCTCGTCCTCTTCTTCCTCTGTTTTTTCATTGGCAGGCTCTGTAATGATCTCAATCTGCCTCATCATGATTTCAACAGATTCAAAGTCAGGACCAAAGAGAGCCAGTACAGGCTCTCCTACATATGAAAGCTTTTTATCAGCAAGAATTGGCAATTTGGAATCCATGAACTGGATTTCATTCTTCTCAATATCTTCTGCTTTCAAAAGCAGGAATCTTTGGTCTAAAGTAGGCACTTTAATCTCTTTGATATTGAGATTCGCTTCCTTCGCTCTCATAACTAAGCCGCAGCGCATGTTGTATCTTGAGAAGAACTTTCTTTCAGCCATATCAATCCTTTTTTTCTGTACATTAATTATAGCGTTTTTATCTTAGAACGCTCAAGGGAAGGTTTCTTTCTTTAACTAACCATTCTTGAAAGGTTATAATAATGTTTGGGAAACGCTAAAACAGGGCTAAATAATATATGTAGGAGAAAGATTGATATTTTTTTGCTTATGACTTTTGACATCAGAAACTTCAAAGAATAAGAGAAAACAATCGTATAGAAGCAAAGAGTGCAACATGGGAACTTCCTGGTTCCATTTGGGAAACGTATTCTGCTTTCGCCAATACATATGGTGGCATTATATTGCTTGGAGCAAAAGAGCAATCAGACGGCTCTTTTACATCTTCAGGGCTTTTTGATTTCGATAAAGTCATGAAAGATTTCTGGAACATAATTAACAACTCTAACAAAGTGTCTGTGAATCTTCTGACTGAGAATAGCGTGAAGACTCATACGCTTGATGATGGATCTTTCGTAGTTTCAATTGAAGTTCCACGCGCAGAAAGATCTCTGCGTCCTGTCTATATAAATGGCAATGTCTATGAAGGTTCGTACAGGCGCAATGGAGATGGTGATTATCATTGCTCTAAGCGCGAAATAAATCAGATGATACGTGATGCAGCAGAAGCAACTCCTGATATGAAGATAATAGAAGAGTTCTCCATTGAGGAACTTAACCAAGATACAATCAGAGCATATAGAAGAAGGCATCAGCTATATTCCCCTCATCATCCATGGGAAGAGCTTCCCAATGATCAGTATCTTGTCATGATTGGTGCTGCTGCTAGAAAAGAAGGAAAGATCTTGCCGACAGCTGCAGGCTTATTGATGTTTGGTTGTGAGTACCAGATAATCAGAGTCTTTCCAGAGTACTTCTTGGACTACCGAGAGTATGATTCGACATCTGGAAATGATTGGATAGATAGAATATATTCCACAGCTGGTACATGGTCTGGGAATGTCTTCGATTTTTTCTATTTAGTTTCGGAGCGTCTTTACACACGTATTAAAGTGCCATTCAAGCTAGAACTTGTAGATTATGTTATGACTAGAGTTGGTGAGACTCCGATGCATATTGCTATCAGAGAAGCTCTTGTTAATTGCATCACTAATGCTGATTTCTTTATTCCTTCAGGTATTGTTGTCATAAACAAACCAGACTACATAAGCATATCTTATCCTGGCGACATCAGAGTAGGAAAAAACGAGAGGCTTGCAGGTGGTGTATCTGATGCAAGAAATAAGAGCTTAATGAAGATGTTCAACTTATTAGGAATCGGAGAACGTGCGGGCAGTGGAGTTCCTCGTATTTTCGATACTTGGCTAAACCTGGTAGGAGCATTGCCAAGTGTTAGAGAGGATTTTAAGAATCTGCAGACAGTATTAATATTGCCAATTCAAAATAAAGCAAGCGATAAAACAAGCGATAAAACAAGCGATAAAATACATGAGGATGCTCAATATAAAGATTTTGAGGTTTCTTCTAAAATGATTATCGAATATTTGAAAGAGCATGGAGTTTTCCGAACTTCAGAGATATCAAAAGCGATTAATCTGAGTATGCCAAGAACTCGTCATATAATATCTCTCTTATGTGAGAGTGGTGAGGTTTTAGCAATTGGCGTAAACAGAGGCCGCAAATATAGTGTGAAAAAGGATTAATTCGTTCGCTGAAAGTAACTATTCAGTCGCCTAGTAGTTTGTAACATCTAAAACTTTAAATATTTCCATCTTTATGTTATCCTGGTTTTAGATTAAAATTAGGAGGC